>CAYVQQ010000197.1:0-6470 GCA_964453085.1 uncultured Mycobacterium sp.
GAATTCTGGTCGCGATTGGACAAGCTCAGCGGCATCAGTACCCCCTGGACGATCGGCGCGGGTCGGCCTGCTGAATCCGATCAGCCAGGTTCGACGCGTCGGCGGCCACCCCGTACCGGGCCCGCGCATAGTTGATGAATGCGCAAGCCTGCGCCACCAGATCGTGCATGTCAGTCGACGTTCCGGGTTCGTGATACGCCGCGAACGTCGGTGCGATGAACTGCCACGCTCCCCGGCTCGGCGTGCCGTTGGCCGCGTTGACATCCCAGTTGTTCACCGCGCTGGCGTTGTAACCGGACTCACGCCGGGCCACCAAATCCATGCCGCGCCGCCACCGGGCACGGGCAGTGGGGTCCTGAATGCCCTTGATGTCCAATGCCGTTCGGATGGCCGCCTGCACGGCGGCACGACCGGTGCCCCCGGAGCGGGGGCTTCTTCGAAACTGTCGGTAGTGCAATCGCCGCAGCCGACGCGCCAACAACCGCGACCGCTGCCGCGATCGAATGAGGTGCCGGTGCTGCGCCCGAAGCCGTGCCGCCATCCGGGTGATCGCCTCACGCCGGCCCACCGGGGTGTCAGCGCCCGGCGCCGCGTCTGCCTTGGCGGCGTCCAGAATCATTCGGGTCGCCACCCTGGCCTGCGTGTGGTCGACCCGGGCCGCCGCGACGATCCGTTCGAACTCCCCGTCGGCGTCGGCGAGATCGTACAGCCTTCGCGTCGACCTGTTCGACCGGTCGGCCGCAGCCTGAATGTGGCGCGCCATGGAGATCGTGTCCCCGTGGGTGCGAATTCGCGTGGGCGTACCACCAAGATCGTTGCCGGCGACGTCGCCAGCGAAAAGGGCGTGGCCGCGGGACAGAGCCGCCACGGCTTCGGAGACAAACGGATCGGTCAACTCCTTGCCCGCCGATGCCGTGTTGTCGTCGCGTCCCCGCGCACCCGATCCATGCTGGACAACTCCCACATTTTCCCGCCCGCGCCGTGTCACCCAACAGCATGCATGAGACGGCGACACTCTGGCCTGTAACGGGCATCCCAGCCCGGTCGATCCGGTGGGGATTCCATGGCGAGGCTACGGCCGTTCGACGCGGCCGACCACTCACCGTCGGCGCCATCGGTGATGCCGGTCACGGGGTTGGCAGTGGTGCTCGTCGTGGGCGCTACTCCTTTGCCTCGTCCTCATGCGGCACGATCACGATCCGCCGATTTGGCCTGTTAGTCATCACGGTCGGCTTACCGTCGCCAGACTTGGTGACCGGCACACTCGGCGGCGGTGCCGTCAGGCGGCCCTTGACCGGCTGGCCGTTGGGCACCCCGGGCGCCGAAACCCGTTTCTCAGCTAGCTTGTCTTTTCCGCCCTCACCAGCTGCGCCCGCCATACCCGGCATTATCGGCATGCCGGCCATACCCGCGGGGCTCCGGGCTGGCGTGGGGCCATCGGCTGGCGGCATCGCGACTGGCTTCGCTGCCGCCCCCGCGGGCGTGGTTGGCGGAGACGATCCCGGCACCGGCGGCGGACCGAGGGAGCCTGCTGGGGTAGTGCCGCCGAGATCGCTCCCGATCCCACCGCCGCCGTCACCGGCACCCATCTCAGAGCCGGACCCGACGTCATCCACGATCATCGGATCCCCGCCCGCAAGCGCCTCGGCGCCCTGAGCGGCCTGTTGCACCGCGCTCGTCAGCGGTTGCGTTGCGCTTTGGCCCGCCTGCATGACCTGCTGCGGAAGCTGCGTCAACGGGCTCACGAGGCCTCCGAGGGCGCCGGTGAGCGCGCCTGCGACGCTCGAGGCCATCTGCTGGACCATTTGCATGCCCTTTTGACTGTCCGCCTGCGCCCCGACCGCTTGCATCTCCTGCGCCGAATTCGCTTCATGGGCAGGGAACTTCGCCAACGCATCCGCCGCGTGCGCCCGGCGGTCGGCATCCGCTTCGGTGCTGGACGCCACGTCACCCGGCACGCCAGCGTTGCCGGCGGCAATCAGAGCGCCGGACGCCGCATCGGCGGGTGAGGTGCCTGGCGGCGGTAACGGGGTCGGCGCGACCGGAGGCGGGAGCGGCACTCCGTACAGGGCTTGCGACAGCGTGTCCGGCGTAATCGTGATCGTGGCGCCGGACGGTAGGTTGACGCCTGTTTCGGGCGGAAACGCCGGAATCGGACTTCCCACCACTCCGGGTGCAGGGGCCGGCGCCAAACTGTCTCCGGACATGTCATCACCTCACCCCTGCCGTTCCGTGCCTCAGACCCACCTCGCGCATAGTCGGCCGTCTTCGCCATTTTGGCACAGCGCACGTCTCACGGTATTCACGTCGACCAAGGCAGGTGGCCTAAACCTAAAAGGCGCCGCGGCCAGTGAGTGCGGTGAACCAGGCTAGGTGGTAGTTCGCCAAACATTCGTCGTCGTCGATGAGCGCCTCGACTGCGGCCAGCAACATCCAGTCCGCCACAGGTGCCTGGTTGTGACGCGGATATGCGCTCAACACCGAGTGCTGGATGTCGGTTAGGGACGCTCGCAAAAGTTCGGCTTCGTTTTCCAGCACACCCGTCTTTCGCGCCGCCGGCGCCGCGACTGCCAGAGCTATCCGCGGCAGACCGTCGCGGCGCCGCACGGCGTCGACCAGACTGGGCCCGAGTTCGGCGACCTTGGCTGCCGTAGAACGCGCTGCCCGGTCACCGCTCAGCACCGGTGCCTCCGGGTCGGCCTCGGCGACGTAAGCGGCCCGCTCATGGGCGGCTACGGTTACTACAGCCCCCAGCAGCTCGACGGCGCTGGCGTCGCCGCGGCGTGCCGCCGGTTCGAGGAGCGTCACACGGGCGGGCAGCCGGACGTGCGGCGGAATCCACCCGCCGGCCAGGTCTGTGACCAGCAAGCTGGTGGTCCCGTCGTCGCGCAGACCGGCCGCCCATGCCAAGCACGGTTCCTGACGCGCCACCGCATCAACGATGCGCTGTAGGCGTTGTTGCTCGGCAGCCCGGCTGGAAACCGCTCCAGCGGTAGCCCCGGTCACGGCCGACGCCGCCGAATCACCGACGAGCGCCGAGGTACTCGCGCCCGCCTGTCCCGCCGTGGTTGGGGGGGCGGTGCGTTCCACCGGAGAAACTATTGGCCCCACTGAGGGGGACGACGGCGCAACCGGGGCCCCCGACACCGCTGCAGTGAGGGTCGAAGCGATGGCGGGGGCGTGACCACCGGCGGCCGCAAATCCGAACCGTATGCGAGCAGTGGCCCAGTGGAGGCGACGGGCCCGCCGGCCACCGGCACCGCGGGCGCCGACCACGAACCACTCGTCATCACTGAGGACGCCACCTGCACACCGTCCCCGGCCGTGGATGCAGGCGGAGAACAATTGGTCACCGAATCTACGGCATTGCTTGTGGGAACGAACGATTCACTAACGGCTATAGGAGGTATCGACGGCGCGACCGGCGGCGCCAGCGCTGGCGGCGATGGCTGCGGCGGCGGAGCCGCCCCCGCCCCCGTCGCCTGCATCGCGCCCGAGGACTGCGCGCCCGCACCTGCTGGCTGACCGGTTGCCATCGCGGATATGACTGACTGGCCTAGAGAGCTGGGCGACAAGCCCTGGCTAAAGGATACGGGGGAAGCGCCACCCAGACTGCTTAGGGCAGGCCTGCTCGGCGCCAGCGCACCAGGCATGGGTGCGCTGCTAGCCGGAGTAGCTAGCACCACCTCTTCCCCCCCAGCAACTGCGCCAGCACCACTTCCCGCTGGCGCGCCAAGCCCGAGGTGGCCACTACTGCCGGGAGCTCCTAGCCCTGCCCCGCTAGCGCCGGGCAGTCCTTCGCTGGTGTGACCGCCATGGTCGCTGATCCCTAGGCCCGCACCGTCACTACCGGGAATCCCAGTTGGCGTGGCGAGTGCGAGAGACTCATTGGCGTTACGCCCGTGAGCGGCGACAAATTGGTGCGACGATACGACCATCCCCTCAGCAGATTCAATCTTCTGAATCGACTCAGCGATTGCAGCCACCGCGGCGCCAGATTTGTAACTAGCGAACCCATTTGCTTCTGCAATAAGATTTTCTATTTCCGCCGTTTTGACGAGTGCAGATTCCTCGGAATTTTCAACTCTAGCGATCCTTTGGTTGTAGTCATCCGCAATACCCCTAAGTCCTTCTCGTAAGCCGTCGACGGCATCGGACGCCTTATCGAAGGCATACACTTTTATTTTGTATATTTCTGACAAATCAATATGGAGCCTTTCATCGCGTTGAAAACGCGATATCAAATCATCAGCTGTATGCCCTTGGTTTTGCGCCGCTAATCGTGTCCACTTGTTGTGTAGTTCTAGCGCATACCTTTCCTGCTGTTGCTGCTGTGCGCTCCAATGATCCGCCGCGGCGTGTAGCACGGATGCCGGTTGCGGCCACCATGCACCAACAAGTCGGGCTGTGTAATTCCCCGACGGCCAGTCCGCGGCCACCAATACCCCTCCATCGTCCCTGTCTCTGGACGTGGGACCCTGCGTCCCCCAATAAATCGTCGCCTAAACTACCTTGCGGCGTCAATTCAGTTTGGCCTGATGAGTGCGAGCAATCCGTTACCGGCAAATCGCAGCCATGGCCTTAGCTGCACGAGCGGCGTCGTCCAATGTTGATTGGTAGAGCGGCGACTTACCGTCTGTAACACTGCTGACCGCATTAGACGTGCGATAAGCCGATGCAAGAGTGCGCGCGGCCTCACGGTAATCTACACTCAGTGCTGGATTCGCTGCCGCCGCATCGAGCATCCCCGCTGCGTTAACTAACGATATACGCGCGAGAGCCCGGTCCCCAGAATTGGTGTCTGCGGTGACTGAACGGGCCGCAACCTCATAGGCTGAGCAAAGCTCTTTTTTTGCACTGGCAGGCTGCTCCGGTCGGACTGTAGGCGCGTTTGTCGAATTCGCTAAACCGGGAATCGCTACCGTCGCCGCGCGGACCCTTACAAAATCAACGATGCCAAGAACCAGTGCCAGCACTGATATCAGGCCAACAACCAGTACCACGACCCCAATCTGTCGACGCGACGTCGGCCAACAGAGTTGTTTCGGTGACCTAGGTTGCGCCCTAGTCGATGGATGGGGAGTGGTCATCTCACTAAGACTAGCCGTTGAGTTCCAACGCTGTCACCAACATTCATGAAGCGACCGCCAGCGGTCTGGCGGTGTTGTAGACGGGCTACACCGCCCACGGCGCTTCCGAGCAGATGAGCGTTCGGGAGGCAACGTCTTCTGACGTTGTCGTGCGCTCGCTGACCTAGGGGTTTTGGGCGCAACACCGTGTCCTATCTACGTTTTGGACTGTTACGTGGTTCAAAGTGAAGAAGAAGCTACGGCGTTGCGCAGTTCCAAGATATTCGTAGAGGGCCCTCTCGGCGATTCAGAATCGCCCTGCCTCTGCCGTAGACTCGGGCTATTGGATTTATACCAGTGGGTGGTGGGTCCGTTTCGGAGAGCACGTGTCCTCGGGATCTACTGCTTCCGTAGGTCTGATTCATGGTGCTCTGCCGGGTAGTGGTGGGCGTCGTCCGTCGCCGTAACCAGTGCCATGGAGATGAGGGCGTCGGGCTGTGAAATCCGTAGAGGCGTTGGGTCAGTGCCCGTAGATGGGTGTTGTTCGACTCCGAGTTGGCGTTGGACAATCCGTGGTCGACGGTTTTTTGGACGAGGTCGCGGTAGGCGCGGATGCGCTGTGCGAGGTGGACGAACTCGGGGATGCGGGAGTGCGACGCCCACGACAGCCACCCCGCCCATCGGCACGCCTGCGGCGCACAAGACGGTGCAGATGGTTCGTTGTCGCGCTTGACTTCTCATATCCCCTGTTCGAGTTGTCCGATCCCAATGCAACTCAGTTGTGGACTCCCCGGACGCCTACTCACCCTGGGCTGCTGCTTCGACCAAGTCGGCATAAAGCGGGCCACGGCGTTGACTCACGTGTCATGTGACGGCACGGAATGAATCCGCGCCCTGGCAGGGCTGCGCGCCGCAAGCGATGACTGCCTGACCCCATTCACGTGGTGGCTTCGGCACTCAAGGCGCTCGACAACGTGCCGGTGCGCACCATGTCCCGCCGTCATCCGGGACCGGCGCGCAATGTGGGCAACCCGCAAGAACCTGGCCGATCTGACCGGCGAACAGGAAACCAGCGTCATGGCGATCGCCGACCCTGACTGGCTACTGATGCAATCAGTGGCCATCACGTCGTCTTGGTGGATTACCGTGCCGGTCGCGTGCTGACCATGGGGCGGGCCCGCGGACCACCCGTTGGCCTCCATCGCGTTGGCGATCCGCTGGAAGGACGCGTTGTGGTCAAAACCCAGCGGCGCAATGAACGTCATGTCGAAGCGGCCATGATAGGGCTTTCTCCCCTGGTCGTTACACGACTCCCAGCGGAACTCTCCAGAACGTCCTACAGCCGCGACACAATGGCGATCTCTTCGCCGCAGCGACCACCTGGGGCGACGGATTGCCCGT
>CAYVQQ010000198.1:0-6466 GCA_964453085.1 uncultured Mycobacterium sp.
TGTGCGTCGATGCCGTTGCGGTGAGTGACCGAGTGGTCGCGTGCGCCTGGTCAGGTGTATTGGGACGACACCGTAACGCGGCACGGCCGTCTCGACAAGAAGGCCCTTCGAGTCTCGTCCGGCGACGGACGTAGATCTTGTGGTCGTCGACCGCAACCCGTACCTCACGTTCGTACCGAACATTCAGATGGAGGTCTTTGCCGGCCGCGACCCGTTCGAGACAATGCTGCTCGACACGCCCGCCATCCACGCAAAGGACGCCAACACGCTTCTGAACGCCGAGGTCGTGGCGATCAATCCGGACACGCACCGGGTGCAGATCGTGCCCGGCGGCCGTCCCGGTTCCGCGTCGGAGAGCCTGTCATATGACCACCTGGTGATCGCGATCGGCTCGGCACGGTTCCATCAGGGGCTCCAGGAGAAGCCCGACTGGTTGCCGGTGGCGCTGGCGGCAGGCCCACCCCTTGATCGCCGAAGACGCCGGCGAGGCGATCGTCGCACCGTTCGTCGAGATGGCGGCCCAGAACGGGTTCGGTTACCTCAACAACACCGTCGACGTGGCGCGCCTGCACGCCGACGGGATCGAATTCGAGTCCGGAGCAAGCCTGGAAGCCGAGATCAAGATCATCATCCCCCCGACTGGGTGCCGCACCGGTTCCTGGCAGAGTTGCCGATCACCGACGAACACGGTTTCGTGCTGACCGATCGGCGGATGCGCAACCCTCTTCACCCGGAGATCTACGCGGTCGGCGACGCCGCAGCCCTCGTTCCCAAGTTCGGCAGCCTCGGTCACCAGCAGCCGAGATCGTCGCTCGTCAGATCGCGATCGCGAGCGCTTCAGCAGGCGACGCCGGTCCGGACTACCAGCCCGAAATCCTCTGCTTCGGCGACATCGGCGGCCACCAGGGCTTCTCCATCCACTCCAACACCTCGGCGGGACGACCAGCGTGTTCAAGATGGGCCACGCGCCCTACGCCATGAAGCTCGCCTTCAAAGAGATGTACTTCCGGACCGGCGGCAAACCCCCGGCCTCCGGTGTGCCGGCCACCCACTTACTCATGGATCACTTCCCGGGCGAGTGATTCACACCCGCGGGGACACAGGAAAATTCGGCGGGCTGAACGGTTGGAAACTCAGGGCCCTGCGAGGTTGTGCGCCGGCACCGGGGCGCGTGCACCGTGACCCGCGAGGTCCCCGATGCCTTCGCCGCGATCTGTGCATGGGATGCCGTGCTCCCGGAACCGCAGCGGCGCCGGTCCACAAACCGTGGTCACCCTGCCCAACGCTGCCGTCGGTCCGCTCACGCCGCTGCTGAACGTCCTCCCCACGGCGAAAGCCGGGGGATTCCAGCGACGAGGCTGGAGCAGTAATCCCTCGCGGTTTCCTGCTGGTTCCTGGTTCAACGCGGTCAGCCCAACATTGCAGGGTCTCACCGTCCGCTCCTCAGGCTTGCGGCGAATTTGTCGCCCGCTCCCGCATGCCCTGCGGTACCTGACGGTTGTGAAGTTGTCGCTTCAAGCCCGGCTTGGTTATCGCCGGACGCTACGGCGAGCGCTCACCCCCACGCCTGAAAGACGGGGGTCCGCCGCGCTACCAGAAGTCACGATCGACATGGGGCAATGCCGAGGCCCTGGGAGGCGCAACTGTCCCTTCTTGGGCCGTCACCGCGGGTCACCCTGTGAATAGCGCGACCGCGTGCAGTCCGGCCGCTATCATCAACTCAACAGCCCTCGGGAAACCCGGGGCGAGGGATACCATCCGGTTGACGTGATTCGATACGCAGGGGAAGTGGCATGTCATACGTGATCGCGGTACCGGGACAGGTGGCAGCGGCGGCGACGGACCTGGGGAATCTCGGCTCGACCATCAGTTCCGCCAACTCCACGGCCATGGGCCAGGCGTCGAGCGTGATGCCTCCCGGTGGCGACGAGGTTTCGGCGAGCGTCGCCGCGCTGTTCGACGCGCATGCCCAGGCCTACCAGTTGCTCAGCGCCCAGGCCGCGGCTTTTCACGACCAGTTCGTGCAGCTGGTAAACAGTGGCGCGATGCAATACGCCCTCACCGAGGCGGCCAACTCCTCGCCGCTGCAGACTGCCGATCACGGCGTCGTGAGCGCCGCGGTCAACCAGTCCGGTCAGGCCTTGACACACGGGCAGCCGGTCATGAGCGCGGCCGCGCCGGCGGGTTCCGCGGCGGCAGCGGTGCCCTCGGCCACGGCGAGCCTGGTCGGCGGAACGGCGCCGGCCGCCCCGATGGCGCCCCTGACATCCGCGGTCGCGCCGCCCCCGGCCGCAGTGGCGCCCGTCGCACCGCTTATCCCCATGCCGGCGGCGTCGCCGGTGCCGACCGCCGCGCCCGCGGCACCGCTGCAGACGCCAACACCAGCCTATGCCCCAGCAGCGGCCACCGGGCCGGCGCACGTGCCGCTGACGGTCAGCGCCCCGGCCGCGGCGCAGGCGGAAGCGGCCGCGGTCACGCCGGCGGCCATTCCGCCGATGCCTGTCGGCACCGGCACGCCGGTGGCGGCGGCGGCCTCGGCGGCCTACTCCCCGGCAACCCCGCCGTATTCTCCGGCCGCGGCCCCCTCAGCCGCCGCTCGACAGGAGACGGCAGTGGCGGCCGCGCCCGCGGTGCACTGGAGTTCCGCAGGACGGTGACCCGCGGGCTCTCCGCGCGGCCACACGGTGATTCACGGCATGATGTCTGCCGCCCGGCGGCCCCGCATCACGCTCACTTCCGCACACATGCCGCAACGTCGTCCGGATCAGCGCCCGAAGGGGTGGGCGAGCCGCCGCCGGACCATCCCGCAAGGTGTGGCGCCGACGATGTCGACCGGAAGCGCTTACGAAACTTGGTCCAGCCCACCGTCGTTGAGGTCGGGAAGCCAGGGCCCGAAGGTGCGCTCAAGGCGGGGAGCGACTTCAATTGCGGTGCACCCGTCAGTCGTGGGTGCCGCGCACCAAAGACGCATGAGATGCGTACCCGCCCAACATATTCGGTGCGACGCCCCGCGGTTCGCTGCGAATCTGCGGCTTGACCGCGCGCAGATTGCGTTCGCGCAACACGCCCCACCACAGGCCTAGGCCGTAGGCGAGGTCGTCAACGCGCTTGAGCAGCAGGTAGGTCAACAGTCCGATCGGTTCGGCGTCCTCCTCGGTCGCGTCTCGGCGGTGCAGCCAGTCCACCACCCCGTCCATGACCGCCGCGACCACCACGATGTGTCTGCAGCGGCGCGACGTCAGGGCCGCGAGCAGCGCCAGCGGCCAGTAGTACCGGCATACGGCCGACGCCAGTTGCAGCGCGGCCGACCACAGGCCGCAGGCCGCGACCACCAGTACGTCGGTCGGTGACGTCTCCACGTCCCGCACGGCCATCGCGACCCGTCGGCCGGTCAAAAGCGCGATCGCGGCCGAGGCCCGTCGACTCACATTGGTCCCGAGTTCCATCAGCACCCAGGCGGCCAGTGCCCAGCCCGAAATCACCACCGGGGCCGTCTTATCCGGGTGACGCACTGACAGCGGGGCGGCCGACCCGCCGTAAAATGCCTTGCGCGCCAGCCAATCCCGGAATGCCGTGCGGTGGTGGTGGGCGACCAGCGCGATCGGCTCGTAGCGCAGCCGGGCACCCGCCTCGATGAGACGCCAGCACAGGTCGACGTCCTCACCGCACTGCATGGTCTCGTCGAACCCGCCGACCCCCCGGAGGGCCGAACACCGGCAGACGATCGCGACGCTCGGGACGTAGGACACCGTGCTGTGCGGCAGCACCGGCGCCTCCCGCTTGCCGAGATCCAGCGACGAGTGCACCGCCTCGTAGCGCGCCACCACGTTCTCGCCGTGCGGAAAGCCGACGACGCGGGGCGCGACGAGCGCGACGGTGGGGTCGCAGAAGTGACCGAGCAGCGCTTCGAGCCAGCCGCGGCGCGGGGCCACGTCGGAATCCAGGAATGCGACGAACTCGGACGTGCAGGCGGCCAGCCCGGTGTTGCGGGCCGCCGCCAGCCCCTTGGCGCTCGAGTGACGCAGCACCTCGACGTCGCAGCGCGCACCGACGAAGTCGTCCGCGTCGAGGGGCGGGGACGATCCGTCGTCGACGACCACGACGCGCAGCCCGCGCAGCGAGCTGACCAAGCGCCGGACGCCGAAAACGTTGTCGCGCACCGGAATCACCACGGTCACGTCCCGGTGCGACGGGCCGCCGGCGGGCCGCGGATGGGCCACCGTGGCATCCAGCAAGGTGCGGGCCAGCTCGGCGCTGAGGTCGTCACGGACCTTCAGGCGGCCGTCGCAGAGCATGTGCTGGACGGCGGGAGGCAGCTTGAGCAGGCGCGTCGGCGAACCACCGAGCAACGCCGAACCGTCGCCGAGCACCCGCACGCGGCGGTCGACCTGAACGGCGAACCCGTCCGGAAGCCGGGGTTGGGTCATATCAGCATCCCGCTGCGCCCGGGCAGCCACCGCCCGACGCGGCGCGCACACCCACCGACCATCCCCGCCCAGAGGTACGCACGCCTCGCACTCGGTCCCGGTGGCCGGATCCAGTGGTCGATCCGCACCTCAGCCGGGAGACCGTGCACCCGTACCCGAGAAGCATCCCGGCCTGTGTCACGACCACGGTCGCGACGCGGGTATCGATAGCGAGTGGCTGATGCGGGCCGCGCTGTTCGACGGACCCCGCTCTTCGTCGCGCTTCCTGAGTCCCCGTGTTCCGGCACTTGCCGATGGTAAGGCCGATTCACCTGGCGCGCACCGGTTGTGAGTTTCACAGTTAGACACGTGGGTCCGATGCGTCCTTTGGGGCAAGTGTGGCAGTTGGCGGCGTGCCGCGCGTCCGGGCTCTGACGACGACGAAGCATCGGCGAGTTGAGGGATACCCTCCTCTGTTCGAGCGTCCCGCGGACGCCGCCGCGGCGTTTCACCGCATGCCCGATCTTCTCCGCCCACGTCAGGGCGGCTGACCGGAACGAACCGACGCTCCCGCGGTTGAACGCCGATCGGATGCCGGCAGCTTTAGACGGCGATCGCGTTGGTCGTCGGCGCACGCCGTCACTGCGTTCGCCGCACGACCCAGGGCCGCTGCGGCGCGCCTACGGGCAGCCTCCGGCAGCGCGCCGGCCTCACCGCCGTGACACAAACATGCCGATCCAGAGCGTGAGATCGCCACGGGAGACGCAAATGGCGCCCACCCTCTCAAGAGGTGGGCGCCACTTGCGTCGCTGGACTACTTGTTGATCTTGACGACCCGGCCCGCACCGACGGTGCGGCCGCCCTCGCGGATGGCGAATCGAAGGCCCTCGTCCATGGCGACGGGCTGGATCAGCTTCACCGAGATGTTGGTGTTGTCGCCGGGCATCACCATCTCGGTGCCCTCCGGCAGCGTCACCACACCAGTCACGTCGGTGGTACGGAAGTAGAACTGCGGACGGTAGTTGTTGAAGAACGGCGTATGCCGACCGCCCTCGTCCTTGGACAGGATGTAAACCTGGCCCTCGAACTCGGTGTGCGGCGTGGTGGTGCCGGGCTTGGTCACGACCTGGCCGCGCTCCACGTCCTCGCGCTTGATACCGCGCAGCAGCAGACCGACGTTGTCACCGGCCTGACCCTGGTCGAGCAGCTTGCGGAACATCTCCACGCCGGTGACGGTCGTCTTGGTCGTCGACGGCCGGATACCGACGATCTCGACTTCTTCGTTGACGTTGATGACGCCGCGCTCCACACGACCGGTCACAACCGTGCCACGGCCGGTGATGGTGAACACGTCCTCCACCGGCATCAGGAACGGCTTGTCGGTTTCGCGGACCGGGTCCGGGATGGACTCGTCGACGGCGTCCATCAGCTTCTCGACGGACTCCACCCACTTGGCGTCGCCCTCGAGCGCCTTGAGCGCCGACACCCGCACCACCGGTGCCTCCTCATCGAACTCCTGGGCGGCCAGCAACTCGCGGACCTCCATCTCGACGAGCTCGAGCAGCTCCTCGTCATCCACGGCGTCGGCCTTGTTCAGCGCGACCAGGATGTAGGGCACGCCGACCTGCCGGGCCAGCAGCACGTGTTCCCGGGTCTGCGGCATCGGGCCGTCGGTCGCGGCGACCACCAGGATGGCACCGTCCATCTGGGCAGCGCCGGTGATCATGTTCTTGATGTAGTCGGCGTGGCCGGGGGCGTCGACGTGCGCGTAGTGGCGCTTCTCGGTCTGGTACTCCACGTGGGAGATGTTGATCGTGATACCGCGCTGACGCTCCTCGGGCGCGTTGTCGATCTGGTCGAATGCACGCGACTCGTTCAGAGTGGGGAACTTGTCGTGCAACACCTTGGTGATCGCCGCGGTCAGCGTCGTCTTGCCGTGGTCAACGTGACCGATGGTCCCGATGTTGACGTGCGGCTTCGTCCGCTCGAACTTCGCCTTCGCCACTGTGGTGTCCTCCTGGACTTGTTGGTGCTTTGGTTAAAGCAGTTTCGATGTGTTC
>CAYVQQ010000199.1:0-4969 GCA_964453085.1 uncultured Mycobacterium sp.
GCCCTCGAGGAAGGCGCGCGCGTAGATGCCGGGGGAGGCGTGGCCCTGGATGAAAATCTGGTCGCCGCCGCCCTGATGGGACTTGCCGCGGAAGAAGTGGTTGAACCCGACCTCGTAGAGTGCTGCCGAGGACGCGTAGGTCGAGATGTGACCGCCCACGCCGATTCCCGGGCGCTGGGCGCGGTGCACCATGACGGCGGCGTTCCACCTGATCCACCTCCGGTAGCGGCGCTCGACGTCTTCGTCGCCGGGGAACCACGGCTCCAGCTCGGTCGGGATGGTGTTGACGTAGTCGGTGGACGTCAGCGCCGGGATGGCCACCCCCTGCTCGCCTGCCCGTTCCAACAGCCGCAGCATGAGGTAGCGCGCCCGAGCCGGGCCCGAGCGCTCCAGCATCTCGTCGAAGGACTCCAGCCATTCCGAGGTCTCCTCGGAATCGATGTCGAGCAGATACGACGCCACACCTTCGCGGATCACCCGAACCCGGTCGGGTTGGCTTGCGCTGCGCGGGCTTCTCGCCGGATCTTGGCGCGCGAACTCGGTGGTCAATGCACTGCTCCTGTGGTTTGCGGGACGTGTGCCTGCCCGGTGCCTCGCACCCGGCCTCCCTATCGTGCCGCACCGAAGCCCGGTGCGGTAACCCGCCGTCCATCCGCCGGGTTGCGTTTCCCGGCCGCCGCGATCCGGTGCGTCGGGAGGTTGCGTGTCACCGACACCCGGTAACGTCAGCACCCGTGCTCATCGGATGGCGCGGGGCCTCTCGCGCGCACGCGGGAGACCTGCGCAGGCGAGGCGCCCTGGCGCTGGGCTGCGCGGCGGCAGCCGTGATGGGCGTGCTCGGGCTGATCGCGGGGTGCACCACCGTCACCAACGGCACCGCGACGCCCGACACCAAGCTGGCCCCGGCCTACCGGCAATCGGTGTCGGCGTCGGTGTCGGCATCCGAGGCGACGTCGAGCAGCCGGGAGTCCCAGCGGCAGCAGTCGCTGACGACCAGGGCGGTCCGCACTTCGTGCGATTCGCTCGCCACCGCGAGCAAAGACGCGATCGACAAGGTGAACGAGTTCGTGGCCGCGTTCAACGCGGGTCGGAGCACCGGCCCGACCGAGGGCCCGGCCATCGAGGCGCTCAACGACAGCGCTTCGAAGGTCCTCAACAGCTTCAACGACGCGCTGTCGCCGCAGCTCAAAGACGCGTTCAGCGCCTACGCCGATGCGGCGCACGCGGTGGCGAACGCCATCGGGACCCACGCGCCGACCGGCGAGTTCAACAAGCGGGTCGACCAACTCAACGACGCGAAGACAAAAGCGTTGAAGCTGTGCCTGGCGTCGTTCTGACAGGCTCCCGTCCCGGGTATTCCCAGGGCAGTTGCCGAGGAGAAGTATGGACCGGGTCCTGGCTGTGCGACGATAATTCCCATCGCAGGGCGCGGACGATTTCGACGATTACAAGGAGGCGTCACGGTGGTCGCGGCGGATCACGCTCGCAAATTGGGCATCCAAAGAGACCAAGTCGTCCAGGAGTGGGGCTGGGACGAGGACACCGACGACGAAATCCGCGCTTCGGTCGAGGAGGCTTGCGGCGGTGAACTGCTCGACGAGGATACCGACGAGGTCGTCGACGTCGTGCTGCTGTGGTGGCGCGACGGCGACGGGGACCTGGTGGACACCCTGATGGACGCGATCGGCCCGCTGGCAGAGGACGGCGTGATCTGGGTGCTCACACCCAAGACCGGCAAACCCGGGCACGTACTGCCCGCCGACATCGCCGAAGCGGCACCCACCGCCGGCCTGATGCCGACCTCGTCGGTCAACCTCGGAGACTGGGCGGCCAGCCGGCTGGTCCAGCCCAAGTCGCGGGCCGGGAAGCGCTGATGCTGCCGGTCGGAGCCACCGCCCCCGATTTCACGCTGCGTGACCAGAATCAGCAGCGCGTGAGCCTCAGCGGCTACCGTGACTCCAAGAACGTGCTGCTGGTGTTCTTTCCGTTGGCGTTCACCGGGATCTGCCAGGGCGAGCTGGACCAGCTGCGCGACCACCTGCCCGATTTCGAGAACGGCGACCGGGCGGTGCTGGCCATCTCGGTGGGCCCGCCTCCCACGCACAAGATCTGGGCGATCCAGAGCGGGTTTCTGTTCCCGGTGCTCTCGGATTTCTGGCCGCACGGTGCGGTCAGCCAGGCCTACGGCGTGTTCAACGACGACGCCGGGTACCCCAATCGCGGTACCTTCGTCGTCGACCGGTCGGGGATCATCCGGTTCGCCGAGATGAAGGAGCCTGGTGAGGCCCGCGACCAGCGCCTCTGGACCGAGGCGCTCGCGGCTTTGCAGGACTGAGGGCTGGCGAGTGCGCGCGTCTGCACGCCGATGCGCCGCGTGGGCGTACAAAGCGCGCACGCCCACCGATTTTGGGTACTTTGCCGCGGGGCGTGTAGCCTTCCGCGGCGGGCATGGGGCGCGTAGCTCAGTGGTAGAGCTCTGGTTTTACACACCAGCGGTCGGCGGTTCGATACCGTCCGCGCCCACCAGTGTTGATGCAGGTCAGCGCCGTACGGTGAGCCAATTGCGCTTGACCGGCGAACCCTCGTTGTGCCACGAGTGTGCCAGCCGACCTGCGGCGGCGTGGCTGGGCCAACGCCGCCGCGTAGCGACCCAAAGTTGTTTCACCGACAACTGGAGGTTCGAGCCCCGATCCGCGACCGGATCGTCGCCGATGCTGACAGCGATCGCGTAAGCGTCATCAGCAGGTCTGCCCGCTTCCTGGAAAAGGGAGCCTTGAGCTTCGTTCCGCGTGAGACAGCAATCGCCACATACTGGTTCGCGTGACGGCCGAGGTCGGCTGGGACGGTCGCCGGATCAGCAACCACAACGCCGCGAGATTCATACGTTTGTTCCTACAGCACACCACCGACAACTACCGACCAACTCAGACCGCAACAGCTTGCAGCCCCCTCCCGCTTCGCGGTAGACGCAGCCGAAACCGGAGACAACCGACTCTGGCGCTGCCATAGAGCGGCTGTGGTCTACATCTAGAGATGTCCGTACAGATCCCGTACGCTATGGTTGGTGAGCTGCGGGAGGTGCCATCGTGGCAGTCAAATCGAAGCGCTTCGAGCTTCGCGCGGAGCAGGCGACTCTGGACCGTATCCAGCGAGCCGCCAATGTCGTGCATGAGCAAACCTCGGAATTCGTCCGCAAAGCTGCGATCCAACGTGCCGAGGACGTCCTGCGCCAAGAGTTGGTAACGGTGATGGAGCCCGAACAGTTCGACAAGCTGATGTCGTCACTTGACGTTGCCGACGCCGCACCACGGCTAGCGGCAGCCGCACGCAAGCCTGCGGTGTTCAAGCGGCGCTGAGCGATGTTCGAGTCCGCACGGCTCGACGACGACCACGCCCTGGCCGGGTTCGACTGTGGTAAGGAGTCGCTGAACGGCTGGCTGGTCGAGCACGCCCGCCGCTCCGACAGTAGCGGAGTGGCGCACGTCTATGTTTGGACGCGACAGGGGAAACCGAAAGTCGGTGCGTATTTTGCCATCTGCCCCACCGAAGTCGTGCGGAAGGACGGTGGCGTGCCGGGGTCGATGGCGGGAGGTTATTCCCGCATACCCGGATATTTGATCGCTCGCCTGGCAATCGACGCATCGCTGCAGGGCCACGGATACGGTGAGCAACTGCTCCTCGATGCACTTGGGAAAGCCGTCGCAGCATCAGAGATCGGTGGAGGACGGCTCATCGTCGTTGATGCGCTAGACGACGAAGCTCAGTCGTTTTACGAGCATTACCACTTTGTCCCCGTCCGGTACCGTGAGCGTCGCCTAGTGATGAAGGTGTCCACAGCGGCTAAAGCGCTCGGTGAGCGCTGGCACGACCGATGACGATCACCCTCAGCTGTTGCAAACAACACCCCTTGCCCAGTCACCGCTTCTATCAGCATTTTCCGTCAGCGATCCATACCAAAACGGCCAAACAACCTCAAGCTTTGGGGGGTGTTGTCTATACCGCTTGGGTGAGTTACGCCCCCGGACGTACCAGTCGGAGGTGACGACGGCGTCAGCTGCTCGCCGTCGCCGAAGATCGGCGGATTACGAACCGAGGGGTCGGCCCGAGACCGACGTCCGACGTGTGCGCTGCGACGTGGTTGTGCGCAAGGTGGCTGCGCCGATCATGTGCCCGACACTTCTCCTCCGTTGCCGGGTTCCTCCGCCGGATTGTCGGACCGGCAGGGCAAGATTTCCGGCATGATGCTGGGGGAGGATACGGCGGCGCTTCGCAAGGCTCGCGGCGCGTTCTTCACCCCCGAGGCTGTCGCCCGCTACATCACGCAGTGGGCTGTTCGCAGAACGGCGGACCGCATCCTGGAGCCGTCATGCGGAGAAGCATCGTTTCTCCTGGCGGCGGTGGACCGGCTGGCGGCGCTGCGCAGCCCCAGCGGTGCCGAGCAATACGCCGCCCTTGATGGCGTCGAGTTGCATGACGCCTCCGCCCGCGCGGCGCGCAAGCTGCTGCGGAACGCCGGGGTCAAAGCCCGCGTGATGCGAAACGACTTCTTTTGCATCGAGCCGACCGGCTCCTATGACGTTGTGGTCGGTAACCCGCCCTACATCCGCTATCAGGAGTTCTCCGGTACGGCCAGGGCGCGGTCGCGGCAGGCGGCGCTGCGCGCGGGGGTGGGTCTGACCAACCTGGCGTCGAGTTGGGCGGCGTTCGCGGTGCATTCGGCGCTGTTTTTGCGGCCCGGCGGGCGCATGGGCCTGGTTTTGCCCGCCGAACTGCTGAGCGTCAACTACGCCGCCGAGGTGCGCCGGTTCCTGCTGGCGTCGTTCGCCCGCGTCGATCTGGTGCTGTTCACCGAGCGGGTATTCCCCGACGCCCAAGAGGAGGTGCTGCTGCTCCTGGCCGACGGTTACCAAGAGGGTCCGACCGACCACGCCTCGATCTACCAGGCGCGTAACTCCGCCGAGCTGGCGAC
>CAYVQQ010000199.1:4979-6375 GCA_964453085.1 uncultured Mycobacterium sp.
GCGCACGTGGACGCCGGCGCGGCCCGAGGAGAAGTGGACTCCGTCGCTGCTGTCCGCCGACGCTCTCGACGCCTATACGAGCCTGCTCTCCGGCGGCGGCTTCACCGTGCTCGAAAGCTGGGGGGACACAACGCTGGGAATGGTCACCGGCAACAACAAGTACTTCGCGCTGTCGCCTGCGCGAGTGGCCGACCTCGGTTTTGCACCCACCGACATCGTGCGGCTGTCGCCGCCCGGTAGCCGTCACCTGCGCGGGCTGGCCTTCGACACCGCCGCACTCAACGCACTCGGGCGAAACGGCTCCGCCACGTGGCTGTTTCGTCCGCCGGGTGAGCCGTCTGCAGCGGCGCGGGCCTACATCGCTGCCGGGGAGGCTGCTGGTGTCCACACGGCCTATAAGTGCCGCGTGCGCAAGCCGTGGTGGAGGGTGCCCAACTTGGCTCCGGCTGACCTGCTGCTGACGTACATGAATGCCGACACCCCTCGGCTGACAACCAACACAGCCAAAGCCGCGCACCTCAACTCGGTGCACGGTGTCTATCTGACACCGACGCTCCGCAAGCTCGGCAAGGCGCTGCTTCCGCTGGCATCGTTGACGTCGATGACCCTGGTGGGTGCTGAGACCGTGGGCCGCGCCTATGGCGGCGGGATGCTCAAGTTGGAGCCGCGGGAAGCCGACCGCTTGCCGGTGCCTCCGGCGGGGCTGGTCGAAGCCGCCGCCGACCGCCTGACCGACATCCGTCCGCAGGTGGCCGCGCTGCTGCGCGGCGGCAAGCTCCTAGCCGCCTCGCAGCTGGTTGACGACGTTCTGCTGGTCGGGGAGCTGGGCATGGGGCGCACGCAGGTCAGAGTGCTGCGTGAAGCCCACGCGGAACTTGTCGCCCGTCGAGTCGCGAGGGGTCGCCGTGGCGCGAATTGATGACCTGCTCATCGGCGCGATCATGGCCGCTGGACCAAAGCCGCCCGACGACGCCCCGCAGGGGCAGAAGAACCCGTGGGGCAACAAGATCAGCGCCGCCCTCGCGCTGGCCATCGCCCAGGAGTTGCGGGCGCGCGGCATGGAGGGAGCGCGGCCCGCCGGATCGGGCGAGGTCGGTCAGTCGGGCGCGGAGCGGCGGCTCGCTGGCGGCCTCGGAGCAAAGAAGGTCGATGTCACCTGGGCCACCGAGGAATCCGGGCTGATGCTGGCATGCTCAGTCAAGACGATCATGTTCCGCGACAGTGTCGGCGGGCACTTCCAGAAGAACCTCACCAACCGGCGCGGCGATCTGCTTTTCGAGTCCACCACCTTGCACCGCCGGTTCCCGTTCGCGGTGGTGGCCGGATTCTTCTTCTTCGACATCGGCGCGGCCAGTGACCACACGCCGCGCCGCAACAGCACCTTCGAGAATGTGTT
>CAYVQQ010000200.1:0-6362 GCA_964453085.1 uncultured Mycobacterium sp.
GGACGTGGTCGACGTAGTGGGAGTTCCAGACCGGGTCCCACAGCTGGTTGGCGAACCGCAGTGCCAGGATGTTCTGCACCGTCTCCTTACCGAGGTAGTGGTCGATACGGAAAACCGATTCCTCCGGAAAGACGGCGTTGACCACGTGGTTGAGTTCCTGCGCGCTGTTCAGGTCGTGGCCGAAGGGCTTCTCGATGACCACCCGGCTCCAGCTGTCGCCCTCGGCATTGGCCAGCCCGGAGTTGCGCAGCTGGTCGCAGACCGCCGGGAACGACTTCGGCGGGATCGCCAGGTAGAAGGCGTGGTTGGCGCCGATGCCGCGTTCGACGTCGAGCTTCTCCAGCGCCACGGCCAGCCGCCCGAATGCGACGGCGTCGTCGAATTCACCGCGCACGAAACGCAACCCGTCCGCCAGTCGCTCCCAGATCGACTGGCGGAACGGGGTGCGGCAGTACTGCTTGACCGAGTCGTGGACCACGTCCGCGAAATCGTGGTGGTCCCAGTTGCGGCGGGCGAACCCCACCAGCGAGAAGGTGGGCGGCAGCAGACCGCGGTTGGCCAGGTCGTAGATGGCCGGCACCACCTTCTTGCGCGCCAAGTCCCCGGTGACGCCGAACAGCACCATGGCGCACGGGCCGGCGATCCTGGGTAGACGCTTGTCCTCCTTGTCCCGTAACGGATTACGCCACTCTGCGGCCTCGGCGCCACTGCTCATTTGTCGGCGGAACCCAGTTGTTTCCGCGTTTCGGTCAGCAGCTGGTTCCAGGCGTCCACGAACTTCTCGACCCCTTCGTTCTCCAGGAGCACGAACACGTCGGTCAAGTCGATGCCGACCTTCTCCAGGTCGTCGAACAGTTTCCCGGCGGCGGCGGCCGTGCCGGTGATCGTGTCGCCCCTGACTTCCCCGTGGTCGGCGACGGCCTCGATGGTGGGCTCCGGCATGGTGTTCACCGTGTTGGGGGCCACCAGTTCGGTGACGTAGAGGGTGTCGGGATAGGCGGGGTTCTTCACGCCGGTGGAGGCCCACAGCGGGCGCTGCACGCGGGCGCCGGCGGACTTGAGCGCCTCGTAGCGCGCGCCGCCCTCGAAGACCTCCTGGTAGGCCGCGTAGGCCAGGCGTGCGTTGGCGACCCCGGCCTTGCCGCGCAAGCTCAGTGCCTGCTCGGAGCCGATCTGCTCCAGCCGCTTGTCGATCTCGGTGTCCACGCGGGACACGAAAAACGATGCCACGGAATGAATCTTGGACAGGTCGTGGCCGGCGTCACGGGCCTTCTCCAGCCCGGCCAGATATGCGTCCATCACCTCGCGGTGCCGTTCGACGGAGAAGATCAGCGTCACGTTGACCGAGATGCCCTCCGCCAGGGTGGCGGTGATGGCGGGCAGACCGGCCTTGGTGGCGGGGATCTTGATCAGCAGGTTCGGCCGGTCGACGATTTTCCACAGTTCGACGGCCTGCGCGACGGTCTTGTCGGTCTCGTTGGCCAGCCGAGGGTCGACCTCGATCGACACCCGACCGTCGACGCCCTGCGTGGCCTCCCACAGCGGGGCGAACACGTCACAGGCGTTGCGCACGTCGTCGGTGGTGACGGTGCGGATCGCGGCGTCCACGTCGGCGCCCCGTTCGGCCAGCTCAGCGATCTGGCCTTCGTAAGCGTCGCCCTCGGCCAGCGCCTTCTGGAAGATCGACGGGTTGGTTGTCACGCCGACCACACTGCGGGTGTCGATCAGCTCCTGCAGGTTCCCCGACTGCAGCCGCTCCCGCGACAGGTCATCGAGCCAGACGGATACGCCCGCGGCGGACAGCGCCGCAAGGTTCGGGTTCTGAATGGTCATGGGAATCACCCTTTCTCAGTTTTCCACTACCTGTTCGGCGGCGGCAGCGACGGCCTCGGCGGTGAAGCCGAATTCCCGGAACAACGTCTTGTAGTCTGCCGATTCGCCGTAGCGCTCGATCGATACGATCTTGCCGGTGTCGCCGACCAACTTGTGCCAGCACTGCGCGATGCCGGCCTCGACGGCCACCCGCGCCGACACCGCCGGCGGCAGCACGCTGTTGCGGTAATCCGCTGGTTGCGACTCGAACCACTCCACGCAGGGCATCGACACCACCCGTGCCACGATGTTCTTGTCCGCCAACAGCTTCTGGGCCGCGACGGCGAGCTGAACCTCCGATCCGGTGGCGATCAGCACGACGTCGGGCTCCTCGTCGTCAGCGCCGGCGTCGCCCAGGACATAGCCGCCGCGGGCGACGCCCTCGGCGCTGGTGCCCTCGAGCACCGGTACACCCTGCCGGGTCAGGATCAGGCCGACCGGGCCGCTGCTGTTGCCGCGCGTCAGGATGGTGCGCCAGGCGTAGACGGTCTCGTTGGCGTCGGCCGGCCGCACCACCGAGAGATTGGGGATCGCCCGCAGCGCCGCGAGGTGCTCGATGGGCTGGTGGGTGGGGCCGTCCTCGCCCAGCCCGATCGAGTCGTGCGTCCAGACGTAGATGGGATCGATGTCCATCAACGCCGCCAGCCGCACCGCCGGGCGCATGTAGTCGGCGAACTGCAGGAAGGTGCCGCCGTAGGCCCGCGTCGGGCCGTGCAGCACGATGCCGGACAGGATGGCGCCCATCGCGTGTTCGCGGATGCCGAAGTGCAGGGTGCGGCCGTACCAGCCGGCGTTGTACTCCTTGGTCGAAATGGTCGGTGGACCAAAGGAGGTCGCGCCCTTGATGGTGGTGTTGTTGCTGCCGGCCAGGTCGGCCGAACCGCCCCACAATTCGGGCAGCTTGGGGCCCACCGCCGACAGCACCGCCCCCGAGGCCTGACGGGTGGCCACCGAGTCGGCTCCGGGCTCCCAGCGCGGCAGGTCGGCATCCCAGCCGTCGGGCAGCCGCCCGGCGGTCAGTCGGTCCAGCAGTGCCTTGCGTTCCGGCTCGCGCTTCGCCCAGGCCTCGAAGTCGACCTGCCAGCGATCATGGGCCTCCTTGCCCCGACCCACCAGACCCCGGGTGTGGGTGATGACGTCCTCGGGAACCACGAACGTCTTGCCGGGGTCGAAACCGAGGGCTTCCTTGACGGCCGCCACCTCCGCGTCGCCGAGGGCGGCGCCGTGCACCTTGCCGGTGTTCATCAGGTTGGGGGCGGGGTAGCCGATGACGGTGCGCAGTGAGATGAACGACGGCCGGTCGGTGACGGCCTTCGCGTTGGCGATGGCTTCTTCGATGCCCACGACGTTCTCGCCGCCCTGCACCTCCTGGACATGCCAGCCGTAGGCGCGGTAGCGGGCCGCGACGTCCTCACACAGCGCGATGTCGGTGTCGTCCTCGATCGAGATCTGGTTCTGGTCGTAGAACACGATGAGGTTGCCCAGCTGCTGCACCCCGGCCAGCGACGACGCCTCCGCGGTCACCCCCTCCTCGATGTCGCCGTCGGAGGCGACGACGTAGATGAAGTGGTCGAACGGGCTGGTTCCCGGTGCGGCGTCGGGGTCGAACAGGCCGCGCTCGTAGCGGGCCGCCATCGCCATCCCGACCGCCGAGGCCAGTCCCTGGCCGAGCGGGCCGGTGGTGATCTCCACGCCGGCGGTATGCCGGAACTCCGGGTGGCCGGGGGTCTTGGAGCCCCGGGTGCGCAGCGACTCGATGTCGGAGAGCTCGAGCCCGAAACCACCCAGGTAGAGCTGGATGTACAGGGTCAGGCTGCTGTGACCGCACGACAGGATGAATCGGTCGCGGCCCAACCAGGTGGTGTCGCTCGGGTCGTGCCGCATCACCCGCTGGAACAGCGTGTACGCCAGCGGCGCCAGGCTCATGGCCGTCCCGGGGTGGCCGTTGCCGACCTTCTGGACCGCGTCGGCGGCCAGGACCCTCGCGGTGTCGACGGCGACCGAGTCGATCTCGGCCCAGTCGTCGGGATGGTGTGGTTGGGTAAGCGCAGAGATGTCATCCAGTGTGGTCACAGACTCAGTCCTTCGGGTCGTCGAGGTCCTTGGGGTCAGCGAGCTGATCGTTCTCAACCCTAGTGCGGGAGAGGCGGCTTTTGCAGTGCAAGATTCGGGATGCCTACGGCCGGGCGTTGAGCAATTTACGCGTCCTCCGAACGCGCCGTGCAACCAGTCCCGCAATCGGGGGAGAAATGTCAGTGACGGGACCCTGCGGGCACGCGGCCGGAGACCGACGGTCTACCATCGGCTGTAGTAGATGCTGCGCCCCGCTGGGAACCCGAGGAGTTATCGCGTGAGCGTTCGCGGGCGCGTCGCGCCGAGCCGAAGAACCGAGACCGCGCGGCCCGGTCCGCCGGAAGGCTCGGCGCGGAACCGGGTGGTGGCCACGGTGCTGGCCTACCTGGCGCTGACCAAGCCGCGGGTGATCGAACTGCTGCTGGTCACCACGATCCCCGCGATGTTGCTGGCCGACCGCGGCGCCGTGAATCCGCTGCTGATCCTCAACACTTTGTGCGGGGGAATGCTGGCGGCCGGCGGCGCCAACACGCTCAACTGCGTCGCCGACGCCGACATCGACAAGGTGATGAAGCGGACCGCACGCCGGCCGCTGGCGCGGGCCGCGGTGCCCACGCGGAACGCGCTGGTGTTCGGGTTGGTGCTCAGCGTGGCCGCGTTCTTCTGGCTGTGGTCGACCACCAACCTGCTGTCGGGGCTGCTGGCCGTGGCCACGATCGCGTTCTACGTGTTCGTCTACACGCTGCTGCTCAAGCGCCGAACGCCGCAGAACGTCGTGTGGGGCGGCGCGGCGGGCTGCATGCCGGTGATGATCGGGTGGTCGGCGGTCACCGGCACCATCGGGTGGCCGGCGCTGGTGATGTTCGCCATCATTTTCTTCTGGACGCCACCGCACACGTGGGCGTTGGCGATGCGCTACAAGGACGACTACAAGCAGGCCGGCGTGCCGATGCTGCCGGCCGTGGCGACCGAGCGTCAAGTCACCAGGCAGATCGTGCTCTACACGTGGCTGACCGTGCTGACGACGCTGG
Organism: uncultured Mycobacterium sp.; assembly: GCA_964453085.1. Classification (GTDB taxonomy): domain Bacteria; phylum Actinomycetota; class Actinomycetes; order Mycobacteriales; family Mycobacteriaceae; genus Mycobacterium. The sequence continues at coordinate 4,977 of CAYVQQ010000200.1, forward strand.
CGCTGGCGCCGGCGGCGGGCTGGCTGTACGCGGCAGTCGCCGTGGTGGCCGGGGTGTGGTTCCTGGTGATGGCCCACCAGTTGCACGCCGGGGTCCGCGCCGGCCGGCCCGTCAAGCCGCTGCGGCTGTTCCTGCAGTCCAACAACTACCTGGCGGTGGTGTTCTGCGCGTTGGCGGTCGACTCGGCCATCGCGCTGCCGACGATATTCTGAGCCGGTCGGCCTCCGCGGCTACGGCAGCAGCACTATCGAGCCCGTGGTCCTGCGGCCCTGCAGATCCTCGTGGGCGCGGGCCGCCTCGGCGAGGGGATAGCGCCCGCCGACCCGGACGGCGATGCCGCCTCCGGCGACCGCGTCGAACAGTTCCGAAGACCGTCGGGCGAACTCCTCGCCGGTGCGGATGAAATGAAACAGCGAGGGCCGGGTGAGGTACACCGAACCGGCGGCATTGAGCCGCTGCGGGTCGACGGGCGGGACGGGTCCGCTCGCGGCGCCGAACAGCGCCAGCGTGCCGCGCACGGCCAGGCTGGCCAGGCTGGCGTCGAACGTGCTGGCGCCCACGCCGTCGTACACCACTGCCACCCCGGCCCCGCCGGTCAGCTCGCGGATCTGCCGGCCGAACCCGGCGGCGTCGTCGGGATAGGACAGCACCTCGGCGGCGCCGGCGTCCCGCGACATTCGCGCCTTCTCCGGCGTCGACACCGTGGTGATCACCCGGGCGCCGAGCAGGCGGGCCCACTGCGTCAGGAGCAGCCCGACCCCTCCGGCGCCGGCATGCACCAGGATCGTGTCGCCGCTGGTGACGGGGTAGACCGACCTGAGCAGGTAGTGCGCCGTGAGGCCCTTGAGCAGCACCGACGCCGCGATCTCGGCGCTCACGCCGTCCGGCACCTTGGCGGTCAGCGTCGCCGGCGCGGTGGCGTACTCGGCGTACCCGCCGGTGGCCGACGCCGTGACCACCCGATCGCCCGGGCCGAAACCGCGGGTGTCCGCACCGGTCTGCACCACCGTGCCGCACGTCTCGGAGCCGGGGATGAACGGCAGCGCGCGCGGGTACTGCCCGGAGCGGAAGTAGGTGTCGATGTAGTTGACCCCGATGGCCTCGGCCCGGATCAGCAGCTCGCCGCGGCCCGGGGTGGGCCGCGGGGCGTCGACGTAGCGCAGGACTTCGGGGCCGCCGGTGTCGGCCACTTCTATTGCGTGCATGCGCCTATCATGCCGGGGAGTGAAGCTCGCCCGTCCGGACCTCTTCCATCCGCGCATCGTGCTGGCGGGCTGCCCGCGGCACGTCACCGGCGACGGCGACGACGCGGGGCTGATCGCCGCGCTGCGCCGCCGCGGCCTGCACGCCCGCTGGCTGTCCTGGGACGATCCGGAAACCGGGCAG
>CAYVQQ010000201.1:0-6357 GCA_964453085.1 uncultured Mycobacterium sp.
ATCATCTTGGCGACGTCGGTGCAGTACTCGCTGGAGCGCGAGTACTCCGGCGAGGTGGTGAAGCCGATCTGGTTGTTGACGATGATGTGGATGGTGCCGCCGACGCGGTAGCCCGGCAGGTTCGCCATGTTCAGCGTCTCGGCGACCACCCCCTGGCCGGCGAATGCGGCATCGCCGTGCACCATCAGCGGCACCACGGAGAAGGCCCGGTCCTCGCCGTCGTCGCTTTCGTCGGCGAGCAGGTCCTGCTTGGCCCGCACCAGGCCCTCCAGCACCGGGTCCACGGCCTCCAGGTGTGATGGGTTGGCCGTCAGCGACACCTGAATGTCGTTGTCGCCGAACATCTGCAGGTATACACCGGTGGCGCCGAGGTGATACTTGACGTCACCGGAGCCGTGCGTCATCGCCGGATTGAGGTTGCCCTCGAATTCGGCGAAGATCTGCCGGTACGGTTTGCCTACGATGTTGGCCAGCACGTTGAGCCGGCCCCGGTGTGGCATCCCGATGACCACCTCGTCGAGGCCGTGTTCGGCGCACTGGTCGATCACCGCGTCCATCATCGGGATCACGCTCTCGGCGCCCTCCAGGGAAAACCGCTTCTGCCCGACGTATTTGGTCTGCAGGAACGTCTCGAACGCCTCGGCGGCGTTCAGCTTGCTCAGGATGTATTTCTGCTCCGCGACAGTCGGTTTGATGTGTTTGGTTTCGATCCGCTGCTGCATCCACTCTTGTTGCTCGGGCTCGAGAATGTGGGTGTACTCCACGCCGACGTGGCGGCAGTAGGCGTCGTGCAGCAGGTCCAGCACATCGCGGAGCTTCTTCTCCTCGGACCCACCGAAGCCGTTGACCTTGAACACCCGGTCGAAGTCCCACAGCGTCAGGCCGTGGTTCAGTATCTCGAGGTTGGGATGGCTGCGAAACCTGCTGCAGTCCAACCGCAGCGGATCTATGTCGGCCATGAGGTGGCCGCGGTTGCGGTAGGCCGCGATCAGTTCGACGACGCGAGCGGTTTTGTCGACGATGGGGTCGGGGTTGTCGGTGCTCCAGCGCACCGGCAGGTAGGGGATGCTCAGCTCGCGGAAGATGTCGTCCCAGAAGCCGTCCGACAGCAGCATTTCGTGTATCGCACGCAGGAAGTCGCCTGATTCCGCGCCCTGGATGATGCGGTGGTCGTACGTCGAGGTCAGGGTGATCAGCTTACCGATGCCCAGTTCGGCGATGCGCTCGTCGCTCGCGCCCTGGAACTCGGCGGGGTACTCCATGGCGCCGACGCCGATGATGGCGCCCTGGCCGGCCATCAGCCGCGGCACCGAGTGTACGGTGCCGATCGTGCCGGGGTTTGTTAACGAAATCGTCACGCCGGCAAAGTCTTCGGCGGTCAGCTTGCCGTCACGGGCTCGGCGGACGATGTCCTCGTAGGCGGTGACGAATTGAGCGAACCGAAACTCCTCGCAGCCCTTGATACCGGCCACCACGAGGGAGCGCTTGCCGTCTTTGCCCTGCAGGTCGATCGCCAGGCCGAGGTTGGTATGGGCCGGCGTGACGGCATTTGGTTTGCCATCCACCTCGGCGTAGTGGCGGTTCATGTTGGGGAACTGCTTGATCGCCTGCACCACGGCGTAGCCGAGGATGTGGGTGAAGGAGATCTTGCCGCCGCGGGTGCGTTTGAGCTGGTTGTTGATGACGATCCGGTTGTCGATGAGTAACTTGGCCGGAACCGCTCGCACGCTGGTTGCCGTCGGCACCTCCAGTGACGCGGTCATGTTCTTGACCACGACCGCGGCAGCGCCGCGCAGCACCTGAGCCTGGTCACCGTCGGCCGCGGGAGCGGTGGCGGCCCTGGCCAATGCTTTGGCCGCCGGCCCCGCCTCGACACTGTCGCCGGCCTCGGCACCGTCGCCGGACGCGGCGGGGGGCTGAGTGCGTTTCGCCGGCGGCGCGGCTTGAGTCGGCGGGGCGGCCGCGGCCGGCGGTGTGTCGGCGGGCTTGGGGGCGCTGGCGGGCGCGGCGGTGGCAGGCTCGGGGTTGTAATCGACGAGGAATTCGTGCCAGCTCGGGTCGACCGACGAGGGGTCCTCGCGGAACTTGCGGTACATATCTTCGACCAGCCATTCGTTCTGCCCGAATGGCGATATGTTGCTCACGGCCGCTTCTTGCCTCAATCCTTTTGTCCTGCAGGCGCTGTGGACCTCTATCCCAGGTGCCTGCGACTTGTTTGCCCCGGCCGGCGAGGCGCCTCGCGGCGCTGGTCCTCACCGCTTCCGCCCCTATAAAGGCTAACCGTTCTCTGCCGATCCGCCAGACGGGCCGGGCGGCTCCGCCACATCGGCTTCCGGCCGGCTTTCAGTTTGTCTCGTAGGTCGGTGGCACCACGTGCAGGATGCGTGGCCACCGTGCCGGCGCCGGGCCGAAGGCCTGGTGGGCGTTTCGGACGATCTTCTTGCCTGCCAGGTAGTTGCCGACGGCCCCGACGACGATCCCGATACCGACCGGCAGCAGCTTGCCGAACACCAGTGCGCTGCGCCGCATCGTGTACCGCTTCGCCCACGCCTTGAGCAGCCGCGAATTCAGCCCCGACATCGACGACAGCGGCAGCGCGGCCACGCCCTCGCTGATCCAGCCACCGTTGGTGCGCGACGGACCGATCAGCGGGGTGACCGCCTGGTTGCTGTCGTCGCCGACCAGCACCGACAGCACCAGTGCGCGACGCCGCTCGCGGTGCTCGGCGGGGATACCGTGCGCCACCGCCATTGCCAGCACGAAGAAGGCGGTGGCCTCCAGAAACGCGACGGTCTCCGCCGCGGCTGCCGACAGCGCGCTCAGCGTACCGATGCCGGGAATGGTCGCAACCGCTCCCACCGCCATCCCACTGGAGATGACCAGAGCCACATAGCGCCGCTGCAGCTTCGCGACGGCCCCGGCGGGGCTGATCCCCGGGTGGGCGTGCCGTAGCCGGGAGACGTAGGCCTCGGCCGCCGGGCCCTGTATCCGCGCACTGCCCTCGATCACCTGCGCCAGCGCCCGCGCGGACGCACTCGGCCGGTCGTTGCCGGGGCGTGGCCGCTGTTCCACGCCGGCCTTGTTCGACAATCGGTTCGGTGACCTGTTCCGTCGGGCCCGCATCTCGTCTCTCCTGCGCATGGCGTCCATTTCAGGCTAACGGTTCACTTCAGGCTAACGCGCCCAGGCGCCCCGCAGCTGTGGGGTCGGACACCGCAACCGGAATAATGGCTCTGCACGCGGGGTGCATCGGGGGTCGTGCCGATTCGGTCCGTTTGCCGGTCCTGGTGTTGAGGCGCCACCGTCGAGAGTCGAACGAGGTGGTAGATGGTTGCTGCGATGTCGCCGCCGTCCCGGGGGAGCCGGTTGGCGGGGCCCGGTCACGAGGTCGCCGCCCGCCGGCTCCAGCGTCTCCCAGGGGCAACCGGGTTGCCCGGCAATCCGTGGTTGACGCTGTGGGCGATGATGATCGGCTTCTTCATGATCATGGTCGACTCGACCATCGTCGCGATCGCGAACCCGACCATCATGGCCGCCCTGAACGGTGGGTACGACGCCGTGCTGTGGGTGACCAGCGCCTACCTGCTGGGTTATGCGGTGGTGTTGCTGGTGGCGGGGCAGCTCGGTGACCGGTTCGGCCCGAAGAATCTCTACCTGCTCGGTCTGACGGTGTTCACCGTCGCCTCGGCGTGGTGCGGCCTGTCGGGCAGTGCCGGCATGCTGGTGGCCGCACGCGTCGTACAGGGTGTCGGCGCCGGGGTTCTGACCCCGCAGACCCTGGCGACGATCACCCGGATCTTCCCCGTGCACCGGCGCGGTGTGGCGGTCAGCGTGTGGGGCGCCACCGCCGGCGTGGCCAGCCTGGTGGGGCCGCTTGCCGGCGGTCTGCTGGTTGACGGGCTGGGTTGGGAGTGGATCTTCTTTGTCAACGTCCCCATTGGTGTCGTCGGGCTGGCGCTGGCGGTCTGGCTGGTTCCGGCGCTTCCCACCCAGGTGCGCCGGTTCGACCCGGTCGGCGTCGGGTTGTCGGGCGCGGGCATGTTCCTGATCGTCTTCGCGCTGCAGCAGGGGCAGGCCGCGCACTGGCAGCCCTGGATCTGGGCGGTGCTCGTCGCCGGCACCGGGTTCGTCTGCGGCTTCGCCTACTGGCAGTCGGTCAACCCCCGAGAGCCGCTGGTTCCACTGGTGGTCTTCGCCGACCGGGACTTCGGCCTGTGCGCCGTCGGCGTGGCTATCGCCGCCTTCACGACCACGGGGATGATGCTGCCGGTCATGTTTTACGCCCAGACCGCGTGCGGGTTGTCGCCGACGCGATCGGCCCTGTTGATCGCCCCGATGGCTATCGCCAACGGCGTGCTGGCGCCCTTCGTCGGCAGGATCGTCGACAAATATCATCCCCGGCCGGTGCTCGGCTTCGGGTTCTCGATGCTCGCGGTCGCACTGACGTGGCTGTCGTTCGAGATGGGCCCCGACACCGCGGTGTGGCGGCTGGTGTTGCCGTTCCTGATGCTGGGAATAGGCAACGCGTTCGTGTGGTCGCCCCTGACCGTGACGGCGACCCGCAATCTGCCGGAGCGTCTCGCGGGTGCGGGTTCGGGGGTCTACAACGCGATCCGCCAGCTCGGGGCCGTGCTTGGCAGCGCCGGCATGGCCGCGTTCATGACCGCGCGGATCGGCGCGGAGATGCTGCCGCACGTGGGGACGCCGCGCGGCGGCGCGCTGCGACTGCCCGGGTTTTTGCGCGAGCCGTTCTCGGCGGCGATGGCGCAGTCGATGCTCTTGCCTGCGTTCGTCGCGTTGTTCGGGATCGTCGCGGCGCTGTTCCTGGTCGGGTTCGCGCCCTCGGTGATCCTCGGCGCGGGCGCCGACCCAGACCGGCCCGCAGGTCGCGACCCGGACGGCCCCGACGATGACGATGATGGGCCGGACTTCGACGACGACTACATCGAGGGGATACTTCGGACCGACACCGGTGGCCCTCGCGCCGGCCAGGAGCGTGGCACCGGAGCGCCGCCGGGGCCGCCCGGGTCTCCGCGGCCGGCATCTGACATTCCGATCTGGTAAGGGGTACAACGGATCTCGTGTTGCTGTACGCGGGGTCGGCGGTCGGTCGCCGGGGTCACGACACGGGGGATCAGCGCGGCGGCGTCTGAGGGCGGCGCCCTGCGCGGGTCGGCATCACGGCCCCATCCCGCCGCCACCGGGGACGGCCGATCTCGCGGGCCACGCGCATCGGGTGCGGTGCTTGTGCACGGACTTCAGGCAATTCTGGTGCGTGTCAGCGGTCACGGTCGGCCATTCGGCGGGTTCGCGGGTGGAGGCCACGATGGTTGTTGTGGCGTGGTTGCACTCGACGACGATTTCGTTGACGTCGCCGGTCTTGTGCCGAGGGGGCCGAGCGCAAGTCCGTCGATGACCAGTCGGATCGGGCGAATAGCAACGGTGTAGCGTCATCGGATTGCCATGTAGCCCGATTCCGTTGCTAGTTGTGTCTTGCCGACGCCACCTGGCCCGACAACACTTGCGGACTACCCGGCGTCCAGGCGTCGCGCCGAGGACGGGTCACCGAGCGAGGTGCGCTCTTAGCTTGCAACAGACCACCTCGGAGGCCCGGCCTCATGCAAGGGGGCGACGCTTTCGAACCGGCCCTGCAACCGCCAACCAAACGATCCGCACAACCGCCTGCAGGCTCTGACACGGCCGTCCTCGGTCGCGCGTGGCCAACCAACTTTTAACCAACCTTGCTAGGTGAGTGTGGTATGTAGTTGCTTGATCGTGGTGCATGATTGCTATCGTGTGACCGCGAACACGGACTAAGTGAGGACTCGCAGTGAGCTACGCGGAACCCGGTGCTGAGGGAAGCATCATCGACTTCGCTACCTGGCGCGACGACTTCATCGGCGGTGAGTACCGTTTCGACAGCGAAGCGTCGGGTTCGGCCTGAGTGTTGGTGCGAGAGCAAGTCGCCTCATGGAGAACGCGCTGACAGAACCGCAGGGCGAGCGCTACATCGATATGGACACGACGTTGACCGATCGCACCGCCACCTGTCCGGTCAGGCTGACATGGATGCCGACAACGGTGCGGATGTTGCCGGGCCGTCCGACCGGCGTGCACCGATTGCCGAGAGGCAGGGGCGGCACCTGCCACGAGGCTGCGCGCCGTATCCACGCCGGTCACGGATTTTGGTGGCCGATACGTCCCGGCGCTCCGTAACCGCCGGCGCGCTAATCTTCCGCGCCATAGCTACCTTACCCAGACCGAATCAGACATAAGGAGATCACGGTGATGATGAAGACCAAGGCTGCGGTTCTGACCGCGCCTCACAAGCCGTTCGAGATCGTTGAGCTAGATGTT
>CAYVQQ010000202.1:0-4473 GCA_964453085.1 uncultured Mycobacterium sp.
GGTGTTCATGGCCACGCCCACGTCGGCCTGGGCCAGGGCCGGCGCGTCATTGATGCCGTCACCGGTCATCGCGACCAGCCTGCCGCCTTCCTGCTCGCGCTTGATCAGCGTGAGCTTGTCCTCGGGGGTTGCCTCGGCGAGGAAGTCGTCGACACCGGCCTCGTCGGCGATCGCCTTGGCGGTCAGCGGATTGTCGCCGGTGATCATCACCGTGCGGATGCCCATGCGGCGCATCTCGTCGAACCGGTCGCGCATGCCCTGCTTGACGACGTCCTTGAGGTGGATCACGCCGAGCACCCTTGCGACTTTGTCGCCCGTGCCGTCGCGGCACTCCCCGACGACCAGCGGTGTGCCGCCGCCGGCGGAGATGCCGTCGACGATCTGGCCGAGCTGGGCGGGGACCGTGCCGCCGTGCGCGCGAACCCATTCGGCGACCGAGTTGGCGGCGCCCTTACGGAGCTGGTGGCCGTCGAGGTCGACGCCCGACATCCGGGTCGCGGCGGAGAACGCCACCCACTCGGCGTGCGAGAGTTCGCCGGGCGTGCGCGCGCGCAGCCCGAACCGTTCCTTGGCGAACACGACGACCGAACGCCCCTCCGGGGTTTCGTCGGCGAGACTGGACAATTGCGCGGCGTCGGCCAGCTGGTCGGGGGAGACGCCGTCGACCGGTAGGAAGGCGGCGGCCTGCCGGTTGCCGAGGGTGATGGTGCCGGTCTTGTCGAGCAGCAGCGTGTTCACGTCGCCCGCGGCCTCGACGGCGCGCCCCGACATGGCGAGGACGTTGCGTTGCACCAGCCGGTCCATGCCGGCGATGCCGATGGCCGACAGCAGCGCGCCGATCGTCGTCGGGATCAGGCACACCAGCAAGGACACCATCACGATGCCGGTCACGCCGTCGGTGCCCAACGCCTGCGTGTTCGGGACACCGGGGTTGTTCGCCTTGGAGTAGATAGCCAGTGGCTGCAGGGTCGCGACCGCGAACACGAAGATGATCGTCAGGGCGGCCAGCAGGATGTTCAGCGCGATCTCGTTGGGTGTCTTCTGCCGGTTGGCGCCCTCGACGAGCGCGATCATCCGGTCGATGAAGCTCTGCCCGGGTTTCTGGGTGATCTTGACGACGATCCGGTCGCTGAGCACGGTGGTGCCGCCGGTGACCGCCGAGCGGTCACCGCCGGATTCCCGGATCACCGGCGCCGATTCACCCGTGATCGCCGATTCGTCTACGGAGGCAATGCCTTCCACGACGTCGCCGTCACCCGGGATCACCTGCCCGGCCTCGACGACGACGATGTCGCCGAGTTGCAGATCCGGCGCGGGCACTTCTTCTTCCATGCCGCCCGAAGTCGCGGTGCCGGGCTTCCAGTTCCTGAGCCGCCGCGCCATGGTCTGGGTCTTGGCCTTGCGCAGCGTCTCGGCCTGGGCCTTGCCGCGGCCCTCGGCCACCGCTTCGGCGAGGTTGGCGAACAGCACGGTCAGCCACAACCAGATCATGATCAGCCAGGCGAACCACGTCGGGTTCACCACCGCGAGCACGGTGGTCCAGATGGCGCCGATCTCCACGACGAACATCACGGGGTTGCGCCACAGCGTGCGCGGGTCGAGTTTTCGGACCGCCTGTGGCGCAGACCGCCACAGCATCTTCGGATCGAGCAGACCGCCGCGCACCGGTTTGTGGCCCGACTGAGCCACTGTCTGAGGCACTGTCTGCTGAGTCACTGTCATCAATGAATTCCTTCGGCAAGGGGCCCGAGCGCGAGCATGGGCAGGAACGTGAGGGAGACCAGGATCAGCGTGACGCCGGCGACCATCCCGACGAACTGTGGGCGATGGGTGGGCAGTGTGCCCACCGATTCCGGCGTGTGGCCCTGCCTGGCCAGTGCGCCGGCCAGGGCGAGCACCAGCACGATCGGTGCGAACCTGCCGAGCACCATGGCCAGCCCCAGCGCGGTGTTGTACCAGTCGGTGTTGGCGCCGAGCCCGGCGAAGGCCGACCCGTTGTTGTTGGCGGCGGAGGTGAACGCGTACAGCACTTCCGACAGTCCGTGCGGGCCGCCGTTGAGCATCGCCGCGCGTTCGCCCGGCAGCGCCATCGCCGTGGCGGTGCCGATCAGCACGATGAGCGGAGTCACCAGGAAATACGTCGCGGCAAGTTTGATTTCGCGGGGAGTGATCTTCTTGCCGAGGTACTCCGGGGTGCGCCCCACCATCAGTCCGGCGATGAAGACGGTGATCACCGCCAGGATCAGCATGCCGTACAGCCCCGATCCGGTGCCGCCGGGCGCTACTTCGCCGAGCTGCATGTCGAACATCGTCATCATCCCGCCCAGGCTGGTGTAGGAGTCGTGGAAGGAGTCGACCGCGCCGGTGGACGTGAGCGTCGTCGAGTCGGCGAACACCGCGGAGTTGGCGACGCCGAACCGTTGCTCGACCCCTTCCATCGCCGCACCGGCCGACAGTGGCGCCGTGCCGTGGTGCTGCAGCTGGAACAACAGCATGAGGGTCATGCTGACCGCGTACAGGCTCGCCATCACGCCCGCGATGGCGAAGCCCTGCCTGGTGCTGCCGACCATGCGGCCGAACGTGCGCGGCAGCGAGAAGCCGATGACCACCAGCAGGAAGATCTCCACCCAGTTGGTCCAGGCCGTCGGGTTCTCGAAGGGGTGCGCGGCGTTGCCGTTGTAGAAGCCGCCGCCGTTGGTGCCGAGGTTCTTGATGACCTCCTGGCTGGCGACCGGGCCGCCGGTGATCGTCTGGTGGGCGCCACCGAGGGTGGTGACGACCTGGTCGTTGAGGTGGAAGTTCTGGATCGTGCCGCCGACGACCAGGACGATCGCGCCGATGGTCGCGATGGGTAACAGGATCCGCAGGGTGCCGCGGACCAGGTCGACCCAGAAGTTGCCCAGGTCACCGGTGCGTTGGCGGGCGAACCCGCGGACCAGCGCGACCCCCACCGCCATGCCGACCGCGGCCGAGACGAAGTTCTGCACGGCGAGCCCGGCCATCTGCACCAGATGGCCCTGCGTGGACTCGCCCGAGTAGGACTGCCAGTTGGTGTTGGTGACGAAGCTGACCGCGGTGTTCCACGCCAGCGACGGAGTCATCGCCGTGGCCGGATCGTGCAGATGCAACGGCAACTTGCCCTGCACGAGCTGGAACGCGAACAGGAAGAGGATGCTGATCGAGGAGAACGCCAAGACGCTGCGGGCGTAGGCGCCCCACGTCTGCTCCGAGCGCGAGTCGACACCGATCAGCCGGTACACCAGCCGCTCGACGGGGGAATCCCGCTCCGAGGAGTAAACTCGGAACATGTAGTCGCCAAGGGGCACATGCACCAGCACCAGCGCCGTGACGAGCACGGCCAAAAAGACGATGCCTGCGGCCGTGGCGCCCACTAGAACCGCTCCGGGAACAACAGGGCGCCAAAGAGGAACAGCGCCAACAAGATCGACAGTACCAAGCCGACGGCGTTTTCGTAGTTCACAGCCGTTCGACCAACTTCTGCATCAAGCTGAGCACGGCGAACACCGCCACCGTCAGCGCGACGAATGCCAACACGCCCATCCTGTCTCCGTTCCGCGCCAGTTCTTCACACGTCGAGGCGCATGTCAGCTTGAAGGTAGACGGCGCGCCCTGGAAGGGCCATTGGTCGAAGGTTTCCTAACAGCTTCCTAACACCCGCGGGGCGGCCGCACGCGGGTCACAGTGCGAGCAGGCGGTTCTTCTCCTCGGCGTACTCCTCGGCGGTCAGCTTTCCCTCGTTGCGGAGCCTGGCGATCTCGCGGATCCGGGCCGCGACTCCGGTGACCACGGTCCGTGGTTTGTCGGGCGAGGGTCTGGCCGCACCGGCGACGGTGTCGCCCTGGCCGGCGTGCGTCCGCACCGCGGCCGGGGCCGCCGCGCGGATCCCGCCGGGCGAGGTGCCGCCGCGTCCGGTGCCGGTGCCTGCGCGCATGCCGGCCCCGGCCGCACCGCCCGAGGCGATCTCGCCGAACGTGTTCGCCGGTCCCGATTCCCGCGCCGCCTCGGCGCCGGCGGTCGGTTCCGGTGGTGCCGGGAGCGTCAGCGAGACGGTCCGCACGGCCGGTGCGGCGACGGTCCACGTCGACGGGACGGAGATGGCCCCGACCGTGTTCGCCTCGCCAAAACCCGCCGACACGCTCGATGCCGCCGGCGGCCTCGGACTGGTGATGATCGCCTTGAACTCGGTGGGGGGCCTCTCACCTGGGAACGGCCAGGGTTCGACACCTTGCCAGCCGCTGACGATGTCGTCGGTGTGCAGACCGGACAGGGTGCCGACGACGTTGAGGGGGAAGGTCGCCGGACCGGTCAGAACGTCCGCCGGTCCGACGACGAAAACGGTAGCCACGCTGGACGGTCCGCTGAGGAGGATCATGATGAGGTTGCCGATCTGATCCAGCACGGTGGTTGCGCTCGGCGGGTCCGCCGCGGCGGACAGCGCGTGCGGCACGCTGG
>CAYVQQ010000202.1:4483-6341 GCA_964453085.1 uncultured Mycobacterium sp.
GGGCCAGGGTGTCGGTGGTTTGGCCCGCCGCCCGGTTTTGGGGTTGGGGCCGGGGGGGGGTGACGGGGGTCCGGGTCGGCGCGGCCGCCCACGACTCCGCGTAGCCGTACATCGCCGCCGCATCCTGGGCCCACATCTCGGCGTACTGCGCCTCGGCGGCCGCGATCGCCGGCGTGTTCTGCCCGAAGAAGTTCGTCGTCACCAGCGCCGTCAACAGGCTGCGGTTCGCCGCGATCACCGGCGGCGGCACGGTCGCGGCGAACGCCGCCTCGTAGGCGGCCACCGCTGCCCGGGCATGGGCCGCGGTGTCCTCGACTTGTGCGGCGGTGGTGTGTAACCACGCCGTGTACGGAACGGCCGCGGCCACCATCGCCGTCGCCGACGGGCCCGACCACCGCGCGGCCAACGCCGCGATCGCCGACGTGTACGACTCGGCCGCCACCTGCAACTCGACGGCCAAATCGTGCCAGGCCGCCGCGGCGGCCAGCATCGGCCCAGCTCCCGGCCCGGTATACATCCGACCGGAGGTGACCTCCGGTGGATAGATCCCGAAATCCATTGCTGCGTGTCTCTCATCCCAAAGTGGGTGCCCAGCCGGACGGTGCCGCCTCGTTCACCGCCCGAGCAGGCGGTTCTTCTGTTCGGTGTACTCCTCGTCGGTCAGGATCCCCTCGTCGCGGAGCTTGGCGAATTCGCGTAGCTCGGCCGCGACACCGGTGACCACATTGCGCGGCTCGTCCAGCGAGGTTCCGTGTCCGGCGACGGGCGCGGCGCCTGCGCTCGTACCCGTGGTGCCGGGGCGCACACGACCGGCTGCTGTCGCCGTGCCGCCACCTGTACCGGCTTGTTTGCCGGCCCCGGCGCCGAGCGTGCCGGCGAAGGCGCGTCCGGCCAGGCCGGCCGCCGCCATCTCGCCGAACGTGCTTCCCGACAGCACTTCAGCCGTCTCGCCGACGGCCTCGGCGGTGGCGGCGATCGCGGTGGCCGGCAGCGCCGGCAGCGTCACCGCGATCGGTTGAACGGCCGGGGTGGCAATTGTCCAGGTGGGCGGCACGGACAGCGCCCCGACCGTGTCCGCTTCGCCCAGACCCGCGGCCGGCTGTGCCGTCGCCGACGTCGCCGCCGGCTCGATCGGGCCCGTGAGCTTCGCCGGAAACTCCGTGGGCGGCCGGTGGTCCGAGGACGGCCACGGTTCCTCTCCGTTCCAGCCGCTGACGATGTCGTCGGTGTGCAGACCGGTCCCGGCGCCGATGACGTCCAGCGGAAAGCCCACCACGCTCAGCAGGTTGGCCGGAATGTCGAGGAGAAAGGTCGTGAGGTCGGCAGGAACGTCGAGGAAAATCGAGACCAGGTCGCTGATCACGTTCAGCGAGGTCGTACCCGAGACGCCCTGTGCCGGTGACGACGCCGCCTGCAGCGTGCTAGGGATCGCTGAGAATGCTTGCGGCACACTCGATACGGCGCTCTGCGCGGTACCGGCCAAGGAGCCGGCCGCGTGCGCGGCGGCGGCCTGGCCGGCGGGCCCGCCGGGTTCGGTGGTCGGCGGGGGGTTGGCGAACGGCGTCAGCGTGGTCGCCGCCGCCGACGAGCCCGCATAGCTGTACATCGCCGCGAGGTCCTGGGCCCACATCTGGGCGTACTGCGCCTCGATGGCCGCGATCGCGGCCGTGTACTGCCCGAACGTGTTGCGTGCCGTCAGCGCCAGCAGTCGGCTGCGGTTGGCCGCGACCAGAGCCGGGGGCACTGTCGCGGCATAGGCCCGCTGGTAGGACGCGGCGGCCGCCCTGGCCTGGGCCGCGGCTTCCTCGGCCCGCGCGGCGCTGCCGTTCAGCCATGCCACATAGGAGGCGGCCGCGCT
>CAYVQQ010000203.1:0-4567 GCA_964453085.1 uncultured Mycobacterium sp.
GCGGGCGGTCCCGCCGTCGCCGACGCCGAGGTCGCCGCCACGGCCTGGCCGACCCGGTCGGCCAGGCCCCACCGCGGCATGACGGCATAGCGCGGAGTGGGGCCGCGGGACCGCCGGACACGCCGCGGGGGTGGAGCCGCGCCCGGGCGCACCGCGATCCATCGGAATCCCGGCGGCAGCTGCGGCCGCGTGCGCTGCCAGCCCGGGCCGCCCGGCGCCGGGGGGTTGGCGCCGCCGGCGCCCCAACGAGGATCCGGTGGCGTCGACGGAGCACCCGGCGCCGGCCCGGAATGCGGCGCCAGCAGCGGGCCGCGGCAGCGAGGGCACCATTCGCGCCGTCGCTCGCGTACGTTCCACTGCGTGCCGCATTGGGAGCACACCTGGATCATTGGCAGTCAAGGGTGCGGTGCCCGCAATGCGGGCCCATTCCCCCTCCCCCTTTCAATTCGTCGGCGCGGTTTTCCCGGCGTGGTCCTCGGGTCCAGGACGCACCATCGGACCAGCCTAGACGGTAATCCGGGGCTGGGGCCTGGCCACTTGCACCGGCCGGCAAGCGGCCCGGGATACGGTTCGGGCCCGCACGGGCCGGCCGACCGCAGCCCCCCGTGGTCGCCGACGCCGCGCACGCCGAGCAGGCCACCTGCACCGCAGACGACTACGCCCGACGACCCAGCCGCGCAGAAGCGCCGACACCCGCAGCGGCAAACCTCGACACTCCACCGTCGCCTGGCCGGTTCGGTCAACGGGAACCCGGCGTCCCCCCAATGCGCCAGCCACGGTTCACTATCCACAATTTCCACAGGTTTATCCACATTGTAATTTCTGGGGTATACAAACCGTCGGCGTGGTTCTTCGCGCCGTGCGGTGACCGCGGTTGTGGGCCACCGGCCGGCCCACTTCGCCACGTCCTCGACAAGGACCCGCCCCACCGCGAAGCGAGAGGGTCGGCAACATCTCCCGGCACGCGTGCAACGGCTCATCATCGCGGGTACGAACCCGTACTCCACCTTCCATCGGCCGTGTTGGCCGTCCTCAACGTGTTTTGACATTTCGTCTTGAATCGTCTTGAAATGGCGCCCAGCGGGTATGCCCGATACGGCCCATCGCGGTGATCCTTGCGGCGCGCGCGGTCATGGAGCAGGGTTGACTGTGGCAGGCTGGCGCGTGGCGGACACATGCGCATGGGCATCAAGGCAATCACTGAACGATCACCAAGAATCATGAGGAATCACTACGAAAGGAATGCCGTGGCTGAATACACCCTGCCCGATTTGGACTGGGACTACGCAGCGCTGGAACCGCACATCTCAGGCCAGATCAACGAGCTGCACCACAGTAAGCACCACGCCACGTATGTCAAGGGCGCCAACACCGCGCTGGAAAAGCTCCAGGAAGCACGTGCCAAGGAGGATTTCGCCGCGATCCTGCTGCACGAGAAGAGCCTGGCGTTCAACCTGGGCGGTCACGTCAACCACACGCTGTGGTGGAAGAACCTGTCGCCCAACGGCGGCGACAAGCCGACCGGCGAGCTGGCTGCCGCCATCGACGAGGCGTTCGGGTCGTTTGACAAATTCCGCGCTCAGTTCACCGCCGCGGCCACCACGGTGCAGGGTTCGGGCTGGGCAGCCCTCGGCTGGGACACCCTGGGCAACAGGTTGCTGATCTTCCAGGTCTACGATCACCAGGCCAATTTCCCGCTGGGCAGCGTCCCGCTGCTGCTGCTCGACATGTGGGAACACGCCTTCTACCTGCAGTACAAGAACGTCAAGGCCGACTTCGCCGAGGCGTTCTGGAACGTCGTCAACTGGGCGGACGTCCAGTCGCGCTACGCCGCCGCGACGTCGAAGTCCTCGGGCCTCATTTCCGGCTGATTCGCCATTCGACACACTCGGGGCGCCGCGCAACCCGCGCGGCGCCCCGAGCGCTTTCCGGGGAGCTCCGAGATCCCGAATGCTGGTGCCTGTGTCGGAGTTGCAATCCGCCCGAACGGCGGGCATGCTGAATTATTCGGGCTACCAGCGTGGTTATTTCGAACGGACGCGCACGGAGGTCAGGATGGAAGCCGGATCGGATGGACCCATAGGGATTTCCCCTTTCCATGCCCGCGGCGCTCTCAAAGGGTTTGTGATCTCCGGTCGTTGGCCCGATTCCACGAAAGAATGGGCCCAGTTGCTCATGGTCGCGGTGCGCATCGCGTCGCTACCCGGATTGCTTTCCACCACAACAGTGTTCGGTGCCCGCGAGGAGTTGCCCGACGAACCCGAGCCGGGAACGGTGGGCCTGGTGTTGGCCGAGGGCACCATTTTCGGCGAATCGGCAATACGGCCAGGCTATTTCGCCGACCACCAGCCCCCTGCGCTGTTGATGTTGCATCCCCCTTCCGAAACGACCCCGTCGTTGCCGGAATGCACGGGCGCGGCGTCGGGGTGCGTGCTGTTGCCCGGTCTGCCGTATCTGGGGCTCGAGCACCGGGCGGCCTGGGTGGAGGCCGAGGCCGACGGCACGATCACCTCGATGGTCAGCCGCGTAGGCATCGACCCGATCAGCGATCCCGACACCGCGATCCTGGCCATGCTGCTTGCGGCGTAGTCACACTCGCCGTCGACGCCCCGGCGCGCGGTCCCGTGGACGCGGCGGCGACCAGACCTCCCGCCCGATGCCGCAAACACCGATGATCGCCTCTTTGCGCACGACCGTCCCGGCCTGCCCGCCCCGCTCGGCGACCGCCATCCCGTAACTTCGGGCCGCGCCCAGCTCTCCGCAATGCGGTTCGCCAGGCGCCTGCTCAACGCCGCAGCAAACGCCAACCCAGGCCGCTCCCCGCGTGTGGCCGGTTGCGGTGATGTCATCCGCCCCCGCCTTTCGGGCCAATATTTCGATGCGCTCACACGGTCTCGGACAACCCCGGCCCGCTACCGGGTTGCTGCGGATAACCTGTGAAACCGGTGGAATCGGTGGACAGGCACGAGGAGAGATTAGAGGCTCGTGGAGTGCGGGTCGAGCGGTCGACGGGGCAGGTGTCAACGAACCGCGACGTTTGCAACTGGATGCTTACCCCGGGCCCACCTACCATGACCAGCAAATACGCCTGGGAAACAGTCCACTTCTACAGCCCCGTGGAGGTCATATCGCGATGAGGACGACATTCGCTGCCCGGTTGAACCGATTGTTCGACACGGTCTATCCACCCGGCCGCGGGCCCCACACCTCGGCGGAGGTGATCGCAGCCCTGAAGTCTGAGGGCATCACGATGTCGGCTCCCTACCTGTCCCAGCTACGGTCGGGAAACCGCACCAACCCGTCGGCGGCGACGATGGCGGCGCTGGCCAATTTCTTCCGCATCCAGCCGGAGTACTTCACCGACGACGAATACTACGAAAGCCTCGACGAAGAGTTGACGTGGTTGGCCGCCGTCCGCCGGGACGGCGTGCGCGACATCGCGCTGGCGGCCGCCGAGTTGTCTCCGGAAGGAAAACAAGAGCTCATGGAGCGGGCCGTCGAACTGCGCAACGCCGAGCGCATGGGCACCGCGGAGCGCTTGGGCGCATAGCCCCGCCGCCGGCACAGCCCCACCCGGCGGGTTGCCGCGGGGTCCGTTCCCGTTAGTGTTGGCTCATGGGCCTGTTCCGCAAACGCAAGAGTCGAGCGACGCGTCGCGCCGAAGCCCGAGCCATCACCGCCCGTGCCAAGATGGAGGCCAGGCTCGCCGCCAAGAACGAGGCCCGGCGCGTCAAGGACGACCGTAAAGCCTCCGAGAGGGCCGCGGAGAAGGCTCTCCGGGCGCAGCTGAAGGCCCAGCGTGACAGCGACCGGACGGCATTGAAGGTCGCCGAGGCCGAACTCAAGGCGGCGCGCGAGGGCAGGGTGCTGTCGCCGACGAGAATCCGACGCACGCTGACGGTGTCCCGGCTGCTCGCGCCGATCCTCACCCCCGTGATCTACCGGGCGGCCATGGCCACTCGGGCGTTGATCGACCAGCGACGCGCTGACCGACTCGGCGTCCCCCTGGCCCAGATCGGCCAGTTTTCCGGGCACGGGGCCCAACTGTCGGCCCGAATAGCCGGGGCCGAGAAGTCCCTGCGCCTGGTACAGGACAAGAAACCCACGGACGCCGAAACCAAGCAGTTCGTCGGGGCGATGACCGAGCGGCTGACCGACCTGTCGACCGCCGTCGTCGCCGCCGAGAACATGCCCGCCGCGCGGCGCCGGGCGGCCCACGCCGCCGTTTCCTCGCACCTGGACGGAATCGAGGCCGACGTGATGGCCCGCCTCGGCGTGACCGCGGTCTGAGAGCGTATTTCGCGTGCTCCTGCGACAGTAGTGACCGGTGGTAGCGGTGCGGTGACGGCCGGGGGTCGTTCAACGGGGCCAGGCGGGGCCGTCGGCAGCGGCGGGCGGGCCCTGGGCGGCGCCGGCGACGCCGGGACGCCACCACGGCTCCTGGCATGATGGGACCAGAGTAAGTTTCGTGCGCGACGAGCAAGGCGCAAAGGAGCGGCCGCATGGCAGACCCGCAAAAGGAACCCGAACACCATCCCGACGGCGCCTCGACACCGCCGGAGAAGTC
>CAYVQQ010000203.1:4577-6215 GCA_964453085.1 uncultured Mycobacterium sp.
GCCGCCAAGAACGAGGCCCGGCGCGTCAAGGACGACCGTAAAGCCGCCAAAAAGGCACCGCCCAAGAAGGCACCCCCCAAAAGCCCCGAGCCGCCGGAAGGACCGAAGCCCCCGGAAGGACCGCACGAGCCGACCGGCCAACCCCTCGCAATCTCGCAACGCGCGGAAACCGACAGTGACTTGGCCGCGGCCGCCAAAGATGCCGCCGCGCGAGCGAAATCCACTGTCGAATCCGCACCCAACCCCGTGCCGCGCGATCTCCCGGCGCCGGTCCCGGGCCAATCCCCGATCCCGCTGATCCTCGCCGCCGCCCTCACCCTGCTGGCCATCCTGCTGATCCGCCGGCTGCGCCGCCGCTGACATGACCGTGGAATTCCGGCCCACCGCCGAGCTTGTCGACAGCATCGGGCCCGGCGTACGCAGCTGCGACCTTCAATTCCGCCAATTCGGCGGGCGCCGGTGCTTCGCCGGGCCGATCAGCACCGTTCGCTGCTTCCAGGACAACGCTTTGCTCAAATCCGTGCTCGCGCAACCGAGTCCGGGGGGCGTACTGGTCGTCGACGGCGGCGGTTCGCTGCACACCGCACTGGTCGGAGACGTCATCGCCGAGCTGGCCCGCTCCAACGGCTGGGCCGGCCTGGTGATCAACGGCGCGGTCCGTGACGCCGCCGCGTTGCGCGGCATCGACATCGGCGTCAAGGCGCTGGGCACCAACCCCCGCAAGAGCACCAAAACCGGGGTGGGCGAGAGCGGCGTCGAGGTCAGCCTGGGCGGGGTGACATTCGCGCCGAGCGAGATCGCCTACAGCGACGATGACGGCATCGTCGTCGTCGGCGCTTGAACCGATTCGCGCGCCGGTTTTTTGGTGAACCGCAAGCCCTCGTCGTCGATCCTGCCGTGCCGGATGAGTCGGATGTCGCGGATATAGTTCTGGTTCAGCCGCCACGGCTTGCGTGAGCCCTGCTTGGGCAACGCGTCGAGCGAGCGCAGCACGTAGCCGGGAGTGAACGCCATGAACGGGCGCTCCTCGACGTCGGAACCCGGGTGTTCGGCCACCACCGTGTCGAACCCGTTGTCGTCCATGTGGTTCAGCAGCCGGCAGGCGAATTCGGACACCAGGTCGGCCTTCAGCGTCCACGACGCGTTGGTGTAGCCGACGGTGTAGACCATGTTCGGCAGCCCGGACAGCATCATGCCCTTGTAGGCCATGCTCTTGGTCAGGTCCACCGGTTGCCCGTCGACCGTGACGGTCGCGCCGCCGAACAGCTGCAGGTTCAAACCTGTGGCGGTGATGATGATGTCGGCCGGCAACTCCTGGCCGGAGCTGAGCCGGATACCGGTGGGCGTGAACCGGTCGATGGTGTCGGTGACCACCTCGGCCCGGCCGTTGCGGATCGCGCGGAACAGATCGCCGCCGGGCACCAGGCAGAGCCGCTGGTCCCACGGGTTATAGGTCGGACCGAAGTGCTTCTCCACGTCGTACCCCTGGGGCAGTTGCCGTTCGACCAGGCCGAGCAGCACCTTGCGCATGCGTCGCGGCCACCTCTGGCACGCGCCGTACAGAGCGGCCTGCCGAAGGACGTTCTTCCACCGGACCGCGGTGTAGTCCAGATTCTCCGGCACACAGCGGAGTAGCCG
>CAYVQQ010000204.1:0-6151 GCA_964453085.1 uncultured Mycobacterium sp.
GAGCCGTCGATGCGCATCATCTCCGACATCTTCGCCTACACCAGCGCCAAGATGCCGAAGTTCAACTCCATCTCGATCTCCGGCTACCACATCCAGGAGGCCGGTGCCACAGCTGATCTGGAGTTGGCCTACACCCTGGCCGACGGGATCGACTACATCAAGGCCGGTTTGGACGCCGGGCTGGACATCGACACGTTCGCGCCCCGGCTGTCGTTCTTCTGGGGCATCGGGATGAACTTCTTCATGGAGGTCGCCAAGCTGCGCGCCGGGCGGCTGCTGTGGAGCGAGCTGGTCGCCGGGTTCGGCGCCAAGAACCCCAAATCGCTTTCGCTGCGCGCACATTCGCAGACCTCGGGCTGGTCGCTGACCGCCCAGGACGCTTTCAACAACGTCGCGCGCACCTGCATCGAGGCGATGGCCGCGACCCAGGGCCACACCCAGTCGCTGCACACCAACGCCCTCGACGAGGCGCTGGCGCTGCCGACGGACTTCTCGGCGCGGATCGCGCGCAACACCCAGCTGCTGTTGCAGCAGGAGTCGGGCACCACGCGCCCGATCGACCCGTGGGGCGGCTCCTATTACGTGGAGTGGCTGACCCACCGGCTCGCGCAGCAGGCCCGTGCGCACCTGGCCGAGATCGCCGAGTACGGCGGGATGGCCCGGGCCATCGGGGAGGGCATCCCCAAGATGCGCATCGAGGAGGCCGCCGCGCGCACCCAGGCCCGCATCGACTCCGGCCGGCAGCCGGTGATCGGGGTCAACAAGTACCGGGCCGACGAGGACACCGCGATCGAGGTCCTCAAGGTCGAGAACACCCGGGTGCGCGCCGAACAGCTGGCCAAACTGCGGGAGCTGCGCGCGAGCCGGGACCAGGCGGCGGTGGACGCCGCGCTGGCCGAGCTGTCGCGCGCGGCGGCCGCCCCCCCCGGCGGAGCCGGCCAGGGCGGTCGGGACGGGCTGGGTGACAATCTGCTGGCGCTGTCCATCGACGCCGCCCGGGCCAAGGCCACCGTGGGGGAGATCTCCTACGCGCTGGAGCGGGTCTACGGCCGCCACCAGGCGGAGATCCGTACCATCGCCGGGGTCTACCGTGACGAAGCCGGAAAGGCCACCAACATCGCCCCTCTTTCTCAAGCCACCGCATTGGTCGAGAAGTTCGCCGAGGCCGACGGCCGCCGGCCCAGGATCCTGGTGGCCAAGATGGGTCAGGACGGCCACGACCGCGGTCAGAAGGTGATCGCGACGGCGTTCGCCGACATCGGTTTCGACGTCGACGTCGGCTCGCTGTTCTCCACGCCCGAGGAGGTGGCGCGGCAGGCCGCCGACAACGACGTGCACGTCATCGGGGTGTCCTCGCTGGCCGCGGGCCATCTGACGCTGGTGCCCGCGCTGCGCGACGCGCTGGTGCGGGTGGGCCGGCCCGACATCATGATCGTGGTCGGCGGGGTCATCCCTCCGGGCGACTTCGACGCGCTGTACGCCGCCGGCGCCGCCGCCATCTACCCGCCCGGCACCGTGATCGCCGACGCCGCGATCGGCCTGCTGCGCAAGCTGGCCGAGCGGCTGGGATACGACCTCGATTCATGAGTCCGGCCACCAGAGTGCAACTACCGACGGCCGTACCCGGGCAACGTGTCGGCACTTGCACTTTCGCGGGGCCGGCGAGATGAACGTGGAGGAACTCGCCGCCGCCGTGCGCGGCGGCGACCGGGCGAGGCTGTCGCGGGCCATCACGCTGTTGGAGTCGACCCGGCCCGACCACCACGAGCAGGCCCAGCAGCTGCTGCTGGAGTTGATGCCGGACGCCGGCGGTGCCCACCGGGTGGGCATCACGGGGGTGCCGGGGGTGGGCAAGTCCACCACGATCGAGGCGCTGGGCATGCACCTGGTCGAGGACGGCCACCGGGTGGGGGTGCTGGCCGTGGACCCGTCCTCGACGCGCACCGGCGGGTCGATCCTGGGCGACAAGACCCGGATGGCGCGGCTGGCGGTGCACGACGCGGCCTACGTTCGGCCGTCCCCGACGTCGGGCACGTCGGGGGGTGTGGCGAAGGCGACGCGGGAGACCATCGTGCTGCTGGAGGCGGCCGGGTTCGACGTGATCCTGGTCGAGACGGTCGGTGTCGGCCAGTCGGAGGTGGCCGTCGCCAACATGGTGGACACCTTCGTGCTGCTGACCCTGGCCCGCAGCGGCGACTCGCTGCAGGGCATCAAGAAGGGCGCCCTTGAGCTGGCCGACATCGTCGTCGTCAACAAGGCCGACGGCGGGCACCTGGCCGAGGCGCGGTCGGCCGCCCGGGAACTCGCCGCGGCGATACGGTTGATCCACCCGCGCGAAACGCTGTGGCGGCCACCGGTTCTCACCATGAGCGCGGTCGAGGGAACCGGCCTGGCCGAGCTGTGGGACACCATCGAGCGGCATCGCCGGGTGCTCACCGAGGCCGGTGCGTTCGACGCGCGCCGGCGGGCCCAGCAGGTCGACTGGACCTGGCAGATGGTGCGCGACACGGTGCTCGACCGGGTGCTGTCCAATCCGGCGGTGCGCAGGATCCGGGCCGACGTCGAACGCCGGGTCGAGGCGGGGGAGCTGACCCCGGCGCTGGCGGCCCAGCAGATCCTGGCGGCCGCAGCACGGTGACTCGGTCTAAGCTGCCTCGCGACGGGAAGGCTGGTATGCAAGACGACAACGAGACGGCCGAGCCGAAATGTGTGGACCTCGTTCTCTCCGGTGGGGGCGTCAAGTTCATCGGCCTGGTGGGTGCCATCGTCGCGCTCATGGATGCCGGGTACTCGTTCAGGCGGGTGTCGGGCGTCTCGGGCGGCTCGGTCGTCGCGGCGATCCTTGCGGCCGCCTCCAAGGGCGACCAGCTGACGAGCCAGGAGATCAAGGAGCTGGCGCTGTCGGTGCCGCTGAGTAAATGGCGTGACGCGCCGCCCGTTCCACTGGTCGGCGCGGCTTGGGGGCTCCTTCGGGAAACCAGCATGTACCGCGGCGACTTCGCGCACGAGTGGGTGCGCAGTGAGCTGAAGAACCTGGGAGTCGAGACGTTCGGTGACCTCGGCATCGCCGATGAAGACATGCCCGCGGGCCGGCGCAGCCGGCTGGTGGTCACCGTCGCGGACGTGACGGCGGCGCAGCTGGTGCGGTTGCCGTGGGACTACCGGCCGCTCTACGGGCTGGACCCCGAGGAGCAACGCGTTGCGGACGCCGTGCGCGCCTCGATGGCGGTTCCGTTCTTCTTTCGCCCGGTCACCCTGTTCAGCGCCACCGGGCGGCCGTCCACCCTGGTCGACGGCGGCGTCCTGTCGAACTTCCCGATCGACACGTTCGACCGGTGGGACGGCAAGGCGCCCCGCTGCCCCACGTTCGGGATCACCGTGGTGCCCAGGATCGCCGAGGGGCTCGGCGAGGTGATGCCCACGTTGAGACCGCTCCGCCACTTCGAACAGACGTCGCTGCTGGAGAGCCTGCTCACCACCATGCTGGTCGGTCACGACCAGACCCAGCTGAACCAGCCGTGGGTCCGTTCCCGGGCCATCCTGGTCGAATCGACCGACGTCGGAGTGCTCGACTTCACCGCATCCCGGCAGCGCCTCGAACAGCTTTTCGACAAGGGATACGAGGCGGCGCAGGCGTTCCTGGCCACATGGGATTGGTCGGCGTACCGGGAGCGGTTCCGGTATCGCTACGCGGCACCGCACTAACGCAGCGGCCCGACGGGTGCCCGGACGCGACCGGCCCACCGACCGGGGAGGCACGGGTGAGCGCCACCGAGCCTGGCCGAGTTAACAGTTGCGTAACGTTTTGCGACTCCAGGGTGGCGAATCCGAAGCCCTTGTAGATTCGATAGTGTGACGGTGGACACTCGAGACGATCGATGTACGGGTCCTCTGCCCGATGACGCTGACGCGGGTCATCAGCTGTCCGGTGCAGCGGATCCGCACTTCAAGCACGTCATTCGCAGTTTCGCCAGCATGTTCCCGGCGCGCCGGCTCGGTGGCGGCGCCCTGGCGGTGTACCTCGACGGTCAACCGGTGGTGGACGTGTGGACGGGCTGGGCCGACCGGGACGGGCAGTCGCCCTGGACGGCGGACACCGCCCCGATGGTGTTCTCGGCGACCAAGGGGATGGTCGCCACGGTCATCCACCGGCTCGCCGACCGCGGGCTGATCGACTACGAGGCGCCGGTGGCGGAGTACTGGCGGGCGTTCGGGGCCAACGGCAAGGCGCGGATGACGGTGCGCCAGGCGATGGGGCACGCCGCCGGGCTTTCGGGGCTGCGCGGCGCCACCCGGGAAGAACTCTTCGACCACACCGTGATGGAGGCGCGGTTGGCCGCGGCACCGCCGGGGCGCCTGCTCGGCAAGCCCGCCTACCACGCGCTGACGTTCGGCTGGCTGATGTCGGGGCTGGCCCGGGCGGTGACCGGAAAGGGCATGCGTGCGCTGATCCGCGAGGAGCTCGCCGCGCCGCTGGACACCGACGGGCTGCATCTGGGCCGACCGCCGGCCGGAGCGCCGACGCGGGTGGCCGAGGTCGTCATGCCGCAGTACATGGTCGGCCATCCGGTGGCGAACTTCGTGCTGCGCAAGGTCGCCCATGAGATGTCGGGCGCCTTCCGTTCGATGTACTTCCCGGGTGTCACCGACGCCGTCACGGGGGAGAACGCGATGCTGGACGCCGAAATCCCCGCGGCCAACGGGGTGGCGACCGCCCGCGGCCTGGCGCGCATGTACGGCGCGATCGCCAACGGCGGCGAGATCGACGGCACCCGGTTCCTCTCGCGTGAACTCGTCGCGGGCCTGACGGGCCGCAAGAGCCTGCGCCCGGACCGAAACCTATTGGTGCCGGTGTCTTTCCATCTCGGCTACCACACCCTGCCGCTCGGGCCCATCATGCCGGGGTTCGGGCATGTCGGGTTGGGCGGCTCGCTGGGCTGGACCTACCCCGCCGACGGGATCGCGTTCGCACTGGTGCACAACCGGCTGCTGACGCCGATGGTGCTGACCGATCACGCCGCGTTCGTCGGGATCTACGCGCTGATGCGGCAGGCCGCCGCCAAGGCCCGTAAGCACGGCTTCCGCCCAGTGACCGAGTTCGGTGCGCCCTACCGGCAGCCGGGGGCCGCGGCCAGCTGACGGGCCCGTGGCGTCGCGGGCGCTGGTTGCCTTGTGGGGTGTGGCCGGGTTTGTCGCGAGTGTTGGCTGCTTTGTGGGGGTGTGGCCGGGCTTGTGGTGCCGCGGGCGTAACGTCACCGCGAAATCCCGAGCCGAATTTCGCAATGACGCTACGCTCGCGATGCTCGGGCGGCGGATTCGCCGGACCGTCTCCGGCCAATGACCTGATCGGGTCTACGAATCTTCCAGGCGGAAGCCTACTTTCATGGTCACCTGATAGTGGCCGACGGCTCCGTCATCCAAGTGCCCACGAATCGACTCCACTTCGAACCAGTCCAGGTTGCGCATCGTCTGCGCCGCTCGCGCCAGGCCGCTGCGGATAGCCGCATCGACGCCCTCGGGTGAACTTCCGACTATCTCGATCACTCGGTAGGTGTGATTGTTCATACCTTCACCCTCGCATTGGCTGGGGCGTGACCACCGGCCGGGTCGGGATCGTGGACCGGGGGCTCAGCAGCCGAGCCGGCGCACGAATCGACCACTCGGCATTTGCCCGCCGGTCGATGACGACTTTGCCAATTCGGGTCCGACGAAGAGGCAGTCAGTAGTACGGTTTCGGGCGACTATAGAGGGGGTCTGTCGTGATCCCGTCCTGTGCGGCGTCGGAGAAAGGGGAGAGGTGAACCGACTCCTCGGGGTATGTCGGCGCACAGGGTTGAGGGGCAGGAGAGCCTTATCGGCGCCAGCCGACCACGGACGCCCGAGTTCATCGGGCCTCAAATTTCAGCCTCACCTTGACCATGCCGACGCCGCCGGTAGGCCCGTGGTGCAGGATGGCCGGGTTTCGCGTGCCCTGAAGCTGTTCGGCGACCGGCGAGCTCTGCCAGCGGTTCTCATGCTGACAGTGCTTATCGCCTTGCCTACGCTTAAGATTGGCCTTTTCGCGGACGACTACACTCTGCTCGCAGAAATCGAGCACGCCGTACCGTTGTATGCTAACCAATCGCCGATCGACCTCTATCGGTTCGCTTCC
>CAYVQQ010000205.1:0-6149 GCA_964453085.1 uncultured Mycobacterium sp.
CATCTCGTAGGCCAAAAGCGTCTGGGGCTTGTACGCGAGTTCGAGGTCGATCACCTCGTAGAACTGGCCGCCGCCGTGCGAGCTGGGTTCGTCCGTTGTGTTGTCCTGCATGCTCAGAAAGCAGATATACCGCGCTTGAGGCAGGGGCCGCACCAACTCGACGAGGCGGCGCAGGTGCAGCCCCTTCCACTCGGCGATGCTGGTCCAGCCCTGCACGCAGTTGTGCATCACGCGCTGGGTTTCCGGCTCGGCCAGGGAGCGCAGCGCTGCCAGGTCCAGCACCACCGGATGCTCGACAAGCCCGCCCACCCGCATGCGCCAGTCCACGAAATTGTGGACGGCCATCACCTTGAAGTCGATGCTGGTGGGCGGCTTGCCGTTGATGCGGTGCTGCTCGGAGATCCTGCCGGGCGGGTAGTTCTGCCGGGAGTTCAGGGGTCGCAACAGCAGCAGCCGGGCTCTGGTCGTCACCGCGCCGAGTACGCGCTGCACCGACCGGGGACTGCGATGACTCCAGCTGGTCGCCGCCCAATGTGCCGCAATGATCGCCCCGATGATGACGAAGGACAGCCCCGTCGCCCACCCGACGTCGTGAACCGAACCGAAGATCATCAAGGCGGTCAGTCTGCCCCAGCCCCAGAAGAAGACCATCGACAAATGGATCGCGATGAAGACCACGAAGGCGACCAGCCCGCCGAAATGCAGGCTGCGTGCCATCTGGCGGCCGCCGAATGATCTCACGTACCACGGGAAGCGGGCTTCGATCGCGGGGGATTGCGCCGCGCCGGTGAGGATTTGGAACGGCGCCAGCACGAAGACGACGGCGGCATAAGTCAGCTTCTGAATTGCGTCCATCGGCTGCCCGGGCAGCAGGGAAGGCAGGTTGAACGACATGTACGCGGCGATGTCGTTCCCGGCCTCGGTGAAGACCGACCACGAATTCGGCCAGTACCGGTGCCATTGTCCGGTCGCGAACAGCAGCACGTAGTACGACAGCCCGACCAGGATCCAGCCGATGACCGAGACGAAGTGCCAGTGCCGTCCCATGCCGAGCATCCCGTGGCCGGGCAGCGCCAGGATCGGGTGGTAGTCCTCCTCTTCGTCGAGGGTGTCGTAGAGCCGGTCGCGTGGCATGTCTTTGCGGGTGAAGCGCGCCCACTCCGTTCCGGGCTTGCTGTCGTCGCGGCTGTAGAGCTTGGGGTGGGTGGAGAGGATCTCGATGCCGCTGCGGATGAGCAGTGTCAGAAACAGCGCGTTGAGCCAGTGGTCGATGCGCAGCCAGGCCGGGTAGTCCAGTGTCGTCATTGGTTGGCTCTGCCGGTTCAGTCGTACCAGTGCCGTTGCTGCGGGTAGGCCACGTTGATGCCGGACAGCACCGTGGTGTGGACGGCGACGAAACCCGCGGCGAAGACCATCCCGAACGTTCCCGGCGCCAGGTCCCATCGACCGGTCAGCGTGTCGAGGCCGGGCAGACGGACCATGCGGCTGCCCAGGTAGACGACGAGAAACGCCAGGCAGATCGAGCTGCCGAGATACCAGCCGAGTTGCGGCACGCGTGGAGTGACGCCCCAGGCCAGGGCGCTCGTTGCCGTCAAGCAACCGACAATGAGCACGGCGCTGTAGACGAGGAAGTAGTTCGGCAGCGCCGGCCGCGTCGCCCAGATGTAGACGTGCACCGCCCCCAAGCCCAGCAGCAGCGACATGCCCAGTGCGGTCACCGTTCGCGGCAAGGCAAAGGCGACATACCCGTTGAGCGTGAGCGCCGGCGACGACAGAACACCGTGCCATGCACTGCGCACGCGCCGCTGAACAACGCCGGCCATGAACTCTGGATACCCATCTGGGTGGCCGGCGAACCTGATCGTGAATGGGCCCCCGGGAACCGTTAATGGGCCCCGGGAACGACCGCCTGCCGTCGGGGATTGGCGCTCGACGTTCTGGAACACTAACTTTCCCGGGGTGGCGTTCTCAGCTGCTGGGGCGGTCGCGCGGTGGATCGCACCCTTTCTCACCGTCGCGTCGGTCGCCGGTGTGGGTCTCCACGACCACCCGGTGCAGGCCGGTCCGGCTCCGGCGGTGCGCCTGGTCGACGACGCCAACCCGTTCGCCGGCATGCCCCTGTACGTCAATCCCGCTTCGGCGGCCATGGGTGCGGCGCAGCGCGCCGATCCGCCGAGTCCCGAGCTGACTGCCATCGCCAACACACCGCAGGCGTACTGGGTCGTCCCCGGGGCTTCGGCGGCCACGGTCGCCAAGTACACCGGTGACGCACAGGCTGCCGGCGCATTGCCGGTGCTGACGCTTTACGGAATCCCGCACCGCGATTGCGGTAGTTTCGCCGCGGGAGGTGTCGCGACGGCCGACGCCTACCGAGCCTGGGTCGACGGCATCGCCTCCGACGTGGGTACGTCGCGCGCGGCGGTCATCCTCGAGCCGGATGCGCTTGCCATGGCCGACTGCCTGCCGGCCGATCAGCGCCAAGAGCGCTACGACTTGATCCGCTACGCCGTCGACACTCTGGGCCGCAATCCGGGCACAGCCGTGTACGTCGACGGCGGCCATCTGCGCTGGCACAGCCCCGAAGACATGGCCGCCAGACTCAACCAAGCCGGCGTCGGGCACGCGCGGGGCTTCAGCCTCAACACCGCGAACTTCTTCACCACCGTGGACGAAATCGGCTACGGTGAGGCGATTTCTGGACTCACCAACGGTTCGCATTATGTAATCGACACGTCGCGCAACGGCGCCGGACCTGCGCCCGACTCCAAGCTGAACTGGTGTAACCCCAGCGGCCGGACGTTGGGTAGTCCGCCCACCGCAGCCACCGGTGGCGCCCACGCTGATGCCTACTTGTGGATCAAACGTCCCGGCGAATCCGACGGGAGCTGCGACGAGGGCGACCCGCCGGCAGGCGCGTTCGTGAATCAGTACGCGATCGACCTCGCCCGCAACGCGCGCCAGTAGCCGGCCTCGGCAGCGCACTCGGAGTGGCCCGTCGCGTAGCGGTTGGGCGGATGCGCGGGAGCAGGGGACCGGGACGGCCGGCGTCAGCGCCGGCGGCGCGTGGCGGACACAATGAAGCGGTCAAGGGATAGAGCACCCGCGCCAACGAGGATAAGAAACACGCTGCCGCACAGTTGGGCCAGGTCGACGCGGGATTCGTGGAGGAAGTCCCACCAGCCGTGTTCGCTGCGAAACAGCGGGGCGTGTCCCCAGAGTATCGGCATTTTGGTGATCAGCAGCGCGCCGAGCATGTCGATGATCATCGGCGCGGCAGCCAACCGGGTAAGAAGCCCGAGCAGGATCATCGCACCGCAGAGGATCTCTGCGACCCCGTCGCCGAACGCGAAGAAGCCGGGGTCTGGGATGCCGGCCTTCTCGAAGCGGCCGGTGCCGAGCGCCTCGGGCCGCAGAAACTTCAGGATCCCTTCGCCGGCGAACACAACCCCCACATACAACCGGATGAGCAGAACTGCGGCCGGGCCGCGGGTCGCGGTCAACCGAATGAGCCGGGAACTGTCTTGGGTCATCAGCAGTGCCTTCTATGCAGACCTTCGGTGAAATGTGGTGTCATTGGGCTGCCCAACTGCTCGGTGCGCGGTTCAGTCATGGCCGAGCGGCCGCGCTGCCTCGGACCGGCGTCGCCGGAATGCGGTGCCGACGCGGCGCAGTCCGTAGGCCGCGACGCCGATGCCGACCACCGCAGCCCCGGAGATCACCGAGACCAGCGGCAGCGCGAAAGCCAGGATCACGCATCCCAGGAAACCGACCACCGGGATCGCGCGAGCGGGACGGCCTTCATCGGGGCGTAGCGTGAACGCGGACACGTTGGCGATCGCGTAGTAGATCAACACGCCGAAGGAGGAAAAGCCGATCGCACCGCGCACGTCGGCGGTGGCAGCAACCGCCGTCACCACCAGGCCGATCACCAGTTCGGCACGGTGCGGCACCCGAAATCTCGGGTGTACCGCGGCCAACACGTGCGGCAAGTGGTGGTCACGCGCCATGGCCAACGTGGTGCGCGAGACCCCCAGAAGCAGCGCCAACAGCGAACCCAGTGCCGCAACCGCCGCGCCGGCCCGCACCACGGGCACCAGCCAATCCGCCCCTGCGGCCCGCACCGCATCGGACAAGGGGGCCACCGCATCCGCCAGTCGCCGAGGTCCCAACTCGGCAAGCACGGCTACCGCGACAGTGGCGTAGACGGCCAGAGTGATACCCAGGGCGAGCGGAATCGCACGGGGGATCGTGCGGGCGGGGTCGCGGACTTCCTCGCCGAGGGTGGCGATGCGCGCATACCCCGCGAAAGCGAAAAACAGCAGCCCCGCCGCCTGCAGCACCCCGCCGACCGCGACATCCGTCACATCCAGTCGCACGACCGCCGCACCAGCAGAAGCCAGCACCACGACGACCACCGCTGCCAGCACCAGCAGCACGACGGCGACGATCACGCGCGTCAGCCACGCCGACTTCTGCACCCCGGCATAGTTCACCGCGCTCAACGCGACCACCGCCGCCGCGGCGATCGCATGGGCTCGCGAGGGCCACACATAGGACCCGACCGTGAGCGCCATCGCCGCACACGAGGCGGTCTTGCCCACCACAAATCCCCATCCCGCCGTGTAGCCCCAGAAATCGCCCAGGCGCATCCGCCCGTAGACGTAGGTGCCGCCGGACGCCGGATACACCGCAGCGAGCCGGGCCGACGACACCGCGTTGCAGTAAGCGACCACCGCCGCCACCGCCAGCCCGGTCAACAGCCCGGACCCCGCAGCCTGAGCGGCCGGTCCCAGCGCGGCGAAGATCCCGGCGCCGATCATCGACCCCAGCCCGATCACCACGGCGTCGCCGGTGCCGAGTCGCCGCGCCAATGCCGGGATCCCGCTGGCTATGACTCCTCCTTGTGGTCGAGGATCTCGGAGGCCAGTTCGGCAAGCGCGGCGCGCTCCTCGGCCAGCGCGGCCCGCCCTGCGGCGGTGATCTCATAGACCCGACGAGCGCGCCCGTCCACCACCTTTTGCCGGGAAGTCAACAGGCCGTCTTTCTGCATGCGGTGCAGCATCGGATACAGCGTGCCCGGGGAGATCGTGTACCCGTGGCCGGCCAATTCCTCGGCCAGCCAGGCGCCATGGACCGGCTCGACATCCGCGTGGTGCAGGATGTGCAGCCGCACCGCACCTCGTAGAAACTGACTCACGAGTCCACCAATCAATATCGACCAACGATATTGGTTTACGATATCAGCGGTCGCGTCTGCCGACCTGACGACAGGTACTGAGAAGAAGGGCGTGACCGTGATTGGCCAATCCCCCACCGTGGGCCGGCGTCAGTTTTTCGGGATCGCGATAGCGGCGGTGGCCGGGATCGCGCCATCGTCATGCGGCAGCCCGCAGCGCAAGGCAGGCCTGTCCGGCACACCCTCGGCAGAGGAGGTTCCGGTAACCCCTCCCGAAGACCTGATGCGCGAGCATGGTGTGCTCAAGCGCGTTCTACTCATCTATCGAGAGGGGATCCGGCGCACGGAGGCGGCTGATCCGATTCCGGCTCAGACGCTCAACGCGAGCGCGGGGATCATTCGCAGCTTCATCGAGGATTACCACGAACGACTTGAAGAACAATACGTCTTTCCCAAGCTGGAACAGGCGGGCAAACTGACTGACCTCACCACCGTCCTCCGGACCCAGCACCGGCGCGGCCGTGCGCTCACCGACCGAGTGCTCGCCGCCACCGGCGGGGCGGCCACCCCAGACCGATCCGCGCAAACAGCCCTCGGCCAGGACATGTCGGCTTTCATCAGGATGTATGAGCCCCATGAGGCACGCGAAGACACGGTTGTCTTCCCGGCGCTGCGTGAGGTGATGCCCGCGAAGGAATTTCGCGACCTGGCTGACATTTTCGAAGAGGAGGAACATCGGCGGTTCGGCCCGGTCGGCTTCGAAGGGATTGTCGACAAGGTCGCCGACATCGAAAAGAGCCTCGGCATCTACGACCTGAGCCAGTTCACCACGGCCTAGAGATCCGGCCTAGAGAACCGTCGGCAAGCAACGGCAAACGGAGCGCCCCCGGCACGACTCGAACGTGCGACCTAGGGATTAGAAGGCCCTTGCTCTATCAGATCGGAAGAGCACACGTCTGAACTCCAGTCACAG
>CAYVQQ010000206.1:0-5905 GCA_964453085.1 uncultured Mycobacterium sp.
GGTGTCGCCCTCCTCGATGCCCTCGACGTACGCCTTGAGGAAGCCGGGGAAGGTCAGGGTGCGGCCGCTGGCGGAGAACACCACCTGCTGATGCCCCTGCGGGACGGCCCCCGAACCGTTCGAGGTGCCCGCGATCCGCAGGCTCAGCGTGGTCCCGCGCGCATCGGCCATCTGGGACGCGATCGTGCGCTGCCAGACCAGCTCGTAGAGCCGGAATTCGTCGGTGTCGAGCTCGCGGCGCACCGCGTCCGGGGTGGCGAACGTCTCACCCGCCGGGCGGATCGCCTCGTGTGCCTCCTGGGCGTTCTTCACCTTGCGGGTGTACTGGCGTGGCGACGCGGCGACGTACTCCTCGCCGTAGAGCTGGCGCGCCTGGGTGCGCGCGGCGTCGATGGCCGACTGCGACAGCGTGGTCGAGTCGGTACGCATATAGGTGATGTAGCCGTTCTCGTAGAGGCGCTGGGCGACGCTCATCGTGCGTTCGGCGGAGAACCGCAACTTGCGGCCGGCCTCCTGCTGCAGCGTGGAGGTCATGAACGGCGCGTAGGGGCGCCGCGTGTAGGGCTTCTCCTCCACCGACGCCACGGCGAGCTCGCCGTCCCGCAAGCCGGCCGCCAGCGCCGTCGCCTGCGCCTCGTCGAGCACCACGACGTCCGGGGCGGCCCCGTCGCCCCGGTTGCGCAGCTGCCCCAGCGAGTCGAAGTCGCGGCCGGTGGCCACGCGCATGCCGTCGACGCTGGTCAGCCGGGCGGTGAAGGTGGGCGGGGACGCCTTGGGGTCGGAGATGCTGGCGTCCAGTTCGGCGACGACGTCCCAGTACGACGCGCTGCGAAACGCCATCCGGTCACGTTCGCGCTGCACGATGATCCGGGTGGCCACCGACTGCACCCGGCCCGCCGACAGCCTGGGCGCGACCTTTTTCCACAGCACCGGGCTGACCTCGTAGCCGTACAACCTGTCCAGGATGCGGCGGGTCTCCTGCGCGTCGACCAGATCGACGTCCAGGTCGCGCGGATGCTCGGCGGCCTCGAGGATCGCCGGCTCGGTGATCTCGTGGAACACCATCCGCTTGACCGGGATGCGCGGCTTGAGGGTTTCCAGCAGGTGCCAGGCGATCGCCTCGCCCTCGCGGTCACCGTCCGTGGCGAGGTAGAGCTCGTCGACGTCCTTGAGCAAGCCCTTCAGCTCGCTGACGGTGCTCTTCTTCTCCGGGCTGATGATGTAGAGCGGTTCGAAGTCGTGGTCGACGTTGACGCCGAGCCGCGCCCAGGGCTCGGACTTGAACTTCGCGGGCACGTCCGCCGCCGCCCGGGGCAGGTCCCGGATGTGGCCCCGCGACGACTCGACGATGTACGCGGGACCCAGGTAGCCGGCCAGCTTGCGCGCCTTGGTCGGCGACTCGACGATCACGAGTCGCCGGGGGCCCCCATTCTTGGCGCCGCCAGACCGTCCAGGATCCTTCAGCTTCGGGTCAGCCAACTGCGCTTACGCTCCATCTCTCATCCCGGCCCCGTGCGGGACCACCTGCCCGAAGAATGCCGGGCCGGCGCCGAAAATTCCGCTGAACTTCCGGTACGTCGGCGTTCCTTCGCCGTCGGGGCACCTGACAATTTCGCACCCGGGGGCGCGCCGGCGCAAACCGGCTCCCGGCAACGCGGGCACGCCGGGCTCATACCCGCGGCCACGAGGCCGACGCGTCGACGCCGGACGGCGGCGTCCCGACGTTCTCCATCAGCCGCGACAGGCGGCGCCGGCCGCTGATCCGCAGGGCCGGCCGGCCGCCGCGGGTACCGATCAGCGTGGGCGCGATCCCGACGTGCATCAGGGCCGACGCCAGGGGCGAGTGGGTGTCGGGGGCGTGCGGGTCCAGACCGAGCAGATAGTGGTCGCCGTCCGGGTGGCCCGCCGCCAGCGTCCAGGCCCGCAGCTCGCGCGGCCCCGGCAGCCACCGCGGGGGCACCGTCTTGACCGCGCCGCGCGTCCATGCGGCCGCGACGGCGACCAGCGCCGGGCTCACCGCCGTCCGCACCAGCGGGGTGTCCTCGCCGGTGCGGCCGATCTCGGGGACCAGGCCCGCGTCGCGGATCATCTCGGCGAGCGCCGCCGCCCGCCACGGCCGGTCCACCACCGCCGAGAGCCGGGCGCCTTGATCGCCCGGCGCGCCGACCAGCAGGATCTGGCCGGACGCCGCCAGCACCCCGGCGAGATCGGCGGCCGCCGGCGGCACCGAATCCGCTGAGAAGAAGGACAGCTGGTTCACGCCACCGACAGTAGGCCAGGCCGGGCGACCGGGGCCCGACTCAGTCGGCGGGGCGGCGGCCCGGGGCCGCACGAGAAACGAAAACCCCCCGGCGGCCCGCTGAAACGGGACTGCCCGGGGGTTGTCGTGGGGAACCTGCTCGTCTCTACAGGGAGCGGACTCCGGTGGCCTGGGGGCCCTTCGGGCTGTGGCCGATCTCGAACTCGACCTTCTGGTTTTCCTCAAGGGTGCGGAAGCCCGAACCCTGGATCTCCGTGTAGTGGACAAACACGTCGGCGGAGCCGTCCTCGGGGGCGATGAACCCGAACCCCTTCTCCGCGTTGAACCACTTCACAGTTCCCTGTGGCATTTCTCGATCTTTCCTTTTCTTCTGGGTGCGGGACACCGCCTTTCGATGCCCCGGGCCTGATACGACCGCCATACCTCGCCGAGTCGCCGGAACTTCACCCGACCGATTAACCTCGAAGGAACCGCGGCCGCAACGTCGATCCTGCGAAAGTGTGACACGAACACAGAAGCTGCGACCGTAATCAGTCAATCACGTTCGTCGCGTCGGCGACAGACCTGTGCCGGCGGCGGATGATCGGAGGGTGCCGGGTGGGAAGTTTCGGCGGCGACCTGCTCGCCGTCGCGCTCGCCGGCACCGCGGCCGACGAGCGTCCGCTGCGCCACGTCGCCGAGCTGCCGGCGCGCGCCGGCCGCCCCGCCCGCTGGCCGGACTGGGCGGATCCGGACGTGGTTCGCGCGTTCACGGAACGCGGCATCACCTGTCCGTGGTCACACCAGGCGCAGGCCGCCGAACTGGCCCACGCCGGGCGGCACGTGGTGGTCAGCACCGGCACCGCGTCGGGCAAGTCGCTGGCCTACCAGCTGCCCGTCCTCCACGCCCTGGCCACCGACCCGCGGGCGCGGGTGCTGTATCTTTCCCCGACCAAGGCGCTCGGCCACGACCAGCTGCGCGCCGCGCACGCCCTGACCGCGGCCGTCCCGCGGCTGCGCGACCCCGGCTTCGGGGTGGCCCCCGCCGCGTACGACGGCGACAGCCCCGCCGAGGTGCGCCGCTTCGCGCGCGAACGCTCCCGGTGGCTGTTCTCCAACCCGGACATGGTCCACCTGTCGGTTCTGCGCAACCACGCCCGCTGGGCCGGCCTGCTGCGCGGTCTGCGGTTTCTGGTGGTCGACGAATGTCACTACTACCGCGGTGTTTTCGGCTCGAACGTGGCCATGGTGCTGCGCCGCCTGTTGCGGTTGTGCGCACGCTATTCGTCCCACCCGACGGTGATCTTCGCCAGCGCGACGACGGACTCGCCGGGCGCGACGGCCGCCGAGCTGATCGGGCAGCCCGTCGAGGAGGTGACCGACGACGGTTCCCCCCAGGGGGCCCGGACCGTGGCCCTGTGGGAGCCGGCGCTGCGCACCGACCTGACCGGAGAGAACGGCGCGCCGGTGCGCCGTTCGGCCGGGGCGGAGGCGGCGCGGGTGATGGCCGACCTGATCGCCGAGGGCGCCCAGACCCTGACGTTCGTGCGCTCGCGCCGGGCCGCGGAGCTGACCGCGCTGGCCGCGCAGGCACGGCTGGACGACGTCGCCCCCGACCTGTCGCGCACGGTCGCGTCGTATCGGGCCGGTTACCTCGCCGAGGACCGCAACGCGCTCGAACAGGCGCTGGCCGAGGGCAGACTGCGGGGTCTGGCCACCACCAACGCGCTGGAGCTGGGTGTGGACATCGCCGGGCTGGACGCGGTGGTGCTGGCCGGGTTCCCGGGCACGGTCGCCTCGTTCTGGCAGCAGGCGGGCCGGTCCGGCCGCCGGGGCCAGGGGGCGCTGGTCGTGCTGATCGCCCGCGACGACCCGCTGGACACCTACCTGGTCCACAATCCCGCCGCGTTGCTGGGCAAGCCGGTGGAGCGGGTGGTGATCGATCCCGCCAACCCGTATCTGCTGGGCCCGCAACTTCTCTGCGCAGCAACCGAACTGCCGCTCGACGCGGCCGAGGTGGCCGCCCTGGGCGCGGCCGGGGTCGCCGCGGGCCTGGTCGACGAGGGATTGCTGCGGCTGCGCGGCGGCCGGTACTTTCCGGCGCCGGGCCTGGATCCCCATGGCGCCGTGGACATCCGGGGCGCGGCGGGTGGGCAGATCGTGATCGTGGAGGCCGACACCGGGCGGCTGCTGGGCAGTGTCGGCGTCGACCAGGCCCCGGCCTGCGTGCACCCGGGGGCGGTGTATCTGCACCAGGGCGAGAGCTACGTCGTGGACTCGCTGGATTTCGACGGCGGGATCGCGTTCGTCCACGCCGAGGACCCCGGCTATGCGACGTTCGCCCGCGAGCTCACCGACATCGCCGTCACCGGCGCCGGCGAGCGGTGCGGCTACGGGCCGGTCACCGTGGGTTTGGTCCCGGTGCGGGTCACGCACCGGTCGGTCGGCTACCTGCGCCGCCGGCCCTCCGGGGAGGTCATCGACTTCGTGGACCTGGACATGCCCGAGCAAACCCTGGAAACGACCGCGGTCGTGTACACCGTGACGCCGGAGGCGTTGCTGGCCACCGGTGTCGACGCACCCCGCATACCCGGGTCGCTGCACGCCGCCGAGCACGCGGCGATCGGGCTGCTGCCGCTGGTGGCCAGCTGCGACCGCGGCGACATCGGCGGCCTGTCCACCGCGGTCGGCCCCGATCCGCTCGGCCTGCCGAGTGTCTTCGTCTACGACGGCCACCCGGGCGGGGCGGGGTTCGCCGAGCGGGGCTTCCGCCGGGCGCGCACCTGGCTGGGCGCCACGGCGGACGCCATCAGGGCATGCGCATGTCCCAGCGGCTGCCCGTCGTGCGTCCAATCCCCCAAGTGCGGCAACGGCAACGACCCACTCGACAAGGCGGGTGCGGTGCGGGCGCTCGAGCTCGTCGTCGCGGAGTTGCCCCCGGAAGCGCACTGAGTTTCCGGCTGGGTTTCAGCTGGGTTTCAGCTCACGTTCCGGCTGAGTTAGTGGGGTCCCCGGGCCGGCGGCGACATGGGGTGCGGCGTGGGCGCTCGCCACCGCGTCGCGGTCACCGCGGTCGACTGATCGTCCGGCAAACCCCCGCCGCATGCGGCGCCGCACACGCCACGGAAATACTGAATGTTCTATGAATCGCTTTTCATCGTGCGATAAGTACGTATAGTACCCCTAAACCCAGGTCGCAGTTTGCTCCAATGTCGGGAGGTCCGAGATGTCGTTCGTGGTGGCGCTGCCGGAGGCGCTGAAGTCAGCGGCCAGCGATTTGGCCAATGTCGGCTCGGCGGTCAGCGCGGCCAACGCCGCCGCGGCAACCCGGACCACCGGGGTGCTGGCCGCGGCCGACGACGAGGTGTCGACGGCCATAGCGGCGCTGTTCTCGGCCCACGGCCAGGACTTTCAGGCACTCAGCGCGCAGGCGGAGACATTCCATGCCCAGTTCATGCAGCGGTTGACCGCGAGCGCGGAGTCCTACGTCAACGC
This sequence comes from uncultured Mycobacterium sp., assembly GCA_964453085.1. Classification (GTDB taxonomy): domain Bacteria; phylum Actinomycetota; class Actinomycetes; order Mycobacteriales; family Mycobacteriaceae; genus Mycobacterium. Next base: position 5,735 of record CAYVQQ010000206.1, read on the forward strand.
CGAAGCCGCCAACCTGTCGGCGTTGACGTCGTCGTTCGGCGCCAATCCGGCGCAGACGATAGGCCAGGACCTGACCAACGCGGTCAACTCCCCCTTCCTGACCTTCACCGGGCGCGCGCTGATCGGCAACGGCGCCAACGGCGCCAACAGCACTACCGGGGCCGGCGGGGC
>CAYVQQ010000207.1:0-5905 GCA_964453085.1 uncultured Mycobacterium sp.
ACCGGAGACGGTGGCGTAGCGGTTGTTCATGAACATCGGCCGGATCGCCGGCAGCAGCACGCCCACGGCGATGGCCGACGCGACGACCGCGACGGCAGCCAGCGCGTACACCAGCCCGGCTCTCCAGTGTTCGCGGCCCAGGCCCAACTCGGCCCAGTCCAGCCCCCGGGCGCGCACCAGCGCCACCAGCCCGATGGCCGCCGCTGGCACGGTCGCGACGCTCGCCCACGGCGTGGTGAAGTGGGCGACCAGGTTGGTTGCCACGAGCACCACGACGACCACCGCGACGTCGAGATGAATCCGCAAGCGGCGTAGCGCCGCAAACTGGGTCAGCAGCGGGAGTGCGTCCCTGCCGGCGGTGGATTCGTCCATGGTCCCATTTTACCGGCAGTCCCCCCGAGCGCCCGGAACGCGCAGGTCAACCGTTCGGCCGGTAACGGGCCGTATCAGGTCGGACGCGGAATCGGCGAAAACACGATCCGCGGCGAGTCCCGTCGAGAACGGCCACAACCATCCCCGCGTGGAATCATCCCCGCGGCCAACGCTGCGTCATACTCAGTTGGCCGTCACGTGCACTTCGCGGCGGCACCGGCATCGACGGTGACGGCCCGATATACAGCGCCAGGTAGAGCAGGACCCGCCCTGCGTTGATCATGGCTTCAGCCCAGCAGGCGTGTCGGTGCTGCACTCCAGCGCGCCTTCGGCTGCCGCTGTCACCGGGGCTTCCAGCAAGCCTTCCGCGAAGCCGCCAACGAAGCCGAGCACCGCACCGGGCAGTGCGCCGGCGCCACCGAGTTCGGGGCTCAGGCCCGCGCCGAACGCCGCGCCGACACCTGCCTTGATTGCGCCGCTTTTGAACCCCTCCTTGACCATTTCCTTGCCGATGTTGGTTTTCACGTCCGTTCCCACGCATCGGCCGAACCTCGGTCCGGCCGGAGCGGGAGGTTCGGGTGCGGCCTCGGCTGGTCCAGCCGGTGACGGTGTCTTCGGAGCAGCGGCGGCCACCTGTGAGGGCACGGGGAACGGCCCGATCTGTGGCTGTCCCAGCGATGGTGCCGGCGGGTCCGCGCCGCCGTACTGCTTGAAGCCGACAAGATCAGCCCCGCCGGGCTGGCCGTCAGCGACGGCAGCCGCACCGCGCCCATTCCGGCTGTCGCCGGTCGGCGCCGCTAGTTGCCCGCTGTGGTTCGCGGGTCTGTGGTTCGAGGGTCCGGCGAAGCCAACGTCTCCGACGTCGCCGGCAGTAGACGTGAGGTCGCCCGCAACCTTGGCATCGGCCGCTTCCAGTCGTTCGGCCCGCGAGCGAATGTCGGCGGCGAATGCTCGTGCCTGAGCTTGACGCACAGCGTGACCCGGTGCGGTGGTGCTGCGGGGGTCGGTCACCGAGAGGTCTTCTTCGACAGTGAATCCCGCATTCTGCGCGTCTTCCACTCCATACAGGACCCGGCGTCGGGCCGCGCTGATGTCGCTGGCGCCGTCGCGGGCCATCTTGGCCGCCCGGCGCAGCCGGTCGGCTTTCCCGCTGACGACGGACAAATCGGCTGCGGTGCGTTGCCGCAGCGCGGCACCGCCGGCACCGTTCCAGATGATCGCGTGCGCCTGGTTGCGCATCGTCAAGAAGGCATCTTCCCAACGGTCGGCGGTTCGACTCCAGTACGCGGCGGCGTCGATGAGGTGCTCGATGCTCCATGACTGGATTCGCGAGAGGCTGGCGGGCACCTACCGCACCGCCACCCCGGTGATGCCGGCCATTTGGCCTGCCGCGGTGGCATCCTGCGCGGTGTGTCCGCCGGCGGCCGCGCTCACCCCCCCGGCCGGTAGTGGATCTTGCCCCATGACCGGGAGAGCCTATGGGGCTGCGTCACGCATTGGCTATTCACCGGTCAGCGCGGCGGCGTATGGCCCCCATCGGTGACGTGTCACGCTGGTGTCGGTGCCGCTCGCGGGTCAGGCCGCGCTGATCATTCACGACACGGCCAGGTCCAGCCGGAGATCTCCGGGTCGTCCTCGCCGTGCTCACGCGTGTAGCGGCGTGCCGCGACGCGCGCGTCGGCCATCCGCTGGCGCAGCACCGCGGCGCGGCTGCCGAGCACGTCCACCCGGTCGATGACGTCCATGACCAGATGGAACCGGTCCAGGTCGTTGAGCATCACCATGTCGAACGGTGTCGTCGTGGTACCGCGCTCCTTGAAGCCGCGGACGTGCAGGTGCGGGTGCACGGCGCGCCGGTAGGTGAGTCGGTGGATCAGCCACGGGTAGCCGTGGTAGGCGAAGACCACCGGCTTGTCGCGGGTGAACAGCGCGTCGAACTCGTTGTCCGGCAACCCGTGCGGGTGTTCGGCTTCCGGCTGCAGCCGCATGAGGTCGACGACGTTGACCACGCGGACCGCCAGGTCGGGCAGTTCCCGGCGCAGGATGTCGGCGGCGGCCAGGGTCTCCAGTGTCGGGATGTCCCCGGCGCAGGCCAGCACCACGTCGGGTTCGGCGGCGGCACTGCTCGCCCACTGCCAGATCCCCAGGCCCCGGGTGCAGTGGGCGACCGCGGCGTCCATGTCCAGGTAGGCCAGTGCGGGCTGCTTGCCGGCGACGATGACGTTGACGTAGTTGCGGCTGCGCAGGCAGTGGTCGGCCACCGACAACAGGGTGTTGCCGTCCGGCGGCAGGTAGACCCTCGTCAGTTCGGCCCGCTTGTTGGCGACCAGGTCGATGAACCCGGGGTCCTGGTGCGACGCGCCGTTGTGGTCCTGGCGCCACACGTGGGAGGTCAGCAGGTAGTTCAGCGATGCGATCGGGCGCCGCCACGGCAGTTCCCTGCTGGTGGACAGCCACTTCGCGTGCTGGTTGAACATCGAGTCGACGACGTGCACGAACGCCTCGTAGCAGCTGAACAGCCCGTGCCGGCCGGTCAGCAGGTAGCCCTCCAGCCAGCCCTGGCACAGGTGCTCGGAGAGCACCTCCATCACCCGGCCGTCGGGGGCGAGGTGCTCGTCGTCCGGCGTCGTCTCCGAGACCCACACCTTCCCCGTCACGCCGTACACGGCGTCCAGCCGGTTGGATGCGGTCTCGTCGGGACCCATCAGACGGAACCGGTCGCCGTTGCGGGCGATCACGTCCCGCAGAAACGTCCCGAGCACACGGGTGGCCTCGTGGGTTTCGGTGGCCGGCCGCGGCACCTGCACCGCGTAGTCGCGAAAGTCCGGCAGGTCCAGGTCGCGCAGCAGCAGCCCGCCGTTGGCGTGCGGATTCGCGCTCATCCGGCGATCACCGCGGGGGGCCAGCGCCCGCAGCTCGGGACGTAGCGCGCCGGCGGCGTCGAACAGCTCCTCGGGCCGGTAGCTGCGCAGCCACTCCTCGAGTTGCCGGCGGTGTTCGGCGTTGTTGTGGGTCTCGGCCAGCGGAACCTGATGCGCCCGCCAGGTGCCCTCGACCTTGACACCGTCGACCGTCTTCGGGCCGGTCCAGCCCTTGGGCGTGCGCAGCACGACCATCGGCCAAATGGGCCGCTCCGGCCGTCCGCCGCGGCGCGCTCGGGCCTGGATGGCGGCGATGTCGTCGAAGGCGTCGTCGAATGCGGCGGCCAGCTGCCGGTGCACGTCGGCCGGGTCGTCCCCGGCGACCGTGATCGGCCGGTAGCCGTAACCGCTCAGCAGCGACTCCAGCTCCGCGTGCGGAATTCGAGACAGCACGGTCGGATTGGCGATCTTGTAGCCGTTGAGGTGCAGGATCGGCAGCACCGCCCCGTCGACCGCGGGGTCGAGGAATTTGTTCGAGTGCCAGCTCGCGGCCAGCGGCCCGGTCTCCGCCTCGCCGTCCCCGATCACGCAGGCGACCACCAGGTCGGGGTTGTCGAAGGCGGCGCCGAACGCGTGCACGAGCGCGTAGCCCAGTTCACCGCCCTCGTGGATGGATCCCGGCGTCTGGGCGGCCACGTGGCTGGGGACGCCGCCGGGGAAGGAGAACTGCCGGAACAGTTTGCGCAGCCCCTCGGCGTTCTCCTCGATGCCCGTGTATACCTCGCTGTAGGTGCCTTCCAGGTAGGCGTTGGCCACCAAACCCGGGCCGCCGTGACCGGGCCCGGCGACGTAGATGAGGTTGGCGTCGCGGTTGCGGATGATCCGGTTGAGATGCGCGTAGATCAGGTTGAGCCCGGGTGTGGTGCCCCAGTGGCCGAGCAGCCGGGGTTTGACGTGACGGGCCTCCAGCGGCTCGGTGAGCAGCGGGTTGTCCAGCAGATAGATCTGCCCGACGGACAGGAAGTTGGCGGCGCGCCAGTACCGGTCGATGAGGGCCACTTCGTCCTCGGAGGGCGCGTCGGATTCGGCTCGGGTGGTTGTTCCGGATGGATTACTCACGCGGCCATTGTCCGCGCCTCAGGTGAACACTGCGTACTCGTCGCCGCGGGCCCCTACCGCAGCGTCAGCCAGACCAGGCTGGCGCCACCGACCACGACGCAGTAGACGGCGAACGGCGTGAGCGTGCGGGTCTCGAAGTAGCTGGTGAGATACCGCACGGCGACGTAGGCGCTGACGAACGATGCGATGCTGCCGGCTGCGACCTGGCCTGCGATACCCTCGCCCAGCGGCCCGAACAGTTCGGGGATCTTGTAGAGCCCGGCGGCCGCAATGATCGGCGTCGCGAGCAGGAACGAGAAGCGGGCGGCGTCTTCGTGCGACAGACCGCGCCACAGCCCGGCCACGATGGTGATGCCGGAGCGGCTGATGCCGGGGAGCAGCGCCAGAATCTGGGCGCACCCGATCAGCACGCCGCGGCCCAGGGGCAGCTGGGCGAGCCGGCTGTCGACGGCCTCGCCACCGTGGGTCTGTTGCCCCTCGACGGCGGCCGGGCCGGCCGGCGCCGGCGCGATACGGCGCCGCAGCACCTCGCCGGCGTACAGGGCGAAGCCGTTCAACAGCAGAAACGCAGCCGACGGGATGGGTTTGCCCAGTGTCGTGCGGAACGTCGATTCCAGCAGCAGTCCGGCCAGCCCCACCGGGATGGTGGCCGCCACCAGCAGCCAGGCCAGCCGCTCGCCCGAGGTTCGGATGCGGCGATGCCGCACCGACGACACGAATCCGGCGAGGACGCGCAGCCAGTCCCGCCAGAAGAAGACCAGGAGGGCGGCGGCGGTGGCGACGTGCAAACCTACGATGAAGGCCAGATATGGCGACTTGGGGGCCGAGACGTTGAGGTCCCGCGCCCATTGACCCCCGATGAGCGCCGGGACCAGCACCGAGTGCCCGAGGCTGGAAACCGGGAACAGTTCGGTGACGCCCTGGAAGGCGCCGACCACCACGGCCTCGGCATAACTCAGGTGCCCGCTCACTCCTGGGATCCCCCCATCGGCTCCATCGGAATTGTGTCGACAGGCACGGACTCGCGCACCGCCCTGTGACGTTAGCCGACGCCGCCCGCGCCGGGGCCACCGACCGGGGACGCGGACGGGCACTTCGGCGGTGGTGTGACATTTGACCGAATTCTTGGGCGCAAGCCCCGGACTTGAAGTCCGGGGTGAGCCCATCCCGGTTGTCGCCGGGCGCAGCCCGGCGCGCACAGTGGCCGGGCCTGCCTGTCGATGTATTGCTTGATGATCGACAGGGGTGCGCCCTTGGCAGGAGACGGCGAAATACGAGGGAGACCACAGGTGTCCGCGCATGCGGGCGCGGACACATGCGCCGGTGTATTCGCGCCGCACGGCGTAGGCGGTGCGGCCCTTTGAGTCTTTGCGCCAGCGTCGAGATCGCCAGGTGGGCGGATAAGCGACGAGCAGATGGACGTGGTCGGGTTCGCCGGTGAACTCGACCAGCTCGACGTCGAGCGCGGCGCACACCGTGCGCATGATGTGCTCGCAGAAGGTGAGCATGTCCGCGGTGAACAGCCGGCGGCGGTATTTGGTCACGAAGACGAG
>CAYVQQ010000208.1:0-5872 GCA_964453085.1 uncultured Mycobacterium sp.
ACACCATGGTCGGGAAATGAGATATCCCGGTGCGTGACGCCGAGGTAGTTCGTCAGGATCAGCCGATGCAGTTTCATGCCGCCCCCCTGTCGGCCAGCCGCAGCAACAGCGCGAGCGCAGCCTGGGCGTCGGCGGCGGAGTCGGCGTCACCCTCGCGTGCCGTCGCCACGAGCTCCTCGACGGCCGCGGCGGCGAACCCGCCGATGCCCAGATCCGTGAATTCACCGTCGGCGGGGATGACAGCCAGGTCGGTGTGTCGGTCCCACAGCCCGACCCAGGCGAACAACCGCGAGTACTTGTCCAGACAGGCGTCCAGCGCGGCGCGGTCGGTGACGGTCAACGAACCGGCCAGCGCCAGCCGCACCACCGTCCGGTCCTTGGCGACCATCAGATCCAGGTTGAGGTCCAGATCGGCGATGTCGCGGCTGTTGTCGACCTGGTGGCGCAAGGTGAGGAATCGCCAATGGCCCACCCGCCGGGACTCCACGGTGACGGCCCGGAGCGGATCCTGGTCGTCGATGTCGACGACCAGGACATGTCCCGGGTCGGGTTCGACGTCGTCGAAGTTGGTGACCTCCGGGGAACCGGAGTACCAGACCCGGCCGCCGGCGCCGACCCGGGTGAGTGAATGCTTGTCTCCCAGCGCCGCGTAGTGCACCACGCCCCGGTCCAGCGCGTCGTGCAGCGGAGCGAGCCGGATCAGCGAGGGTTTGCCGGGATCCGGGTCGAGTTCGTCGACACCGCCGTGGGCGAGCAGGATCCGGGTGGCCGCACCCGGGGACAACCCGTCCAGTACCTCGGCGACCAGGTCGGTGGTCGGGACCTTGGACCGCCAGGGCGCGGCGACGATCTCCAGCCCGGGCCGGACCTGGTGCACACCCGCCCGGTCGAGCACCGTGACGTTGCCCGGGCACTCGGAGGTGAACAGCGGGCCGGTGTACACCGACGAGGCGTCCAGCGGGTCGTGGTTACCGGGCAGCAGGTATACAGGAACACCGATGGCGCGCATGGCTTCCAGCGACTGGCTCACCACCTGGGGGGCGAGCTGGTTGTGTTCGAAGACGTCACCGGCCACCACGACGAACTCGGCGCCGACCTCGGCCGCCAGCGCGCCCAGGCCGGCCACCGCGTCGCGGCGCGCGGCCGAGTACCGCGGTTGGGCTTCACCGGCGAGAAAGTGCCGGGTCATACCCAGCTGCCAGTCGGCGGTGTGCAGGAATCGCATGCCGGCGACCCCCTTTCGGATTGCGTGGCTGTCAGGGCACCGCGAGCTTATGCCCGGCCACCGACAAGAACGGGGACCTCACCCGGCAGGTCTCGGGGCAGCCCCGGGTTTCACTGTTGCGGCAGCTGTCCGGCGTTCGCAGGGCCATCGGCGGGATTGAGCGCACACGGGACAGCCATCCATGTGTGCGAGGGCAGCACGCCGAACCCGCCCTTCCGCGGGACGATCAGCACGCGCGGAACGATGCGTATGCACAGACGAGCGGCTTGCACATGCCGCCCGCCAACCGGCGAGCCGTCGCCGCCTACCGTATAAGAGGACGTCGACCCGGTTCCGTGGCCCGCTACCACGTCCGAGATCCCGTACCGGTCCGCCGCAACCACCGACGGTCCTACACGGGGTGCAAACCCGGTAAAGGACCCCGACGCAATGCAGCCGGCGACAACCAGGGTCGCCGCGGCCGCCCTGGAGCAGCGCCGCCGAAGCCTCCCCGGACCGACACCGTCGACCGTCAAGGCCCGCCCTCCCTTCGCCGCCAACCGGTCGCAGTCATAGATACCCCTGGTGGGTATTGAATATACCCTACCTGGGTATGATTATCGGCCTGCTCCGCTGCCCGGATCGGGATTGCCCCGCGACTGAACCACCGGGTCTTCGCCAACCGGCGCCGACGCCAGACATGCGCTGCGGAAACTGCTTTCGCCGCTGCTCGGCCACCCTGCCGCGTTCGTTGCCGACATTCGATTTGTCCGGTACCCGCATGCCCGGCGGGGGAACAGCCAAAGACACCGGATGCGTCCCCCCCGACATCCCGGTGACGACACGAAAACTATTGGCCGACTTTGCCTTCGAAGTGCCACATCGTTTCGGGCTGTACAATGGTTTCGAGCTCGACAACGCGGGAGGCATCGTCGCACCCCCGGTCGCCATCGCAGGCACAGGTTTGGCATCCCCGGAAGCAGCAACTCACCGCGACCGGCGCAAGTCGACGTGCGCCAGCCTCTTTCGGAAAGCCCTGTCTCGAAAAAGTCCGCGGAAAAGTCCGCATCTTCCGGGTCAACCATTCCGCATTCGAGTATTTTTCAGGTTCCGACCGCGTGCAAGTCAGCCCCTCGGACACATAGGAAAGACATATCCGGCGGGCTACCGGCGCGAGATTCGCACCTACTCAATCTATGAGCAGCCGACGAATTCCCCTGGCACCGGGCCGATGCCGGGGAAGACGGGCACAATCACCATCCTGTCGGCACACCGGCGCAATCGGCCGTGCCGCCGTGGCGGGCGGCTGCGGCGACCGGCACCGTCCGCTGCCACTGCTCGGCGCAGCCCGGTCCCGCCGCCGGGACGCCGAAGCACACCGCGTCCGATTGCGTAGCGTAAGCCGCGTGAAAGGTCATCGCACTTTGCTGCTGCTCCGGCACGCGAAATCCGACTACCCAGCCGGAGTCGCCGATCACGACCGGCCGTTGGCGCCGCGCGGCATCCGGGAGGCGGGGCTGGCCGGTGATTGGCTCCGCACCAACGTGCCTGCCGTCGACTCCGTGCTGTGTTCTACGGCGGCCCGCGCACGGCAGACCCTGGCACGCACCGGTCTCGACGCCCCGACGCGATACACCGAACGCCTCTACGACGCCGTGCCCGGCGCCGTCATCGAGGAGATCAACACCGTGGGCGACGAAGTCACGACCCTGCTCGTCGTCGGCCATGAGCCGACGATGTCCGGGGCGGCACTGGCGCTGGCCGGTGCCGACGGTACCGACGAGACCGTCGCCGAGCGCATCGCGGCGAAGTTCCCGACATCGGGGATCGCCGTGCTCGCCGTGCCCTGCGCGTGGAAGGACCTGGAGCCGGGTCGTGCAGCGCTGGTCGCTTTCGAAGTGCCGCGCTGAAACCTGCCGACCAACCCTGGTATTCGACCACCGCGCCGACCACCGCAATCCACCGGCAGCACCGGTTGGCGGAAACCGTCGTCGCGCCGGAAACCCGAACGCACAACCCCGAGGATGCCGCGGCCCGCAGCCGATATGCGAGACGCTTCAGGAGTTGGTGGCCAGCGTCAGCTCCATGAGTTTGATGGCCTGTCCGCACGCGTCGATGCCCGGCGTCTGCGGGTTGATCCACCAGCCGACCACCCCGGCCGCGTCGCTGGCCACCCCGCACGCGCCGTTGGGGTCGTCGGGGCGCATCACGATCGAATCGATCCCGGCGATGTTGCGGCTCTCGACCTTGTACTTCAGGAAGTCGGCGACCTTGCGTTCGTTGCTCAGGCTGCCCTGCTCGAACCAGTACCGGGTGATGTCGATCAGGCCGGCGGGATTGGCCGCTTGCCACCGGCAGATCGCACCGACGAAGGTGCTCTGGATGTCGAGCGGATCGGCGCCCACCGTCTTGGCCAGGATATCGGTGGTCAGCACCTCGCATTCCTTGAGCAGGTTCGGATACTGCTGCTGGGAATTGTTGTTGCGCGGACCGCCGCCCGAGCCGGCTTTGACGGCGACGCCCCCCACCGACTTCGAACACCCGGCCAACACCAGCCCGGTCACTGCAAGCAGGGTGGCGATCACGGCAACCACCCCGGCGCGCACGCTTCTTCTGGCCATCATTTGGAATTCGCAATCGACTGACGGGTGAGCTCTCGGGCGATGTCGCAGGGCGGCGGGAACGGCTTCTGGCTGAAGCTGATCGACCATTCGATGAAGTCGTCCTGGAACTGGATGCCGACCTCGCACAGCGAGTCGCCGAGGTTGGGTTCGTTGCCGACGGCGATGAAGCCGCTGTGGCCGTCGATGTTGATGTCCTCGACGCTGGCGCGCGAGAGTTCCTCGGTTTTGCGTTCCCGGCCGATGGGGCTGCCGCGATACCAGGAGAAGGAGAAGTGTGGGCCGAGGATGCCGCCGCCGGCCAGCCACTGGCAACCCACCGAGTTGCGGGCGGTGTTCATCAGCCCACTCATCTTGGTCAGGTCCGCCATCGTCTGATCGCTGATGCCGCCGCACTGCGGGAACATCGGGCCGTGGTGGCCCTCGGCGCTGCCCGGGGCCGAGGGCGCCGTCGCGCCCGGTTTGCTGCCGCCGGAACTGGAGCACGCCGCCACCGCGAGGATCAGGACCGCCAAGGCCGCCGCGGCCACGGCCTGGGTCGCCGGGTTACGCCGCACCGCTACTCTGCTCTTGCTCAGCCTGCTGCTCGTCCACACGATGCACTGTAGCGGCCGTCCCACGGGTCACCATTGCCGTGCCGCCTGAACAGGCATTTCAATCCCCGTGACCGTGCCCGTGCTCAGCGGCGCGTGTGCGAGAGTTGGCCCATGCTCCTGGCACTGCTGCGCCAGTACATCGGGCCGTACCGCCGGCTGGTCGCGGTGCTGATGACGCTGCAGTGCGCCACCGCGCTGGCCTCGCTGTACCTGCCGACGGTCAACGCCGCGATCATCGATGACGGCGTGTCCAGGGGCGACACCGCGACCATCGTCAGGCTCGGGCTGGTGATGCTGGCCGTCACCGGCTTGCAGATGCTGTGTTCGGTCGGGGCGACCTACGTCGGGGCCCGCACGGGAGCGGGCCTCGGGAGAGACCTGCGTGCGGCGCTGTTCGAGCACGTCACCACGTTCTCCGAGGGCGAGATCGCGCGTTTCGGCGCGCCCACGCTGCTGACCCGCAGCACCAACGACGTCCGGCAGATCCAGTACGTGGTGCAGCTCTCGGGCACGGTGCTGGTCACCGCGCCGATCATGTGCGTCGGCGGGATCGCCATGGCGATCGACCAGGAGGCCGCGTTGACGTGGTTGTTGCTGGTCAGCGTCCCGGTCATGGCTGTGGCGAACTACTGGATCATGTCGCACACGCTGCCGCTGCTGCGCGGGATGCAGCGCCTGATCGACGGCATCAACCGGGTGATGCGCGACCAGCTCTCCGGCGTGCGGGTGGTGCGGGCGTTCGCGCGCGAGGGTTTCGAGCGCGACCGGTTCGCCCGGGCGAACGCCGCGCTGTCGGACACCGCGCTGAACGTGGGCAATTGGCAGGCGTTGACGCTGCCGGTGACCACGCTGACCGTCAACGTGTCCAGCGTCGCGCTCATCTGGTTCGGCGGCCTGCGTATCGACCGGGGCCAGATGCAGGTGGGTGCGCTGACCGCGTTCCTGGCCTACTTCACCCAGATCGTGGTGGCGGTGCTGATGGCGACCATGGCCTTGGTGGTGCTGCCGCGGGCGGCGGTGTGCGCCGAACGCATCACCGAGGTGCTGTCCACGCGCCCCGCCGTCGGCAACCCGCCCAGCCCTCGGTTCCCGCGCGCGGGCATCACCGGCGTGGTGCGGGTGGTGGGCGTGACGTTCGCCTACCCGGGCGCCGAACGCCCTGTGTTGCAGGACATCTCGTTGACGGCGACACCCGGCACCACCACCGCCATCGTCGGCAGCACCGGATCGGGCAAATCGACGCTGGTGTCGCTGATCTGCCGGCTCTACGACGTGACCGCAGGCGCCGTCCTCATCGACGGCGTCGACGTCCGCGACTACGACACAGAACGGCTGTGGTCGGCGATCGGGATGGTCCCCCAGCGCGCATACCTTTTCTCCGGGACGGTCGCCGACAACCTGCGCTACGGCAAGGCCGGGGCGACCGAGACCGAGATGTGGGAAGCGTTGGA
>CAYVQQ010000209.1:0-5853 GCA_964453085.1 uncultured Mycobacterium sp.
GCCGCGGCGCGGCGCTTGGCGATGGGGCACTGCGGCACGGGTCGCCGGCGGCCGGCGACGTCGGTGCGATCTCCAGTGAGCTCTCGCGGGTCACCTGGCCGCGGCGGTCCGGACGGTGGCCGACGACACCGGCACCTGTCACGGGACTGCAGTCTATTGAGCCCCTTGAAGTTTTCATAGAGGAAAAATTTTCATAGGCGAAACTGTGATCACGCGTGTGTGCCGCCGGGCGATCGCGACGAACGTCTTTGGATAGACACCGGACTGCGGACTAAGCCGCCGCCGTGAACACTATAGTCTTGACGACCATGCGGGTAGGCGTGCTGGGTGCCAAGGGCAAAGTCGGGTCGACGATAGTCGATGCCGTGCGGGCGGCCGAGGATCTGACCCTGTCCGCGGAGGTGGGGGCCGGTGACCCGCTGAGCCTGCTGACCGACGCGCGCACCGAGGTGGTCGTCGACTTCACCCACCCCGACGTGGTGATGGGGAACCTGGAGTTCCTCATCGGCAACGGGATTCACGCCGTCGTCGGTACCACCGGTTTCACCGCGGAGCGCCTGCGGCAGGTCGAGTCGTGGCTGGTCGGCACCGGTACGAACGTCCTCATCGCCCCCAACTTCGCGATCGGCGCGGTGCTGTCGATGCATTTCGCCAAGCAGGCGGCGCGGTTCTTCGAGTCAGCCGAGGTCGTCGAGCTGCATCACCCACACAAGGCTGACGCTCCGTCAGGCACCGCGACGCGCACCGCCAAGCTGATCGCGGAGGCGCGAAAAGGCTTGCCGCCCAACCCGGATGCCACCAGCACCGGCCTGCCCGGGGCGCGCGGTGCCGACGTCGACGGCATTCCGGTGCACTCGGTGCGGCTGACCGGGCTGGTTGCCCACCAGGAGGTGCTGTTCGGCACCCTTGGCGAGACGCTGACCATCCGCCACGACAGCCTGGACCGCACGTCGTTCGTACCCGGCGTATTGATGGCAGTGCGGCGCATCCCGGAACGTGCCGGCCTCACGGTGGGCCTCGAGTCCCTGCTCGACCTGCAGTGAAGCCCGACGCGCGGGCACTGCGCACCCAGGTGCTCATCGCGTTCATGTGCGTGGCCATGTTGGTGTACTGCGTACTGGTGGGCCGCGCGGCCGTCGCGATGATCGGCTCCGGCCGGGCCGCGGCGGTCGGCCTGGGCCTGGGCGTGGCGATGTTGATGATGACGGCTATCGGGCTGTGGGCGATGGTCGCCACGCTGCGCGCCGGATTCGCGCACCAGAAGCTGGCCCGCCTGATCGCCGAGGACGGCATGGAACTCGACATCCGAGGGCTGCCGCGACGCGCATCGGGCCGAATCGAGCGGGAAGCGGCCGATGCGTTGTTCGCCGTCGTGCGCACCGAGGTGGAAGCCGCCCCCGACGACTGGCGACGGTGGTACCGGCTGGCGCGGGCCTACGACTACGCGGGGGATCGCCGGCGGGCGCGGGACGCCATGAAGAAGGCGGTCGAGATGCACAAGATGTTGCAGTACCGTCCTTGACCAAAGGGCGCAGCCGCACGCGCAGGCGACGCTCGAGGCGGTGCTCTTGGGCGCCGCCGATCCCGAGAGCGAGGAGGCACGGGTGCTGCGGCGGGCCGCGTTGACGCTGTCACCGGCCGACGTGCTCGACGTGGACGGGCTACCCGTTGGGCAGCACCCCGGCTAACGTGGGCTGCATGAGCGGTGCCCTCCAGCAGGATGTGGGCGGATACCCCACTGGTACGCAGAAGGCCGGCCAGTGTCGCGTTTGTTGATCGTCCATCACACCCCGTCACCGCACTGCCAGGAGATGTTCGAGGCGGTCGTGGCCGGCGCGACCGCCCCCGAGATCGAAGGCGTCGAGGTGATTCGCCGGGCGGCGCTGATAGTCTCGCCCGTCGAGATGCTGCAGGCTGACGGCTATGTGCTGGGCACCCCGGCGAACCTGGGCTATATGAGTGGTGCCCTCAAGGCGGCGTTCGATCAGTCGTACTACCAGATGCTCGACTCGACCCGCGGGCGACCGTTCGGCGTCTACCTGCACGGCAACGAGGGCACCGAGGGAGCCGAGCGCGCCATCGACGGCATCACCGCTGGGCTGGGCTGGGTGAGGGCAGCCGAGACGGTCGTGGTGATGGGCAAGCCGACCAAGGCCGACGTCGAGGCGTGCTGGAATCTCGGCGCGACGATTGCCGCTTCGCTGATGGGGGCGTGAACGCGTCGGCCCGTCCAGCGCGAGTGGCCCTGCCCGAAGACACCAACGTCGTCCTCATCGGCCGAGCGGCTCAAGAGTCGCGCACTGGTGTCCGCACGACCGTCCGGTGCAGAGGCCAACGTGCGGTCGGATGGACAAGGTTGCGGGCCCGATCAAGCCGTTCGAGCACGTCGAGTGAGGTCGTGTTCGGCGATGTCGGCACGCCGTTTCTGGTGTCCCCCAGAAGGCCGCGGCGGCGGCCAGCCTGTGTGGACATCATCTCGCCGCGGTGTTGCACCGGAAGCACGGAAACGCGTGGGGGCCGGCGTCCGTCGGCGTCATCAGGTTGCGCTGCGCTCGTTATCGCGCATGGCGGTGAGGACCGAGACGCGGGTGTCGGGCGAGCCGGTGACCGCGTTCTCCCCGCCGCCGGAGCGGAGCAGCCGGCGAAGCGCGGCCTGGTCGTATTCGCCGGGTTCGGTAGTGTCGATGAAGCGCTGCACGACGTCGATGAAGCGAGCCGGGTCGTCGTGGAACGGAAAGTGTCCAGAGCCCTCGAAGATCTCCAGCCGTGAACCCGGCATCGCCGCGTGCGCCATCCGCGCATGACGAACCGGGATGACGGCATCTTTGGTGCCCCAGATGATCTGGACCGGGATGGCCTCGGTCAGATAGCACCGGTCCAGCATGGTGACGATCTGGCCGCGCCAGTCCACCACCGCGCGTAGGGTCCGACTGAATGCCGCTGAGGCTGTCGGCTCCGGGAGGTCGTCGAGGATGCGCAGCACATTGGGTAGGTCACGGCCCAGGCCGGTGCTCCCCAATGCCGCACCCAGGACACGGCCGATGACCTGGACCGCCGGCAATACCAGCGGTAGCCGCAGAAGCGCGAGGGCCTCGCTGCCAATCGGCAGCGACGCCCACCGCAACACCACATTGACGTCCTTGGTGACGCCGCCGGCGGCCACCAAAATGAGGCGCTCCACCAGATGCGGAAATTGATAGGCAAATTGCATCGCCACCCCGCCGCCCAGGGAATGACCGACGATGGTCACCCGCTCGATGTCGAGCACACTGAGCAAATCGCGCATCCCGTTGGCGTATGCGGCGATGGAGTAGTCGGCGCGGGGTTTGTCGGATTGCCCGTGCCCCAGGAGGTCGGGAGCGATGACGGTGAACCGCTGAGCGAGCTTGGCCTGCACGGCGTTCCAGGTCGTGGAGTTGTCGCCGATGCCGTGAACGAGCAGGATCGCCGGTCCCGAGCCCGCGATCCGGTAGGCCCTGCGGTAGCCGTGGATCGTGCGGAATTCCAGCCTGGGTGCCGTCACTTGCCGTACCGGGCGCAGATTGCTCTTGCGCTGCCGCTCGGTCATCTCCACCCTTGTCATTCGGGCCGCGAACGCATGTCGCGGTACTCGGTCGGACGCGCTCAGGCGGAGTCGTCGTCGTGCTTGTCGTCGACTTGCTGGGCCAGGAACCGCTCGAACTCCGCGCCGATCTCCTCACCACTGGGCAGCTCGTCGTCCCGAGCCAGTAACGACCTGTTCTCCTGTGCGTCGATGAAGGCATCGTACTGGCGCTCGAGCGTGGACACCACATGAGCCACCTCCGCGCTCGCCTCAACCTGTTCGTCGATTTTGGCCCGGATCTCTTCGGCCGCCTCCGACAGGGCAGCCAGCGGCAGTTCCAGCGAGCCACTCTTGGCCACCTGCTCCAGCAGCGCCTGCGCCGCGGCGGGGTAGTCCGTCTGCGTCAGATAGTGCGGCACGTGCACGGTGAAGCCGACCACTTCGTGACCGTGCTGGGCCATCCGGTACTCGAGCAGGTTGGAGGCGCTGCCCGGGACGTGGATCTCGGCGACCCACGGCTGGAAGTCGGCGATCAGTTCGCCGTTGTTGGAATGCGCGGTCATCGTGATCGGGCGAGTGTGCGGAACCGCCATGGGAACGGTGCCCAGCCCGATGGTCCGCCGGACGCCCAGCCGTTCGGCGAGCATGCGTACCGCGGTGATGAAACGCTCCCATTTCAGGTCCGGCTCCATGCCGGCCAGCAATAGGAACGGCGTGCCGACGCTGTCGCGCAGTGCGTACAGGCTCAGCTCGGGGTCGTCGTAGTTGGTGAAGTGATCGGTCTTGAAGGTCATCAGCGGCCGCCGCGAGCGGTAATCCAGCAGTTCATCGATCGCGAAGGACGCGACCAGCTCAGTGTCCAGGACCGCCTTGAGGTGCCTGGACGCCAGCCGTATCGCATGACCGGCGTCGGAGAAACCCTCCAACGCATGCACCAGCACAGGTCCCTGGCCATCGGACGTCAGCAACTGCGGCGCCGGGAACTCGAGCTCGTACATGCCCGTCTGTTCGGGCTGGTAGTACTCGTCGTCCGGGTCGTGGCGGTGGGCCATCCGGGTCGCCTCCTTCCAGAATTGCTTGCGGCGTGTTCCCTGTAGTGTCCCCCAAATCACGGGACACCAACTATTGAACAGGGAACTCGTGTCCATATGTATGTTCGAACGCGAAATTGCCTCGACGTAATCCCCCGCAAGGGAGATCTGCCCGCGGGGTGTGGGTCGGGCATGATGGGAGCCAATGCGAATCGCGCTGAGAGTGCTCTGTTCGGTGATCGGCCTGGCCATGGTGTCGACGTCCTGCGGCCGGCCCGAAGAGCATGCGGCGGCCGTGAGGGCGCCGTCGCTGCGGGCCAGTGAACCCGTCGAACGGCTCAGCAAGCCCGGGCGCGCGGCTCTCGCCGGGCCGGTGGATCCGGACATGCGCGTCGGGCCGATCTTCCTCGACGGTGGCAACGTGCATGTGTGTACGGGATCGGTGGTGCATTCGGCGGGCGGGGACCTGGTGATGACCGCAGCTCATTGCCTGGCCCGCGGTTCGCGAGTCACCTTCGCGCCCGGTTTTGCCGGCGACGCCGCGCCCACCGACCTGTGGACGGCCGAGGCCGTCTATCTCGACCCGCGCTGGACCGCCGCCAGGGACCCGCACGCCGATTACGCGATCATGCGGGTCAGCAACCCTAGCGGCGGGTCGGTCGAGTCGCGCGTCGGTCTGGCATTGAACCTGGGTCAGGCGCCGGCTCCCGGAAGCCGTGTCACGGTGCTGGGGTACCCGTCCGGGGTCGGCGGTTCCCCGGTGGGCTGTCAGGCCAGTTCCGAGGTCAGCGATGGTTACCCGGCGGTGGAGTGTGAGGGTCTGGTCGCCGGCACCAGCGGCGGACCCTGGGTCAGCGGCACAATGATCACCGGGCTCACCGGCGGCCTCGAAGGCGGTGGGTGCGCCGAGAACGTGTCGTACTCGGCACCATTTGATCAGCACGTCTTGCAACTGCTGGCCCGCGCGGAGGCTGGGGGTCCCGGCGACACCGCCCCGATCGGCTTGGATGACTCTTGCTAGATGAGTGATTCCAAGGGGTCAGTGGTCGTCGGCGGTCGGTGATCGTTTGATGGCGGTGCCGTGGCGGTCGTTGTGCCGCAGCGGTCGGGGCGTGCGTTGGGCGATGCGGGGCGCAGACTCCGCCGAGAGTGCGTCCGCCGCGGTGTTCGAGGTCGAGAGTTGGCCTTTGAGGGTGGTGTTGACCGATTCGGCGCGCGCTGAGGTGAACCGTCCTGGTTCCGCTGGAGACTCTCATCACCCGGTGAGGATGAGAGCAT
>CAYVQQ010000210.1:0-5822 GCA_964453085.1 uncultured Mycobacterium sp.
CTGGCCTCCGCGCCCGCCGAACCCTTGGGCGAAGCCGCCGACGCGTCGGATGCCATCGGTGACGCGATCATCCGCATCCAGTCGGCGCTATGCGCCGAAGCGGTCGGCGCCATGGAAGAATCACTGCGCCTCACCACCGACTACCTGAAGACCCGCAAGCAGTTCGGCGTCACCCTCAGCAAGTTCCAGACGCTGACCCAGCGTGCCGCCGACATGTACGTCTCGCTGGAACAGGCCCGCAGCATGAGCCTGTACGCCGCGATGAGCATCGCCGACGGCAAACTGGACCCGCTCATCGCCTCGCGGGCCAAACTGCAGATCGGCCGCTCGGGCCGACACATCGCGCAGGAGTCGATCCAGATGCACGGCGGCATCGGCATGACCGTGGAATACCCGGTAGCCCACTATGCCGCGCGGCTCACCGCGATCGAGCACACCCTGGGCACCTCCGGCGACCACCTGCACAACCTGATCGCGCACCTCGGCGAGTACGACCTGGCGCGGCTCTAGCTGTAGCCCGGAACCCTCTTCAGTCTCTTCAGTCGGAGGAGATGTCCACCGCCGGGAATCAGCCCGGTCCGGGCGCCGCGGCAGGGTCCGGGCCCGGTTCCGGCGCCACCGCCGGTTCCGCCTCGCCGGCCGACGCGGGCAACTGGCCGACGAGATACTCGGCGAGCCCCCCGATCGTCGGATAGTCGAACACCGCGGTGGCGTTGATCGTGAACGCCCCACCGAACTGGCTGTGCAACCGGTTGCGGAGCTCGACCGCCATCAGCGAATCCGTACCGAGGTCCAGGAATCGGCTGGTCGCGGCCGGCGGTTGCGCCAGCCGCAGGAAGCCCTGCACCTCGCGCTGCAGGAATTCCGTGATGAAGCCCGCGCGCTGCGCCGCCGGAATCTCCTGCAGTTGCCGCAGCAGCTCGCTGTCACCGGTCGCCTCACCGGCTGCGCTCGGCAGCACGAGGTCGAGGATCGGCGGACGGGAACCGCCCAGCACCTTGGCGGCCCGTTGCCAGTTGGCCTTGACGACGGTCGCCTGCCCGGTCCCGTTGGCGACGACCTCGGCGAGCGCGGCCAGTCCGGCCGAGGGATCCAGCGGAAGCAGGCCCTGCGCCCCGATGTTTGCCCGGGCGGCCTCCGATGACGCCATGCCTCCCTGCGCCCAGGGACCGAAGTTGACCCCGGTCGCCGGCAGGCCCTGTGCCTTCCGGCGCGCGACCAGCCCGTCGAGCCACGCGTTGGCCGTCGCGTAGTTGGCCTGGCCGGGCGAGCCCAGCAGGCTGGACACCGACGAAGACACGATGAAGAAGTCGAGATCATCGTCCCTCGTCGCGCGGTCCAAGTAGCATGCACCGAAGGCCTTGGGCGCCAACGTTGTCCGGAATCGCTCCACGCTCTGCTGGGCCAGCAGGGCGTCGTCGAGCACACCCGCCAGGTGCGCCACCCCCGCCAGCGGCGGCAGCTCGGCGCGGATCCGCTCCACCAGCTTGGTGACTTCGGATTCGTCGCCGACGTCGGCGGAGAAGATGTGGATGCGGCACCGGTAGCGCTCGGTGATGTCCTCGATGACACGCTGCGCGTCCGCGTCGGGCGCGCGCCGGCTGGTCAGGACGATGTCCCCGGCACCGAGTTGGGCCAGGTAGGCCGCCAGGTGCAGGCCCATCGCCCCGAGACCCCCGGTGACCAGGTAGCTGCTGTCGCCCCGGGGCTGGAGCGGGTTCGGCATCTGCAGCACGATCTTGCCGATGTGCCGCGCCTGCTGCATCCGGCGGAACGCCGTCTTGGCCTCGGTCAGCGGGTAGACCTCGGCGGGCAGCGGCGTCCACTCGCCGCGGGCCAGCCCGTCCGACACCTCGGTCAGCAGACCGCGGATGCGCTCGGGTTCTTCGAAGGTGGTCACGTCGAGCGCGACGATCTCGTAGGCGATGTCGGGGCGGGCCGCCGCCATCTGCTCACGCGTCCAGATGTCCCGCTTGGCGATCTCGGCGAACCGGCCGCCCCGGGCGGTGGCCCGCACGGTCGCTTCGAGGAAGCCCTCGTTGGTCAGGCTGTTGAGCACCACGTCCACGCCGGCTCCGTCGGTGTCGGCGAGAATCTGGTCGGCGAAGTCCGTACTGCGCGAGTCGTAGACGTACCGCACACCCAGCTTGCGCAGCGTCGCGCGCTTGTAGGTGCTCGCGGTGGCGAAGACGATCGCGCCGTGCTGCTGCGCCAGCTGGATGGCGGCCAACCCGACACCGCCGCTGGCGGCGTGGATCAACACCCGGTCACCGGGTTTGAGCTGCGCCCAGTCGAACGCGAGCCGCGCCGTGAGCGCCGCCGCCGGGATGGTCGCCGCATCCACCGCACTGAGGTCGGCGGGAATCGGCGCCACCACCTGGGCCGGCACATTGAAGCGGCTGGAGAACGCGCCCTGCATGAAGCCGTAGACGCGCTGGCCGACCTCGAGTCCGGTCACTCCGCAACCCAGCCGGGTGACGACGCCCGCGAAGTCGCCGCCGATCGGCCCCGGGTCGCCGGGGTAGAGGCCCAGGACGTTGAGCACATCCCGGAAGTTCAGGCCGGCGGCCTGCACCCGGACCTGCACGTAACCGTCGGGCGGCGCCGCTACCTCGGCCTCCGTCAGGCGCAGGTTGTCGATCGCGCCGCGTTCGGTGGGGGCCAGTGCGTAGTCGGCTGCGCGCGGCACCGTGAGGTGACCGCTGCGCGACCACTGCAGTAACCGGGGCGCCAGGACCTTCCCTTGACGCAGCGCCAGTTCGGGTTCGCCGACCGGCGCACCGAGCAGACTGGCCAGCAAGCGCACCGCCCCCGCGGATCCGTCGTGGTCGACCAGCCTGCACTGCAGGGCCGGTTCCTCGTTGACGATGGTGCGGCCCAGCCCCCAAAGCGCCGCCTGCACGGGGTCGACCGGCTCGCCGGATTCGGTTGCCACGGCCCGTTCGGTGATGATCCAGAGGCCACCGGGCAGTTTGACCGCCGCCGAGTCGTCGGCGGCCTGCAGGGTGTGCACGGCGTCGAGCAGTTGGGCGATCTCGGCGTCCAGCCGCGCGGCGGAGTCGCCGCACGACTCCTCCGCTCCCGGCCCAGCACTGCGCCAGACGATGCCGGAGAACGGCATCCCGCGTTCGCGGGCCTGCCTCAGCAGCGTTCCCACGGGCTCCGCAGCCGCCACGCGGTCGAACGGGATGCATCCCGGCAGCTCGGCCGCCAGCTCGTCGAAACCGGCGACCAGCCAAGTGCCGGCCACGCCGGCCGCAGCACCGCCCGGCTGCGGTGGCGGCACCTCGTGCCAGCCCAGGGTGTACAGCAGCCGGGTGGTATCGCCGCCGAGCCCGCGCAGCAGCGCATCCCGGGGCGCCCGCTTGACCGTGAACTCGCGGATCCCGCCGAGGCGGCGGCCGTCCCGGCCGAGGAAATCGAGGTCGAAAACCTGGGTTTCGGCGTCGAGGGCGCCGGCGTGCCATGTCGCGCGGCAGTAGAACCGCCGGGGCATCTTCTCCCGCACCTCCACCCGTCCATACCGCAACGGCAGAAAGAGGTCGTTGACCCCCTGCTCGGCGGCGAGCAGGGCCGGGAACGCCGGGAATGCGACTCCGGTGCACAGGTCGAGCAAGACCGGATGCATCGGCTCGGTACCGAGGTGTTCGGCGAGTTCCTCTCCGACGGCGACGTCGCCGATCGCCTCGCCCTCGCCGAGCCACACCGACTTCAGGGAACCGGACCAGTTCGGTCCCCAGGACAGCTCCATCTCGGCGAACGTGTCGAACAGCTGCTGCGGACGCATGCGCTCCATCCGCTCGATGGCCGCGTCGACGGTGTCGGCCGAATCGGATGCCGGTTCGGCATCGGGATCCGTGACGCCGCCGTAAACGGTGCCGTCGGCGTTCAACGCCCACTCCACGTCGCGGACGCCGAAGGGGCGGCTGTGCACGCGGAACCTCCAACCCGCCCCGTCCTCGAGCGGATGCAGCGTCACCTGCACCTCGCGGGAACTCTTCTCGGGCAGGATGATCGGCTCGTAGAAGTAGACGTCCTGCACCCTGGCCGGGGCCCCGACGGCGGCCAACACCATCGCCGCATACGTCGCCCCGGGCACGACGACGGTGCCGTAGATGACGTGATCGGAGAGCCACGGCTGCGACTTCACCGACAGCCGGCTGGTGTAGACGGAATCGCCGGAGGCGAGATCCTTGACGCTGCCCAACATTCCGGACCCGCCGGTGCCCTGCCCGTCGATGCCGGCGACACCGGAGGTCTTGGGCCAGAAGCGGCGGCGCTGGAACGGGTAGGTGGGCAGCTCAAGTCTGCGGCGAGGTCGACGATGCAGCGCGGGGAACGTGGGCCGATGGCCGCTGACGTAAGCCGCGGCCAGCGCGTCGGCGATCTGGCGCCGGTCGTCGACGCCCTTGCGCAGGGAGACGATCGCGCGCGGCGCGGCCAGATGTTCCGGCCAGACCTGCACCGCGGCCCCGGTCAGCACCGGTTGCGGGCCCATCTCCATCAGCACCGAGCAGCCCAGCGCCGCCACGGTGCTCACGCTCTCGGCGAACTGCACCGGCTGCCGGGAGTGCCGCCGCCAATACTGGGCGTCCAGCGGGGTTTCCGGGGTGAGCATGGCGCCGGTGCGGTTGCAGACCAGCGGCAGCGTCGGTGCGGCGAACCGCAACCCCGCCGCGTAGGACTCGAACTCGCCGAGCACCGGTTCCAGCAACTCCGAATGGAAGGCGTGGCTGGTCTCCAGCCAGCTGCACCGGACCCCGTCGTTTCCGCACCGGGTGACGATCCGTTCCAGATCCTCACCCGGGCCCGAGAGGACCGTGTTGGGGCCGTTGTAGGCGGCGACCGACACCCGGGAGAACTCGCCGGCGATCTCCTCGACGAACTTGGGGTGGGCGAACACCGCCACCATTCGCCCGCCCTCGGGTAAACCGCCGAACAGGCGCCCGCGCTCCGCCATCAGCCGGGCCCCGTCCTCGAGACCGAACACCCCGGCCACGCACGCCGCCGCGTATTGGCCGACGCTGTGGCCCAACACCACGTCGGGCTCGACGCCCCACGATCGCCAGAGCCGGGCCAGACCCATCTCGACGGCGAACAGCGCCGGCTGGGCGAACGAGGTGTGCCGCAGCGCTTCTCCGGTGTCCCGGTCGGCGGCGAACAGCACCTCCAGCAGGGGGCGCGGCAGGATCGGATCGACCGCGGCCGCGCAGCGTGTCACCGTGTCGGCGAAAACCGGTTCGGCGTCGAACAACTCGCGTGCCATCCCGGGGTACTGGCTGCCCTGCCCGGTGAACAGCCACGCCGTGGTCGGCACGTCGGTGCACTCGCCGCGCACCACTCCCGGTCGCGTCCGGTTCTCGGCCAACTCGGCCAGCAACTCGCGGGCACCCTGGACGGAGTCGACGACCACCGCGGCCCGATGCTCGAAGTGCGAACGCCCGGTCCCGGCCGTGAAGCACACGTCGGCGATGTCGACCTTCGGGTGGGCGTCCAGCCAGTCCCCGTATCGCTGCGCGAGCGCCACCAGCGCCTGCGGCGACCGCGCGGACAGCGGCAGC
Organism: uncultured Mycobacterium sp.; assembly: GCA_964453085.1. Lineage (GTDB taxonomy): Bacteria > Actinomycetota > Actinomycetes > Mycobacteriales > Mycobacteriaceae > Mycobacterium. Next base: position 5,562 of record CAYVQQ010000210.1, read on the forward strand.
ACGTCGACACGCTCGTCGTGGGCGTCGCGCTGCGACGCCGGGTAGCCATCCTGAGCGACATCATGAGCGAAATCGCGAGCGAGGTCGCCCGTCGAATACCCGTCGTCGGTCGCCGACTGCGGTGGCGCCTCCTCGATCAGCACGTGGGCGTTGGTGCCGGTGAACCCGAAGGAGCTCACCCCGGCGCGGCGCGGCCGACCGTTGGCCTGCCAGGGAGTCGGCTTGTCGACCACCCGCACCGGCAGCGAGCCCCACGGGATG
>CAYVQQ010000211.1:0-5783 GCA_964453085.1 uncultured Mycobacterium sp.
CCACGTGCCGCGGTCGACCTCGGCGACCAGCCCATGGGGAATGACCCGCTGCAGGGTACCGGCCAGCCCGCCGCCGGTGACGCACCCCTCGGCGATCCCGCCGAACCACTCGGTGATGGCAGCTGTCGTCGGCCAATGCGGATATCCGATTGCAGGGCGGTTTCTGGATTGCATTGGCGGCCAGGCACCGTAAAGATTCCGTAATTCCGGCAGGCACGGAATCGGGGCCACCGTAATGTAAGGACCCGTGTTGTCCGACGTCGGAGGTTGCTCATGCAGGATGTGGCATTCGTCGCAGTGCTGCTCGGTCTCGCCGGCGTCGCCGTCGGCATCGCAATTGGCTGCGACCGTTTGTTAGGTCCCGATGAGGCTGCGCTGTCGGAACGGACCGAGCACTGAACTCGAGTCAAGATGACCTTTGACGATGTAACCGGCATCATCGTTACCGTCCTGCTGGGTGGTTACCTCATTTTCGGTTTGGTCCGGCGCGGGAACGTCTAGGTGTCCGCGGCGGGTTGGTCGCAGCTCGCGGCGGTATTCGCCCTGCTGGTCGTCAGCACCCCGCTGTTGGGCGGGTACCTGGCAAAGGTTTACCGCAACGAAACGGCGCCCGGGGATCGGGTGTTTCTTCCGGTCGAACGGGTCGTGTATCGGCTGCTGCGCATCGACCCGCACGGTGAACAGCGCTGGATCGCCTACGTCGGCTCGGCGATAGCGTTGAGCATTGTCGGGGTCCTGCTGGATTACCTGCTGCTTCGTGTGCAGGAGGTCCTGCCGGGCAACCCTGACCGTTTCCACGCTGTGAGCGCACCTCTGGCGTTCAACACCGCGGTCAGCTTCGTGACGAACACGAACTGGCAGAACTACACCGGCGAATCCATGATGAGCCAGTTCAGCCAGATGGTCGCCCTGGCGGTGCACCAGTTCTTGTCGGCGGCCATGGGCATGGCGCTCGCGGCGGCGTTCATCCGAGGTGTGATTCGCACCCGCACAACGACATTGGGAAATTTCTGGGTCGACATGGTGCGGTCCCTCGTGCGGGTGCTGGTGCCGCTGAGTTTTGTGTTCGCGATCGTGTTCCTGGCCGCCGGGGTGGTCGACAACTTCCACCCGATGCAGGTCGTGCCGACCATCTCGTCGATGAGCACCGGCGGCGCGGCCCGCCAGAGCATCCCGGGCGGTCCGGTGGCAAGCATGGTGCCGATCGAAATGCTCGGCGATAACGGCGGCGGCTATTTCGGCGCCAACATGGCCCACCCGTTCCAGAACCCCAATCCCGTCATCAACGTTTTGACGATCTGGTTGGCCGCCGCGATTCCGTTCGCCTTCCCATGGGCCTACGGCCGGATGATCGGGTCCATGCGCCAGTCCGCCGTGTTGATCGTGGCGATGGCCAGTTTGTACGCACTGTCGGTGGTGGCGGTGGCAGCCCTGGAGGCCCATGGCAACTCCCATCTCGCGCATCTGGGGGTGGCCCAGGACGCGACCGGGACCAATCCGGGCGGCAACCTGGAAGGCAAGGATCTGCGGCTGGGGGCGACCGGTTCGGCATTGAACGTCGTCACCATGACGGCCACCTCCACCGGCGGAGTGAACTCGGCCGTCGAGAGCTACACGCCACTGGGCGGCGGCCTGCCGTTGTCGGACATGATGCTCGGGGAGGTCATTCCCGGCGGCACCGGCACGGGCCTGTACGGGATGTTGGTCTTTGTGCTGATCACCGCGTTCATTGCCGGGCTGATGGTCGGGCGCACCCCGATGTATTTGGGTAAACGTTTGCTGGCCGGGGACATGACCCTGGCGGCGATCTACATCCTGGTACTCCCGGTCACCGTGTTGAGCTTCGCCGGCATCTCGCTGCTGCTGCCCTCGGCCGCCCACCAGATATCGGCGACCGGGCCGCACGCGGTGACCGAGGCGGTCTACGCCTACACCTCGAGCGCCCACAACAACGGCTCGGCGTTCGCCGGCCTGGCCGGCAATACCCGCTGGTACAACACGACTTTGGGGCTGGCCATGTGGGTCGGGCGGTTCTTCGAGATCGTGCCGGCGCTCGCGCTGGCCGGTTCGTTCGCCCGCAAACGCACCTACACGGTCACCGCCGGGACGCTGCGCACCGACACACCGCTGTTCACCGTACTGCTCGGCGCGATCGTCATCATCCTCGTCGGCCTCACCTATTTCCCGGTGCTGGCGATGGGCCCGCTTGCCGAGCATTTTTCCGGGCACTTCGGGGTCTGAATGACGACACAAACCGCTGCGCCCCCCGGCCGGCACATGGGCCGCGAAACCCGGCGGCTCCGCGAGTTGTCGATCCTCGACCCCGGGATTGTGCGCACGGCCCTCATCGCCGCGCTGCGCAAACTCGATCCGCGAACGATGGTGCACAAGCCGGTGATGTTCGTGGTCTATATCGGCAGTATCTGGACCACGCTGCTGTTTCTGCGCGACGCGCCACGATCCACCGCGGCCGACAACGTGTTCACCGGTCTGGTGGTGCTGTTCTTGTGGTTCACGGTGCTGTTCGGCAATTTCGCCGACGCCATGGCAGAAGGCCGGGGCAAGGCGCACGCCGACACGTTGCGGCGCGCCCGGCAGGAAACCGTGGCCCATGTGCTACAGCCGGACGCCACCGTGGTGGACACGCCGTCGCGGGCGCTGAAAGTCGGCGACAGCTGCGTCGTTGTTGCCGGACAGGCCATTCCCGGCGACGGAGAGGTGATCGACGGGATGGCGATGGTCGACGAATCGGCCATCACCGGCGAGTCGGCCCCGGTGGTTCGGGAATCCGGGGGCGACCGGTCGGCGGTCACCGGCGGCACCGTCGTGCTGTCGGATCGTATCGTCGTGCGGATCGCCGCTGCGCCCGGGCAAACCTTTCTGGACCGGATGATCGCGTTGGTGGAAGGCGCCAATCGGCAACGGACGCAAAACGAACTGGCGCTCACCGTGGTACTGATCAGCCTGACGTTCATCTTCCTGGTCGCGGTCAGCACGTTTCAGTTGGTCGCGATCTTCTCCGGGGTCAAGCAACCGATTGTGTTGCTGGTCGCCCTGCTCGTGCTGTTGTCGCCGACCACCATCGGCGCATTGATCTCGGCGATCGGCATCGCCGGCATGGACCGGATGGTCCGCCACAACGTGCTGGCCATGTCGGGGCGAGCGGTGGAGGCCGCCGGTGATGTGACGACACTGCTGCTGGACAAGACCGGCACCATCACCTTCGGCAACCGCATGGCCGCCGAGTTCCTGCCGGTCGGCAACGCCGACGAACACAGCCTGGCCGACGCGGCACACCTGTCGTCACTGGCCGACGAGACCCCGGAGGGCCGCTCGATCGTGCAGTTCGCCGAACACCGCTACGGGTGTCAGCCGCGCGATCTCTCGGATGCGAGCCTGGTGCAGTTCAGCGCCAAGACCAAGATGTCGGGCATCGACTGGTGCGACCGCACGATCCGCAAGGGTGCGGTGGCGGCGGTGAGCGACTGGGTGCGGGCCAACGGCGGCACCGTGCCCCCGGACATGGACACCATCGTCGAGCGCATCACCAGCGGCGGCGGCACCCCACTGGCTGTCGCCGACGGGGGCAGGATGCTGGGCGTCATTCATCTCAAAGACACTGTCAAACCAGGTATTTCGCAGCGCCTGGCCGCCATGCGGCCGTTCGGCATCCGCACCGTGATGGTTACCGGCGACAACCCGGCCACCGCCGCCGCGATCGCCACCGAAGCCGGTGTCGACGAGTTCATCGCCGAGGCCACCCCGGAAAACAAGATGGACCGGATCCGCGCCGAGCAGGCCGGCGGCGATCTCGTCGCGATGACCGGTGACGGCACCAACGACGCCCCGGCATTGGCGCTGGCCGACGTCGGGGTGGCGATGAACAGCGGCACGCAGGCCGCCAAGGAGGCCGGCAACCTGGTCGATCTGGACAGCGACCCCACCAAACTGATGGAGATCGTCCAGGTCGGCAAGCAGTTGCTCATCACCCGCGGGGCGCTGACAACGTTCTCGGTCTGCAACGACGTGGCCAAGTACTTCGTGGCGATCCCGGCGATGGTGCATGGCGTGTTTCCGGGGTTGGCAGCGATCGACGTTCTCAACCTGCGCAACCCGCACACCGCAATCCTGTCCGCGGTGATCTTCAACGCGATCATCATCGTGCTGATGATCCCGCTGGCGCTGCGCGGTGTCCGGGTGAAGGCGATGGGGGCGACCGCGATGCTGCGCCGCAACGTGCTGATCTACGGGATCGGGGGGCTGATCACCCCGTTCGTGCTGATCAAGCTCATCGACATCGCCATCGTCGGGCCGTTGGGGGTGCACTGATGCTGCGCGTTCAGCTGGTGCCGGCGGTCGTGCTCACCGTGCTGGCCAGCCTGGTGCTGGGCATCGCCTACCCGCTCGCCACCTACGGCATCGGCCGGCTCGCCTTCCCGCGTCAAGCCGATGGCTCGCTGATCGGCCGCGACAACCAGGTCGTCGGCTCGAGCCTCTTGGGTCAATCGTTCACCGACGACGCCGGCAATCCGTTGCCGCAGTACTTTCAGCCCCGGCCGTCGGCGGCGGGAAGCGGCTATGACGCCACCGCCAGCGGTGCCAGCAACCTCGGCCCGAGCGATCCAAGGCTGCTGGCCGACGTCAGCCGGCGAGCCGCCGCCTACCGCGCCTTCAACCGCCTGCCCACCGACGCCGCGGTGCCGGTGGACGCGGTGACCGCCTCCGGTTCGGGCCTGGACCCTGACATCTCAGTCGCCAACGCCGACCTGCAGTCGCCGCGAGTCGCTGCCGCCCGGCATCTGCCCCTGCAAGCGGTGGTGACGGCGGTGCGCGAGCACACCACCGGACGCGTGCTGGGTTTCCTTGGTGAAACGCGGGTCAACGTCGTCGAACTCAACCTGGCGCTCGATCAGCGGCAGCCGCGGCCACGCTGACGATCACTGCTGTGGCGCCATCGGGACCGGTTTCGGTGCGCAGCGACGCATCGATCGCTTCGAGCAGGTCTCGCGCCGCCTCGACGGTGAAACCGCCGTCACCGATACCGGTGGCGGGGCCCTGCGCAGGCGGCCCGGCCTGAAACCGGATCTCCACCCGGTCGTTGCACGGCGCCGCGACGATGGACGGCGTGAACGTTGGCGGCCTGTGCCGGATCACGTAGACGGCCAAGGCCGTCACGACCCGGGTGAGCACCGCGGCGTCGGAGACCACGTTGGGCAGGTCAGCCGGCACCCGAACATTCACCTCGTGGTGGCCGGGACCGAGTTCGTCGAGCGCCGCGGCCACCACCTCGGCGACATCCACCTGGCGTATCCGCACGTCGAGCGCACCGGCGCGGGCTCTGGCCAGATCTTCGAGTTGATTGGCCAGGACGCCGATACGGTCGACCGCGCGCTCCAGCGCGTCGATCGGTCCGGTGTCTCCCGCTCCGGTCGGTTCCGACCGAAGGGCCGTTATCGCGCTCTTGGCGGAGTCGACGCCCTCGGAAAGGGCGCGGCCGGCCGCGGCGGTGAGCGCGGCGCGACTGCGCTCACTCTCGGCCTGCTGTTCGGCGCCCGCGACGCGTTGGCTGAGGCGTCGCCGGTGCAGATGGTGAGCGATCTGTGCGGCGCACGCGGTGAAGATCTCCAGGTCGGTCGCCGACAACCCGGGCCCGCGGCCGGCCAGGATCCACAGATGATCCAGCGCGGCCTGCACCGCCGCCTGCTCGGGCCGCTCCGGGGGGCGGTTCCCGCTGCTGGCGACGACCACCCTTCTTGCCGCGGCGGCGCAGGTTCCGGAGAAGA
>CAYVQQ010000212.1:0-5778 GCA_964453085.1 uncultured Mycobacterium sp.
AGCACGTCACGTCTGCGTTCCAGCTCGGCCGGCGCAGAGATGGGTGCGTTCCGCACGGTCGGTGTACCGGGCGACCAGCGTCAGCGCGAACCTCACAGCCCCGCCGACGACGATCGGCGGACGCGGCTTCTGCACCGAGAGTTGGTCGAGCGTGGTACGGCCCTATATGTGGTCGCCCGGGGAGGGCTTGCAACCGTCGTCGGTGCCGCGACAGCCGTCCCGGCGGCCGGTGCGATCGTCCTGCGAAGGCGGGCAATCCGCGCGCCGCCCACTACTCCCACTCGATCGTGCCCGGCGGTTTGCTCGTGATGTCGAGCACCACCCGGTTGACCTCGGTCACCTCGTTGGTGATGCGGGTCGAGATGCGCTCCAGCACGTCGTAGGGCACCCGGGTCCAGTCGGCGGTCATGGCGTCCTCGCTGGACACCGGCCGCAGCACGATCGGGTGCCCGTAGGTGCGGTTGTCGCCCTGCACGCCGACCGAGCGGACGTCGCCCAAGAGCACCACCGGGCACTGCCAGATCTGGTTGTCCAGGCCCGCCGCGGTCAACTCCTCACGCACGATGGAGTCGGCCCGCCGCAGCGTGTCCAGCCGTTGCGTGGTGACCTCGCCGACGATCCGGATGCCCAGGCCGGGTCCCGGAAACGGTTGGCGGGCAACGATTTCCTCCGGCAGACCCAGTTCGCGCCCCACCGCTCGCACCTCGTCTTTGAACAGCAGCCGCAGCGGCTCGACGAGCGTGAACTTCAGGTCGTCGGGCAGGCCGCCGACATTGTGGTGGCTCTTGATGTTCGCGGCGCCGCTGCCCCCGCCGGACTCCACGACGTCCGGGTACAGCGTGCCCTGCACCAGGAACTCGACGTCAGAACCGCTGGCGCCCACGATGTCTCGCACCGCCCCCTCGAACGCCCGGATGAACTGCCGGCCGATGATCTTGCGCTTGCCCTCGGGATTGTGCACGCCGGCCAGGGCGGTCAGGAAGGTGTCCGCCACGTCGACGGTGACCAGGTTGGCGCCGGTGGCGGCGACGAAATCGCGCTGCACCTGGGCGCGCTCGCCGGTGCGAAGCAGGCCGTGGTCGACAAACACGCAAGTCAATCGGTCGCCGATGGCGCGCTGCACGAGCGCCGCCGCCACGGCGGAGTCGACGCCGCCGGACAGCCCGCAGATCGCCCGGCCGTCACCGATCTGGGTGCGCACCTGCTCGACCAGCGCACTGGCGATGTTGGCGGGGGTCCAGTCCGCACCGATACCGGCGAAGTCGTGCAGGAACCGGCTGAGCACCCGCTGCCCGTGCGGGCTGTGCATCACCTCCGGGTGGTATTGCACCCCGGCCAGGCGCCGCTCGGCGTTCTCGAAGGCGGCCACCGGGGCGCCCGGACTGCTGGCCACCACCTCGAAGCCGTCCGGCGCGGCCGTCACCGCGTCGCCGTGGCTCATCCACACCGGTTGGGTCGCGGGCAGGCCCGCATGCAGTTCGCCGCCGGCCACTTTCAGCTCGGTACGGCCGTACTCCCGGGTACCGGTGTGGGCGACGGTCCCGCCGAGAGCCTGTGCCATGGCCTGGAAGCCGTAGCAGATGCCGAACACCGGCACACCCAGCTCGAACAGCGCGGGGTCGAGCTGCGGGGCGCCTTCGCTGTAGACGCTGGCCGGTCCGCCGGACAGCACCAGCGCCAGCGGGTGACGCGCCCTGATCTCCTCGACCGTGGCGGTGTGGGGGACGACCACGGAAAAGACCCGTGCCTCGCGAACCCGGCGGGCGATCAACTGCGCGTACTGCGCCCCGAAGTCGACCACCAGCACCGGCCGCGGCGCCCCGTCACCAGGTTCCGTCACAGCGCAAAGTTTAGTGGGCACCCGTCCCCCACCCGTGCCGCCGCCGTGTCGCGCCCGGCCCGGTTACCCGGGTGGCGGCACCCGGTTGGGCATGCTGGAGTGGTTATCGCCAATCCGGTCACCGGCCGCCGACACCAGAAGAGAGGTCCGCCGTGAGCCCAGGGCTCGGCCTGCCACAGAAGGTCCACGCCTGCCTTTTCGACCTCGACGGTGTGCTCACCGACACCGCCAGCGTCCACACCAAGGCCTGGAAGACCACGTTCGACGCCTTCCTGGCGCAGCGGGCCGAGCGCACGGGCGAGAAGTTCGTCCCCTTCGACTCCCACGCCGACTACCGGCGTTACGTGGACGGCAAGGAACGCGAGGACGGGGTCCGGTCGTTCTTGGCCAGCCGCAAGATCGAGCTGCCCGACGGCAGTCCCGACGATCCCGGCGATGTCGACACGGTGTACGGCCTGGGCAACCGCAAGAACGCCATGTTCCAGAAGGTCCTGCATGAGGACGGCGTCGTGGTGTTCGACGGATCGCGACGCTACCTGGAGGCGGTCTCGGCGGCGGGGCTGGGCATCGCCGTGGTGTCGGCCAGCGCCAACGCCCTCGACGTCCTGCAGATCGCCGGTCTGGACCGGTTCATCCAGAAGCGGGTCGACGGCGTCACGCTGCGCGAGGAGCACCTCGCCGGCAAGCCCGCCCCGGACTCGTTCCTGCGCGCGGCGCAGCTGCTCGGGGTGGGGCCCGACGCGGCCGCGGTGTTCGAGGACGCGCTGTCGGGTGTGGCGGCCGGCCGTGCCGGCGCCTTCGGCTACGTGGTGGGCGTCGACCGGGTGGGCCAGGCCGACGAATTGCGCCGCAGCGGCGCCGACGTGGTCGTCACCGATCTCGGCGATCTGCTGCACTCATGATCACCGACGAATCGTTCCCGGTCGAACCCTGGCAGGTCCGCGAGACCCGGCTCGACCTGAACCTGCTCGCTCAATCCGAATCGTTGTTCACCCTGTCCAACGGGCACATCGGGTTGCGCGGAAACCTCGACGAAGGCGAGCCGTACGGCCTGCCCGGCACCTACCTGAATTCCTTCTTCGAGATCCGGCCGCTGCCCTATGCCGAGGCCGGGTTCGGCTACCCCGAAGCCGGCCAGACGATCGTCGACGTCACCAACGGCAAGATCTTCCGGCTGCTGGTCGAGGACGATCCGTTCGACGTCCGGTACGGCACCCTGCTCGCGCACGAGCGAACCCTCGACCTGCGGGGCGGGACGCTGCGCCGGACGGCGCACTGGCGCTCCCCCGCGGGAAAGCAGATCAAACTGGTGTCCACCCGGCTGGTGTCGCTGGCGCAGCGCGGCGTGGCGGCGATCGAGTACATCGTCGAGGCCGTCGAGGAGTTCGTGCGGGTGACGGTCCAGTCGGAATTGGTGACCAACGAGGACCAGCCGGAGACCTCCGGTGACCCGCGGGTGTCGGCGATCCTGGAGCGTCCCCTCGCGGCCGTCGAGCACGAGCACACCGAGTACGGGGCGCTGCTCATGCACCGGACCCGCTTGAGTGCCCTGATGATGGCCGCCGGGATGGATCACGAGGTCGACGTGCCGGGGCGGGTCGAGGTCAGTACCGACGCGCGCCCCGACCTCGCCCGGACCACCGTCATCTGCGGCCTGCGCCCGGGTCAGAAGCTGCGGATCGTCAAGTACCTTGCCTACGGGTGGTCGAGCATGCGTTCCCGCCCGGCGCTGCGCGACCAGGTCGCCGCCGCACTGCACAGCGCGCGCTACGCCGGGTGGCAGGGCCTGCTGGACTCGCAGCGGTCCTACCTCGACGACTTCTGGGACAACGCCGACGTCGAGGTCGAGGGCGACCCCGAGTCCCAGCAGTCGGTCCGGTTCGGCCTGTTCCACCTGCTGCAGGCCAGCGCCCGCGCCGAACGGCGGGCGATCCCGGCCAAGGGGCTCACCGGGACGGGTTACGACGGCCACGCCTTCTGGGACACCGAAAGCTACGTGCTGCCGGTGCTCACCTACACCGCTCCCCACGCGGTCGCCGACGCGCTGCGCTGGCGGGCGTCGACGCTGGGGTACGCCCGGGAACGGGCCGCCGAGTTGGGCCTGCGCGGGGCGAGCTTCCCCTGGCGGACCATCCACGGGCAGGAATGCTCGGGGTACTGGCCGGCCGGCACGGCGGCCTGGCACGTCAACGCCGACATCGCCAGGGCCTTCGAGCGCTACCGCATCGTCACCGGGGACGACTCGCTGGAAGAGGAGTGCGGCCTGGTGGTGCTCGTCGAGACCGCCCGGCTGTGGCTGTCGCTCGGCCATCACGACCGGCACGGCGTCTGGCACCTCGAAGGGGTCACCGGTCCCGACGAGTACACGGCGATCGTCCGCGACAACGTGTTCACGAATCTGATGGCGGCGCACAACCTGGTCACCGCCGCCGAGGCCTGCAACCGCCATCCCGACGCGGCCTACGCGCTGGGGGTGACCACCGAGGAGACGGCCGCCTGGCGCGACGCCGCCGGCGCGGTCAACATCCCCTACGACGACGAACTGGGCGTGCACCAGCAGTGCGAGGGGTTCACCACCTTCGCCGAGTGGGACTTCGAGGCCAACACGACCTACCCGCTGCTGCTGCACGAACCCTATGTGCGGCTTTACCCGTCCCAGGTGATCAAGCAGGCCGACCTGGTGCTGGCCATGCAGTTCTGCAGCCACGCGTTCACCCCCGAGCAGAAGGCCCGCAACGTCGACTACTACGAGCGGCGCACGGTCCGCGACTCGTCGCTGTCAGCCTGCACCCAGGCGGTGCTGTGCGCCGAGGTCGGACATCTGGAGCTGGCTCACAACTACGCCTACGAGGCCGCACTGATCGACCTGCGCGACCTGCACCACAACACCCGCGACGGGCTACACATGGCATCGCTGGCGGGCGCCTGGACGGCGCTGGTCGTGGGGTTCGGCGGCCTGCGCGACGATACGGGCGTCGTGTCGCTGGATCCACAGCTGCCCGACGGCATCACCCGGCTGCGGTTCCGGCTGCGCTGGCGGGGTTTCCGGCTGACCGTCGACGTCAACCACTCCGACGTCACCTACACGGTCCACGACGGGCCCGGCAAGGAGCTGACCATCCGGCACGCCGACGAAGAGGTCACCGTGAGCACCGACGCGCCCACGACGTTCCCGGTGCGGACCCGCACACCGCTGCTGCCGCCGCCGCCGCAACCGCCGGGCCGCGAGCCCATGCACCGCCGTGCACGGTCGCGGAGCAAGTCGGCGAGCGGATCCACCTGACCGTTGCCCGGCCACCATTTGGTAGCTATACTAATTAGCATCGTGTAGTCATCTGACTACATTTCTGCAACCAGACTTCGGCCAAGGACGACAGCAATGACAAACCGGGTAACCGTCACGAAACTGGGTAGTCGCATCGGTGCGCGGGTCGACGGGGTGCGCCTCGGCGGCGACCTCGACTCCGGCCTGGTCGAGGAGATCCACCGTGCCCTGCTGACCCACAAGGTGATCTTCTTCCGCGGCCAGCACCACCTCGACGACGCGGCGCAGCTCGCGTTCGCCGGGCTCCTGGGCACACCGGTCGGCCATCCCGCCGCCTCGGTGCTGGCCGCCAAGGACGCGCCGGTCATCACGCCGATCAACTCCGAGTACGGCACGGCCAACCGCTGGCACACCGACGTCACCTTCGCCGCCAACTACCCCGCGGCGTCGATCCTGCGCGCGGTCACCCTGCCCGCCTACGGCGGCTCCACCCTGTGGGCCTCCACCACGGCCGCCTACGAGCGGCTACCCAAGCCGCTCCGGTGCCTCGTCGAGAACCTGTGGGCGCTGCACACCAACCGTTTCGACTACGTGCGCACCGAAGCCCAGGCGTCCATGACCGACGCGCAGCGAGTGTTCCGGGAGGCATTCGAGAAGCGCGACTTCCAGACCG
>CAYVQQ010000213.1:0-5765 GCA_964453085.1 uncultured Mycobacterium sp.
TTATCGGGGCCGTCGCCGCCTTCGGGGCTGCGAACGATTCTTAAGATTACTGTAAGGTAACCCGGTATGACGGCTCTCAACGACTCCGAGCGAGCAGCCTGCAACTGGACGTCTGCGCGCTCCGATCGCCCGGCGCCGGCGCGCCCGGCGGAGACCGTCACCATGCGCATCGGCAGGTATTGCACTACGTGGTTCCCGTCGCGGCGCTTCATCGCGGCCGTCATCGCGATCGGCGGCATGCAGCTGCTGGCGACCATGGACAGCACCGTGGCCATCGTCGCGTTGCCCAAGATCCAGAACGAACTCAGCCTGTCCGACGCGGGCCGTAGCTGGGTCATCACCGCCTACGTCCTCACCTTCGGCGGGTTGATGCTGCTTGGCGGCCGCCTGGGGGACACCATCGGGCGCAAGCGCACGTTCATCGTAGGCGTCGCGTTGTTCACCATCTCCTCCGTCCTGTGTGCCGTGGCGTGGGACGATGCGACGCTGGTGATCGCGCGGCTCTCCCAGGGGGTCGGGTCGGCCATTGCGTCGCCGACCGGCCTGGCGCTGGTGGCCACGACCTTCCCCAGAGGGCCGGCGCGCAACTTCGCCACCGCGGTGTTCGCCGCGATGACGGCGGTCGGGTCGGTGATGGGCCTGGTGGTCGGCGGGGCGCTGACGGAGTTGTCGTGGCGGCTGGCGTTCCTGGTGAACGTGCCGATCGGGCTGGTGATGATCTACCTGGCTCGCACCGCGCTGCGGGAGACCCACAGGGAGCGGATGAAGCTCGACGCGGCGGGGGCCATGCTGGCCACCCTGGCCTGCACCGCCGCCGTCTTCGCCTTCTCGATGGGGCCGGAAGAGGGGTGGATCTCCATCGCCACCATCGGGTCGGGTGCGGTGGCCATGGCCGCCGCGCTGGCGTTCGTCATCGTCGAGCGCACCGCCGAAAACCCCGTCGTCCCGTTCCGGCTGTTCCGCGACCGCAACCGGCTGGTCACCTTCACCGCGATCTTCCTGGCCGGCGGCGTCATGTTCACCCTGACGGTGTTGATCGGCCTCTACGTGCAGGACATCCTGGGTTACAGCGCGTTGCGCGCGGGCGTCGGGTTCATTCCGTTCGTCGTCGCGATGGGCATCGGCCTGGGCGTCTCCTCGCAGCTGGTGTCGCGGTTTTCGCCGCGAATCGTGACGATCGCAGGCGGATACCTGCTGTTTCTCGCGATGCTGTACGGCTGGTGGTTCATGCACCGCGGCGCCCCCTACTTTCCGAACCTGGTCATGCCGATCGTCGTCGGCGGGATCGGCATCGGGATGGCCGTCGTCCCGTTGACTCTGTCGGCCATCGCCGGCGTCGGCTTCGACCAGATCGGTCCGGTATCGGCGATGACACTGATGCTGCAGAGCCTGGGCGGGCCGCTGGTGCTGGCGGTCATCCAGGCCGTGATCACTTCGCGCACGCTGTACCTCGGCGGCTCCACCGGCCCGGTCAAGTTCATGAACGACGCCCAGTTGCGCGCCCTCGACTACGGCTACACCTACGGTCTGCTGTGGGTCGCCGGGGCGTCCATCATTGTCGGCGCGGCCGCGCTGTTCATCGGCTACACACCCGAGCAGGTTGCCCACGCCCAGGAAGTCAAGGAAGCGATGGACGCCGGGGAGCTGTGATCCCGTCAAGGGATGGTGGCCGCCGGAGCCGCACCACGCCCGCGTGGCGGGCGGTCCACGCGCCCCGCGTCGTCGCCGAATCCCCACCCACCGCTAGGCTGGCCCGCTGTGATCACCCGGATGTCCGAGCTGTTTCTGCGCACTTTGCGTGACGATCCCGCCGACGCCGAGGTCCCCAGCCACAAGCTGCTGATCCGCGCCGGATACGTGCGCCCGGTCGCGCCGGGGCTGTACGGCTGGCTGCCGCTCGGGCTTCGGGTCCTGCGCAAGATCGAGCGCGTCGTGCGTGACGAGATGAACGCGATCGGCGGCCAGGAGATCCTGTTCCCGGCCCTGCTGCCACGCGCGCCGTACGAGACGACGAACCGCTGGACCGAATACGGCGACGGCGTTTTCCGGCTACAGGACCGCCGCGGCCACGACTACCTGCTGGGCCCGACCCACGAGGAGATCTTCACCCTGACCGTCAAGGGCGAATACAACTCCTACAAAGACCTTCCGTTGTTGCTTTACCAGATCCAGAACAAGTACCGGGACGAGGTGCGGCCGCGCGCCGGCATCCTGCGCGTGCGGGAGTTCCTGATGAAGGACTCCTACTCCTTCGACGTCGACGCCGCCGGTCTCGAGGCCGCCTACCGTGCGCACCGCGAGGCCTACCAGCGAATCTTCACCCGGCTGCAGGTGCGCTACGTCATCGTGTCCGCGACGTCGGGGGCGATGGGCGGCAGCGCATCCGAGGAGTTCCTCGCCGAGAGCCAGGTAGGCGAGGACACCTTCGTGCGGTGCCTGGAGTCCGGTTATGCGGCCAACGTAGAGGCCGTCGTCACCACTCGACCCGACCCGCGTCCCGTGGCCGGCCTGCCCGAGGCGCAGATCTACGACACCGGTGACACGCCGACCATAGCCAGCCTGGTGGAGTGGGCCAACAATGCGGACCTGGGCCGCACCATCACCGCGGCCGACACCCTGAAGAACGTTCTGCTCAAGGTCCGCGAGCCCGGCGGCGACTGGGAACTGCTGGCCATCGGGCTGCCCGGCGACCGCGAGATCGACGAGAAGCGGCTGGGCGTGGCCTTGGAGCCGGCCGAGTACGCGATGCTCGATGATGCCGATTTCGCCCGGTACCCATTCCTGGTAAAGGGCTACATAGGTCCGAAAGGGCTGCGCGACAACAAGGTTCGCTACCTGGTCGATCCGCGAGTGGTGGAGGGCACCAGCTGGATCACCGGGGCCGACGAGCCGGGGCGGCATGTCGTGGGCTTGGTGGCCGGCCGCGACTTCACCGCCGACGGCACCATCGAGGCCGCCGAGGTGCGCGACGGCGACCCGTCGCCCGACGGCGCGGGACCGCTGGTCTCCGCGCGAGGCATCGAGATCGGGCACATCTTCCAGCTGGGCCGCAAGTACACCGACGCGTTCTCCGTCGACGTGCTCGGTGAGGACGGAAAACCCGTGCGGGTGACGATGGGTTCCTACGGCATCGGGGTGTCGCGGCTGGTCGCCGTCATCGCCGAGCAGCACCACGACGAACTCGGGCTGCGCTGGCCGTCGGCGGTGGCTCCTTTCGACGTCCACCTGGTCATCGCCAACAAGGACGCCGCGGCCCGCACCGGGGCCACCGCGCTGGCTTCCGATCTCGACAGGCTGGGTGTGGAGGTGCTGCTCGACGACCGCCAGGCCTCACCTGGCGTGAAGTTCCGGGACGCTGAGTTGCTCGGAGTGCCCTGGATCGTCGTCGTCGGGCGGGATTGGGGCAACGGCGTGGTCGAGCTGCGCGACCGCTTCACCGGGCAGACGCGCGAGTTGGCCGCAGACGAGTCGCTGGCCGCCGCGATCGCGGCGGTGCTGAACGCCTGAGCGGGGGGCTGCGGCTATTCGTCGCCGCCCGGGAAGGCCGTCGTGATGGGCCACGCGTTGAGCACCTGGTTCCACCGGGCGGCCATCACCGCGCTCTGCGTCAGGGCGGTCGAGGCGAATGCACGGCCGTCCGCGGTCTCGGCACGCTCGACGACCGCACGCCAGGCCGTCGCGCAGTCGTTCTCCATCCGAACCGCCAGGCGAGCCGCGTCTGCCGGGCTGGCCACGAGCATGGGCAACTGGTAGCCGGCCGCTGAGGCGGGGGGGTTCACCTTGCGCGCATTGAGCATTGCGATGACGTCGTCGCGGCGTCGGCGATGCTCGGTCAGGCCATCCACCACCAGGTTGTTGACGCTGGGCGGCGACAGCGCCGACACGATGCCGTAGCCGTAGATCGTCGAGTGTTCGACGGCAAGCGCGTCGCACAGCGCCGCGTCGTCGCCGTCCTTGCCGGTGGCGCCGGTCGGCGACCGCTTCGCCGTCGCGCGCGGCGTGGGTGTTGTCACGGTGTCGGCCCCGCGGACGCCAGCGCGACCGAGTAACTCGCAGTGCAGCTCGCTGCGATGGAGGCGAGCAGTCCCGCCCGGTAACCCGACGAGGTGGCCACCAGGCGGCTGGCGTTCTCGGCGGAGGTCCGCAGCGACTCGACCACATCGGACAGCAGCGGCGGCGACGGCGGCGGTGCCTCGCCCGCTGGACTGGGGCGGGCCGTCACGCTCGATGTCGTCGAGGTCGCACCCAGCTTGGCGGAGGCGCGCCAGATCTCCGTGGACAGGGCACGGGCGTGCGCGGCACGCTGGGTGGCGACCACCGACAGCGCGGCGGCCATTTGGGGCGGGGTGCCGGCGGCGGCTGCGGCGGCGCCGGCGAGTGCACTGTCGTGCCGGGCCTGATCCAAGGGGCCGTACAGATCCTCGACGGCGGCGGGCTTGGACGGGGGCTCGCCGCAGGCGGATGCCACCACCCCTAGCGCGGCCAGGGCCGCACCGCCGGCAAGCACACCCCGCCTGTTGGTAAGCGGTGACGCGCTGGACACAGCAACATCCTGCCATGTCCGAGGTTGACCGCTGTCAGGATCTTGACCAGGCGATCACACCGCCACACGCGATCCCTGGCGTATCGTTGAGAAGCGGCCTTCGGAGAACGCGACCGTCACCGTTGGACCGCGCCCTTCGTTAGATGACCGGACAACTCAAGATGAGGAGCTCGCCGTGACCACCGGGCTACCGTCGCAGACGCAGGTGATCGAGCTGCTCGGCGGGGAGTTCGCGTGCGTGGGCTACGAGATCGAAGATGTCGTCATCGACACCCGGGCGCGCCCCCCGCGTATCACGGTGGTCGCCGACGGTGACACCGCACCGGACCTCGACACGCTCACGGCCCTGTCACGCTCGGCGTCGGCTTTGCTGGACGGCTTGGGCGGCGGGGGCCGCTACGTACTTGAGGTCAGCTCACCGGGTGTCGAACGGCCCCTGACCTGCGTCAAGCACTTTCGTCGCGCCCGCGGCCGCAAGATCGAGGCCACGCTGACCGACGGCTCGCAGCTCACCGGGCGGGTCGGCGAGACGTGCGAGGACGCGGTCGCGCTTGTGGTCCGCGACGGCCGCGAGTTGGCCGTCCGCGACGTTCCCCTCGCCGACATCGCGAAGGCCGTGGTGCAGGTGGAGTTCTCCCCGCCGAGCCAGGCCGAGTTGGAGCTGGCCTGCATGAATCAGGCTCGCAGGACGGAGGCCGGAGCATGAACATCGACATGGCGGCGCTGCATGCCATCGAGGTGGATCGGGGCATCTCGGTCACCGAACTGCTCGAGACGATCAAATCGGCGCTGCTCACCGCCTACCGGCACACCCAGGGCCACCAGAACGACGCGCGCATCGAGATCGACCGCAAAACCGGTGTGGTGCGGGTGATGGCCCGGGAGACCGACGAGGACGGCGAGGTCATCAGCGAGTGGGACGACACGCCGGAGGGTTTCGGCCGCATCGCCGCCACCACCGCGCGGCAGGTCATGCTGCAGCGTTTCCGTGACGCCGAAAACGAACGCACCTACGGCGAGTTCTCCACTCGCGAGGGTGAGATCGTCGCCGGAGTCATCCAGCGGGACAGCCGCGCCAACGCCCGGGGCCTCGTGGTGGTCCGGATCGGCACCGAGACCAAGGCATCCGAAGGTGTGATCCCGGCTGCCGAGCAGGTGCCGGGGGAGAGATACGAGCACGGCGACCGGGTGCGTTGCTATGTGGTCGGCGTGACCCGTGGCT
>CAYVQQ010000214.1:0-3398 GCA_964453085.1 uncultured Mycobacterium sp.
CCCCAGAGCCGAACCGGCGGGCCACCCGCGACAACTGTTCCCTGCTCGGTGCCCACCTCCGCACCCAGCGCGCGAACCATCCACACCGCAGCGGCCTTCTCTTCCGGGCTGTAGCGACGCGCCGTGGACTTCCCAGACGACTGTTCCTTCGACATCCAGCAGTCGGACACTGGTACGTGCCCCCGAACATTTCGCCGACAAATGACTTCACCGCGCCCGTACTTCCTTTCGTCACGGTCCACGTCCGTCGAGAGTGCCGGCGGCGCAGGCGATTGCCGGTGAAGTCGTATCGCGCGCGGCGGTGCTTGCCGGCTACTCCTTTGGGCAACAGCCGACGTCGGAGAGCCGGTTCAGCTGTTCGAGGAATTGGTGGGCGTCACGGTAGGCGGTGGCCGTCGACGGCCTTTGGCACGGCATCTTGCGGAGCACCGACGCCGCCGTCCCGAGCCGCACCAGGACGTCGCCGACGTCGGCCTCTGGAATGTCCACCACGGCACCGCGGTAGTTGCTCAAGATGCTTTGGATCGCCTTCGGCAACCGCTTGGAATCCGGCGTGATGCCATCAGCCAACAGATACGGCAGTTTCCAGGTACGCGAGTCGTTCGCGGCGCCGACGTAGGCGAAGCACTGCATGGCGACCTTGTACTTCGGGTGCAGCTCACCGGCGACACCGAGATGTGCACCAGAACCGACGTCGCCGTTGGGAGTGGACAGCACCCCAAGCCCAACCGGCACGTCCGGACGGAGTCGGTAGATGCCGTGAACCGACAACCACCACAGATCGTCGGGGGCTTCGTCGGTGTCAAGCTGCAGCCACACCCGATCGCGCAGCCCGCCACCGACGACGTCGGCCGCATAGAGCATGATCGAGTCACTCACCGCCACGGCCTTGACGCGCTGATCCTCGGCATAGCGACGGGCCTGCGCCAACGCGGCCTCGAACGCCGACTGGCGTCCGGTCAGCGAGCCGGGCCGTTTCACCTCCAGGACGAGGTACTTCAGCCCCAGCCGGGTCAGCACGATGTCGGCCCGTTCCACCTGCGGCCGGACGCTTTCTATCGGCCAGTCCAGGACGGCGGTGAAAAGGTTCTCCAGGATGTTCTCGGCGATCTTCTCGACGGGTTGCCCACCTCCGCCTTGTTGCAGCCGTCTCCGGCGCTCGGCGGCAAACGCCGGCCACGCCGTCCGTATATGTTCGGCGCATTTGCGGTAGGCAGCCAGCCTGCTGACCGAATCACCATCCACTGCGGCGCTTACAGTTTCGACCATGTCTGATTCTGACATGCGTCGATCGCAGACAGGCCGCGACCGTCAGGACGGTGGTTTGGCACACTAACTGAAACCTCGCGGCACGGACACTTCCTCAAAGAGACAGCTCTTTATGGTCGTTCGGTGCCGCCTTGTCTTGCCGAACGAAACCGCCGCTTCCTGCTTCGCCAGCGTCCCTCGGGCGCGTCGGCCAAGACGCCTTCGGAGCTCGGTGAGGCGTCAGTGCCCCGGGACGGTGACGGTGAGGGCTCCTGCGCGCCGACTGGATCTCGCTGGACCCGACCAACCGCGGGTGGATCACCGCCGCGTCACCGGGCCTTGGAATCGGCGCCCCCACCCAATTCACATGCCACCGCGTCGAAGGCGCGTAGAGTGTCCAACTGGAGTTGCGGGTCCCCGGAGTTCGGTTGGGTGGACAGCTTGGCGGCGACCACCTCCGCGGCACGGTTGACGTAGATCATCTGACCGCACATGCCCAGACACAAGACGATGTTGTTGCCGGGGTAGGGAAACCACACCTGGTTGCGGTACATCCCGCCGGGCATCTGGGTGTCTTTGGGGCAGGCGGCGAATGCCGCCCGCGAATCGGGGCCACCGGCAAGGGTGTCGGCGATCCACGACGCCGGCACCACCTGTTGCCCGGTCAGCGAGACACCGTCGCGCACGAACAGCGCCCCGAAGCGGATCATGTCGGTCAGACAGGCGCTGATGCCGCCGTCGAAGATGCCGGTGCCGGCCGAGTCCACGCCGATGGTGGCATCGCCCAACGCGCCGACGCGACTCCACAGCAGCTCCGACATCAGCTCGGGCATCGGACGACCGCCGGCGACCTCACAGATCCAGCCCAGCACATCGGTTTCACACGAGCGGTATTCGAACGCGCCGCCGTGCGCCACCTTGCGCCGCAGGGTCAGCAGGTAGTCCCGCAACGTCCGAGGGAGATCCGGTCTGGTCTGACGCTGCCATCCGATCACCTGCTCGCGCACATGGATCTCCGCGTCCGGATCGCCGTAATCCTCCGAGAACAGGACACCCGACCTCATGTCCAGGAGATGGCGCACCGTCGCATCGGCGTAACCGCATTCTGCCAGGGCCCCAACGTAATCGGTGACGGGCGCGTCGACATCGAGCGCACCTGCGCCACAGAGCGCGCCGGCCACGGTCGCCACCAGCGACTTGCTGATCGAGAACAGCAGATGCCGGGACTGTGCGCCCATGCCGTCGCGGTACTCCTCGGTGACCAGTGCGCCACGGTGGGCGACCGCCCACCCGTCGGTACCGGTGCCGGCCATCACCGCACCGACGGTACTGGGCACCCCGTCGGTGCGGGTCACCGCGATCTCGGCGATCGGCGCGCCGGCAGCGGGCAGTGCCGCGATCGGCCCGGTCCCGCGCGAGATCACCGCGGTTGCCATGAAGTCGTCGATGTGCTGGAACGCCCAGTGCGAGTGGGGCGGTGACAGCCAGTTGTCCAGCGACAGGCCGGCCGGAACGCGGTTCACGCTCGCGCGACGAGCCGCGAGACGATCGGCGTGGCCGGCGCCAATGGAATCGAGGCGAAGTGCGCCTTGAGGCCCTTGACCCAGCGCCGGCAGCACTCGGTGAGCTGGTAATCATCGGTCTGCAGGTGGCCGGGAGTCACCAGCACGCCGAGTTGGGCTCCCTCGCAACGCAAGTCACCCGGCGCCGCTACCCGCATGTAGAACGCCTCGGAGTCGTCGAGCAGCGTGGCCCAGTCGTTGCCTTCGCGCGCGAAGGAGACGCGCCCGTCGTGGTCGAGACGCCACACGCCGGTGCGCGGCGTCGCGGTGAACAGCTCCAGATCCGGCGAGGTCTCCGACATGATCAGCTGACCCCACACCTCGTCCTCACCGTAGCCCCGCTCCCAGCGCGCGTTGATCTGCTCGACGTCGAGCTCGTACTCCACGTCCATGTACTCCAGCAGATGGAACAGGAACAGCGGCACGTCGGCGTAGGCCTCGGTGGTCAGGTTCGTCATCGGGCTCGCACCGGACAGGCGCGGGTTCACCTCGCCGAGGTAGAGCTGGTCGGTGTCCAGGTCCCGCAACAGATCCACCTCGAAGTAGCCGCGGTACCCCTCGCGGCTCAGCACGTCGCCCAGCTTGCGC
>CAYVQQ010000214.1:3408-5738 GCA_964453085.1 uncultured Mycobacterium sp.
TGCGCACGATCTCGCGCGCGGTGCGCGTCTGGGCGGGGGGCAGCGCCTCCCGCCAGACGTCGTTGCCGCACCACGCCCCTCGGTACGGGGTCAGTTCCGGGTAGCCGACGAGGCTCGTCATCGCGGGGCCGATCACAGTGCCGTGGCGGGTCACGGTGCCCTCGATGCACACTTCGACATTGCGGATGCGCTTCATGACCTTGATTTCGGCCTGCCCGGCCACGCCGGCGGCGCAGCTGTCCCAGTCGCGCTCACCGCGGACGAAGAACGTCGCACTGCCGGCGTTGCCATACGCGGCCTCGACGACGAGGTCGTCTCCCAGCCCGGCGCTGTGGGCAAGCGCCGTCAGTTCCTCGAAGGAGCCGGCCCGTCCGATCACGTGCGGCACGCTCGGCACACCCGCCTCGTCGGCCAGGCGCGTCATGACGATCTTGGAGCCGAGACGATGACGCAGCTCAGCCGGGGGATGCATGACGTTCAGACCCGCCTGGCGCGCGAGCGCCTGGGTCTCCTCGTCGAGCATCACAAAGCAGGCCTTGCCTCCGGGACCGCGGCGCGCGATGAAGGCGAGCGTCTCGGGATCCCGTAGCAGGTGGTTGCACACGTCCCCCATGCCGTCGAAGTCGACGCGGTCGCGACGGCGGGGCACGAACACGCGCGAGTGCACGCCCTCGAACGAGTCAAAGTAGGTGAGGTAGAAGAAGTTCCGTATCCAGCGGTCGATGCCGAGCAGGTTGAACGGGGTCGGTGAGATGAAGTACAGCGGCACGGTGTTGGTGTGAAAGAACGCGCGTACGTCCGAGAGGCAGGTCAGCGGGCTGCGCGGCTCGGGCCCGCTCACGCCGGCCGCGCTGCCGTCGGGGGCGCCGCGTCGGCGGCGTGCTCACATGGCTGCATCCGACAAGTCTGCCCACGGGCGGGGGGAGTATCAAGCGCACCGGCGGCCTCGGCGCGATGACGGCGGGACGCCGCTGCCCGCGTCGTCGCTATCGACCGCCAGGAGTAGCGTGCGACACACGCAGCACCATGAATGACAAGGAGACCCATGAGCCACATCGACGTGCTCGACGCCACCATCGCCGCGGCCTCGCCCATCGAACAGGCGGTCGCGGTGTTCATGCTGCACCCCGAGACGTTCGCCGAAAGCGTCGCCGCCGGCTACCAGAATCCGCTCGCCGGTTACGTCGCCGGCCGCGGCGGGGTGCTGGGCGAGGCCACCGGCGGGACGGTTGGCGCGGTGTTCGTCGTATTCGAGCCGAACTTCCTGCGTGGTCTGTGGGAGGAGGGCATCGCGGTGCGTGGCGCGGCCGGCGCGGCTGCGGTGTACTGGGACCAGGCCGCCCGCTTCGCCCGCAAGCACCTGGCCGGCGCCGAAGGCCTGGACCGCATCGCGGCGCTCGGGGAGAAGGTCATCGCGGCGACACCGGACGCGGGCCTGCCGCTGTATTCCGGCTGGCGCGCCATGCCGCTGGCCGACGACCCGCCCGCGCGGGCGCTGCAGGTCATGCACGTCCTGCGCGAACTGCGGGGCGGTGTGCATCTCAACGCCCTCACCATTTCTGGCATCACCCCGGTGGAAGCGCACATGCTCAACAAGGGTCATCAGTATGCGGCGATGTTCGGCTGGCCCGAGCCGTTCGCCGACGGCGCGGACAAGAAGGACCGCTACGCCGAGGTGGAGCAGGCGACCAACCGCCGGATGTCCGAGATTTTCGCGGCCGCCCTCACCCCTGCCGAGGCGGATGAACTCGCCCGCCTCAGCGCCCGTGCGCTGGCATCACTGAAGGCCTCCGCTGCGACCTGAACGGCCCCACGCGGATCGTCGAGCCGTGGACCGACGGTGAATGCACAAGCGACGAACGCCGCCGATTCGGGAAGCTGTTCGGCCAGTTGCATTCTCGCAGTCGGAGTGATTGCGCCGTCTAACGTGAACCGGTCACTTTCCGGCTCGGGCACCGGGCAGGACGACGGTCGGCCGAACAGCATCACCCTCGACCCCGCGACGACACTTCCGGACCGCCAAGTGAGCGCGGGCCCACCGCGCAGAATACGGACCCGCGGACCGGCGCGATCACGACGCCGCTGAGCGGACCACTTCAGGGACGGCCGAGTTGGGGGAGCGGCGAGACCGCCTCGGCCACCCTCCACGAGGGGCTACTGCTTCGTCGGGTGCGGGGATGCCGACTGCGTGAGGATGCCGGAGCCGAAAAGACGTGTCAGACAAGTCGCGTGCTATCACCTAAAGCGTGTCGAACAGCTGGCTGCGGTGGGTCGTCGGCGGCGCCCGGGAGCGGGTGCGGACCTCGCCGCGGACCGTGGGTGAGGATTCG
>CAYVQQ010000215.1:0-5669 GCA_964453085.1 uncultured Mycobacterium sp.
TGGTCGAGTGGGCGGGGCGGGGCGGAGCAAATACGGTGATCATCGGCCGGGAAACCCCCGTGCTCGGAGTCCGCTCGTACACGAAAAAGGTTGCATGGAACGCCTCTTCCTGTGCGTCGTATCGACGCGACGGCTTGGCATGTTGATGCATCAGGCGCGTCCCGCGGCGCCCGCATCCGCGGGAATATTGGCCGCGGTCCGCACGGTCCTGAGGGTTGTGGCGGGAGACTCATCGTCGTTTGCCACGAAAACCCAACAGTCGACCAGCCGCTTTGAGCTAAACGGCGCCCTGCCTAGGCACAGGGAATGGACTCACCGGCCAGTATACGCGACATCGTGTCGACTCGCGATGGGATCATCGAATCCGTCCTACCTGGTACGCGTCGAACCTCGATCGCGACGAGCCGGCTCGTTGAGCCACGCGAGCCCGTGCACCGGAAGAAGGCACGCGGAAAAATTCGAGAAGCCCATGTCAGCGACTCAATCGCACCGCGGAACCGCGCGGTCGGCACAACCGGACTCAGGGTTAGCCTGGCTGGCGTGGACCTTGACCGATTCGACGCGAGCGTATATTCCCGCCGGATGGCCGCGGTGGCTGCCGCGACCGCCGACGCCGGGCTCGACGCCCTGGTAATCACCCCAGGGTCTGACCTGTCCTATCTCCTCGGCTTGCGGGGGCAGACTTTCGAGCGGCTCACCGCGCTGGTATTGCCGGCCTCTGGCACCCCGACCATCGTGCTACCCCGCCTCGAACTGGCTTCCCTGACTGGGTCGGCCGCCGCCGATCTGGCACTGCCGGTGCGGGATTGGGTCGACGGTGACGATCCCTACGCGCTGGTGAGTGCGGTGTTGGGTGGTGGCATCCTCGCGACCGCCGTCACCGATTCCATGCCGGCGCTACATCTGCTGCCTCTTTCCGATGCGTTTGGGACGTTGCCGGTGCTGGCCACCGATGTCCTGCGCGGGTTTCGAATGGTCAAGGAGGCGTGCGAGATCGACGTGTTGCGTATGGCCGGTGCGGCCATCGACCGGGTGCACGCCCGGGTGCCGGAGTTGCTCGCGCCGGGCCGCACCGAAGCGGATGTCGCCGCCGACATTGCCGAAGCCATAGTGGCGGAAGGCCATTCGAACGTCGCGTTCGTCATTGTCGGCTCTGGACCGCACGGCGCCGACCCTCACCACAGCTATTCGGCCCGTGAATTGCGGGCGGGGGACATCGTCGTTGTCGACATCGGGGGAGTCTACGGGCCCGGGTATCACTCGGACTGTACCCGCACTTACAGCATCGGTGATCCCGAACCCGAGGTGGCCCACCAAATTTCGGTACTCGAGCGCGCCCAGCGCGCGGCCTTTGATGCGGTGCGCCCGGGCGTGACCGCCGAGCAGGTCGACGCCGTCGCCCGCACCGTGCTGGCCGAAGCGGGGCTGGCGGAGTACTTCGTGCACCGCACTGGGCACGGGATCGGCCTGTCGGTGCACGAGGAGCCCTACATCGTCGCCGGCAACGACCTGCAGCTGACCCCGGGGATGGCCTTTTCCGTCGAGCCGGGCATCTACTTCCCGGGCCGGTGGGGTGCGCGCATCGAGGACATCGTCGTCGTCACCGAGGATGGCGCACTGGCCGTCAACAACCGCCCGCGCGAGCTGATCGTAGTCCCCGTGCTGTAGCCGGCGTCGTCACCAGCGCCGCGCAGATTGGGCGACGGTGGATGGGTCTTGGGGTCGTAGTAGGCGCTTGGGGCCGCCGGCGCTTCCGCTTCATGCAGGACGCCGCAGGTGGGCTCGACCCCGAACTGAGCGCGATTGGCGAGTTCTTCGACCCTCGCATACCTCCGTCGCCGTCATGCCCGGAACGTGCCCGCCATCGAGAGCGGCCTGGCGCACCCATGCATGCACCGCCTCCGTAGCCGAGCCGGCGGGCCACCCGTGACACCGTTGCGTGCTCGGTTCCCCGCTCCGCGCACAACGTACCGACCGGCCGCGCCGCAGCCGCTTTGTCCTCCGGGCCGTAACGGCCCGTCGTGGACCGATCCAGCGGCGACAGATCGGGGGATTGCGGCCGGGACGCGGCGGCCGGCCCAGGGGGGCCATCCGCCCGGACCGGCTGCGGGGCGCACGCCGCGGCGCTGAACGCGGCGGATCATGCGCGTGGTCCAGAAACGTCTCAGTGCTCGTCTTCCCACAGCCGTTCGGTTACATCTTCGAAGATCACCAGGACGACGGGATCGTCACGTCGCACCAGCGCCGACTTGCTCATCCTGGCCCGCACGGTCCAACCCTCACAGTGCCGGAGTTCCACAACCATGTTCGCCAGCGCGTCCACGCCGGACAGCGCGGTTACCGCGGCGGGTGCGGTGTTGAAGATATGGCTGAACGTCGCGCCCACCAGTCTGTCCTGCTGGTAACCCACCATCGAGGCAAATGCCGGATTCGCGAACAAGATGCTCCCGTCACGCGCCATCGCGAGCGAGGGGACGGGAACCCGCTCCAAGACCACCACGGCCGGCAAACGCCTCAGGATTGCCATCGGGGTGTCGTCGGGACCCCCATTGCACCGCCGCTCGACGATGAGGGCGCCCTCGGCGCTGGCCCGCTCGCGCGGAACGGCGGGGGTGTCGCGTACGGGCACCGGCGCGTCGGATCTGGGTAGTACGGGAGTCGGCAGCCCTGGTTGTGTGGTCGTGACCGACATGGGGTCCTCCTCACGGAAACAGGTCGTCCAGGGGTGGGATTTGGTTTACCGCTGCACGTTGGCGTCCCTGGTCGCAGATCCTGATACTGGCGATACATCTGACCTAGGAGGATACATACTTGCGAGCGCTATAATTGCGTTTTAACAAACTGTTTGGCCAGTCACATGGATCTCAAATCGTGATGATCGGTGGGTCCCCCAGCGCAAACCCCATATGGCCCGGCGGACACGACGCCGTTGTGTCCGAGTCCGGACCTGTCGCAGAGCCACCGCCCTCTATGATCGAGCGGACTGATTCGGTGGCAGAGTTGCCGTGGCGCGACGCGGCCATGCCGCAGGGCGGCGAACGCAACCAGACGGGGAGTGGGATGGCGGAGGGCAGCGAACGGCGGGCCGGCACCACCCGCCATCGGCTCATCGCTGCAGCGTCACGCCAGTTTGCCCACCGCCCCTACGGCATGGTCAGCCTCGATGACATCCTCGCGGAGGCCGCGTTGACCAAAGGGGCGATGTACTTCCATTTCCCCTCTAAACGGGCACTGGCCATG
The DNA here is from genome assembly GCA_964453085.1 of uncultured Mycobacterium sp. Lineage (GTDB taxonomy): Bacteria > Actinomycetota > Actinomycetes > Mycobacteriales > Mycobacteriaceae > Mycobacterium. The sequence continues at coordinate 3,241 of CAYVQQ010000215.1, forward strand.
TCGATCATCGACGACGTCACCGAAATGAGCGGTGCCGCGGTCAGCGAGTTGCTCGCTCGCAAGATGTCCGGGCTGGAGACGCTGATCGACCTGATCTACATTCTCGCCGTCCGGGACACCCAGGACGAGGTGGCCCGCGCGGGTGTGCGTCTGCTCGAGACCCTCGACGATTCGACCGACCTGGCCGGTGCGCGGTGGCAGTCGTGGATCGAGTTGGTCACCACCCTCATCGAACGAGCGCTCTCCGAAGGTGACGTCACCGACCGCCACGAACCCGAGGACGTCGCCAAAATGCTTGTGGCGCTGTGGTTGGGTATCCGCCGGATCAGCGACCTCGACCAACCCGAGCGCTACCTGGACAACCTGAGAAAAACGTGGACCCTGGCGTTCGCGTGCTTCACCAGCCCGGACCGTATCGACTACTTCACCCAGTTCATCAACCGGCGCCATGCGCTGGCGGTGAAGAAGGTCTCCGCTGAGCCGCTCGCACTCGATCCCCACGACACCACCGCGGCATCGGCCCACGCGGAGTCATAGCCGGCCGCGAGTCGTAGCCCGTCCGCCGGGTGTCCCCGGGGGCGCACCCGCTCCGCTCGTCATGTCCACGCTGGGTGCCAGGTCGGAGCAGAGCAGGGTGTCGACGATCTCGCCGACGGTGTTGTCGGCCAAGCCGCGGTAGAGGGTGGCGGCGGAAAAGTAGCGCATTGTGTGGCCGGCACGCACGGCGACGTGATCTGCGCCGACCAGGCGGTGGCTCTTGCCGGTACCCGGCAGACCGATGATGGTCAGATTATGTTGTGCCCGAATCTATTCCAGGCCGGCTAGATAGTCGACCGTGGCCTGCGAAATGGATGAGACAGCCACGTCGAAGCCCTCGATGGTCTTCACCACCGGGAACGCGGCGGCCTTGAGCCGGTTGGTGGTGCTGGAGGCATCGCGGGCAGCGAGCTCGGCCTCGACGAGGATGCGAAGCATCTCTTCACGGGGCCAGCGCTGGGTCGTGGCCACGGCCAACACCTCGGACGCAGGACGTTGCACCCTCGCGCGTTGAGCTGCCGCAACCGACGTCCAGATCCGCGGCCAGAGGCGGGACCGTCTTGGACCGCAACGCGGCCACGAGTTGCTGCCCGCCGTGGGCGGCGCCCAGTACGATCAGGCGCTGCAACTCGACACCCAGGCGAGTGTCACCGATCGTGGCTGGGCCGACCAGAACCACTTCGGCATCCTCGTCCACGGCGCAGAAGTGATGCCCCACTGTGGTTTTCGGGCGCGGACCACGGTTGGGCGCGGACCGGGGACCGGCATCGTGCTCGTCGAGGATTAGCGTCATGGCTCCGATCAGTCGGTAGCGGTGCCGCGCCGTTGCGGCGGTGTTGGCCGCGACGATGCGTCATCGGCACACCCGATACTTCCACCCCGTGGGAGCACCTCGTGGGAGCACGTCGTGGGAGCACGTCGTTGTGGCTTAAGGTTTCTGGCTTGTCGAAGGTCCGGAACCAAAGGAGCGCTTCTTTGACGCTCTGGGGGGCAGAGCGGGCCGCGGAGACCATCCACGTCCTCGCCGACGCCGCGGATTGGATCGCCGACGTGGTCACCGAGCGCTGCCCGACCACGTCCGGGGCGCTGGATATCCGAGCGACGCCGGGCCTTGGAACGACGCGTGAGCGCCGGCAGGCAGCGAGCCCACGTGGGGCCGTGGCCGTCCCGGGAAGAACACCGCGCCGCGCCCGGGACGTGAGCTGGCCCGCAATCTCAAGGGCGCCTGATATGCGCGGTGTAAGAACCCCGAGGATCTCAGCGAACGCCGGAGCGCCAAGCTGGCCTGGATCGCCAAGACCGACACCCGGACCTGTCGGGACAATCTCCTCAAAGGCGGGCTGCGGCAAGTTGTTTCGGCTAATGTTCAGGAAGGCAAGCAGGACCTTGCAAGGGCTGATCGAATCCACCAGCACCCAGATGGCGTTAACGGCCACCGATGGACATCGTGAGGTGCTGGAGTCGTTGGCCCGGTCGCGGTCCGGCTGCGCACCGGGAAGTGGTGCGAGGCAAGACCTTGCTGATGGCCGCCGACGCGCGGCGAATCCGACGGCCGTTGCCCCGTTGTCGGTGTCGCGGGCCACGGTGGCGAACTGGCGCACCCGGATCGCCGAGGACGGACTGGTCGAGGTCGGGCAGGTCCATGAGGCCGCGGCCGCAAAGGTTCGATCTCGGATGCCACGATCGAGACGATTGTAAGAGTGACCCCGCAGTCTCGCCCGCCGGGCCAGACGCATCGGCGCACAAGGACGATGGCCGATGCCGCCGGGGTTTTTCGAAGAGGGTATGGAAGGAGTTGGGCCTCATCCGTACCGGGTCGACGCGTTCAAGTGTCCAACGCCCCGACGTCCGAGGACTAGGACTAGCTATAGCTAGGAGCGTGGGTCAGTAAC
>CAYVQQ010000216.1:0-5635 GCA_964453085.1 uncultured Mycobacterium sp.
ACCGCGGCGGCGGCGTTGGCGGCCGCCGCGGTGGCCGGCTGCGCCGACGATGTCGACCACGGCGCCGCATCGGCGCTGACCGGGCACGCGGCCCAGGCGGGTTGCGGCGGGAAGAGCGCGGTCACGGCCGAAGGTTCGACTGCCCAGCAGAATGCGATCGCGATTCTCAACCAGGTATGGGGCGAGCACTGCCCTGGCCAGAGCGTCTCCTACAAGGCGACCGGTTCCGGCGCCGGCCGCGCGCAGTTCATCGCCGGCCACGTCGACTTCGGGGGCGCGGACTCGCCACTGCTCGCGGATCAACTCGGCCCGGCCACCAGGCGTTGCGGCGGGAACCCCGCGTGGGACCTGCCGCTGGTATTCGGGCCCATCGCGGTGGTCTACAACCTGCCCGGCGCGCGGGAGCTGGTCGTCAACGCCGACGCGCTCGGGCAGATCTTCAGCGGCAGAATCACGTTCTGGAACGACCGGACGCTGGCGGCGCTGAATCCGGGCGTGGCGCTGCCGGACCTCAGGATCATGCCGATCTACCGCGCGGACTCCTCGGGAACCACGGACAACCTGCAGAAATACCTGACCGCCGCGGCGCCGCAGAGCTGGACCAGAGGGGTCGGCACCGAGTTCCAGGGAGGCGTCGGGGAAGGGGTCACCCGGTCCGCCGGCGTGCTCGTTGCGGTACAGACCACGCCAGGCGCGATCGGTTACGTCGAGAAGGGTTTCGCCGACCAGGTCGGTGCGCCGTACGCCGCCATCGACGTCGGCAACGACGTGGTGCCGCTCACCGCGGACACCGCCGCCAACGCCATCGGGGCGGCCACGTTAGCGGCCACCGGCAACGACCTGGTGCTGGATCTGAACTCGATGTACGCCTCGCGGGAACCGCGCACCTACCCGTTGATCCTGGCCACCTACGAGATTGTGTGCTCCAAAGGATACGACCCGCACACCGCCCGGGCGGTCAAGTCGTTCCTGACCGTGGCTGCCGGCAACGCACAGACCCGGCTGACATCTGCGGGCTATGTTCCGCTGCCCGCTAAACTCAAGGCGCGACTGGTTACCGCGATCAACGCCATGCAATGAGCACGTGTGGTGATCAATATGGCGCAAGGAGCGACAACGCGACTGTGACGGGATCACAGCGACAGTGCCCAGGGCGCCGTCTGCGGTGTCGAATCCGGCCTGTGCGGGGTCGGGCGCGGTCGTGGCCGCGCCCTTTTTCCCCGAGGCCCTGGTGTGGACATCGTCTCCACGGACCGGTTGTGGGGGGCCGCCCTAAGCCTCATCCTGGTGATACCGCGGGCAAAGTGGTCTCGACAACCTTCGTATCCGGAAAATCAAGACAGGAGCACTAGTGGCCAAGCGGTTGGACCTCAAGAGCGTAGACATCTATTACGGGTCGTTTCAGGCCGTCTCCGATGTGACGATGTCAGTGCTGCCGCGGAGCGTGACGGCGTTCATCGGGCCGTCCGGCTGCGGCAAGACAACCGTGCTGCGTGCGCTGAACCGGATGCACGAGGTGGTTCCCGGCGGCCGTGTCGAGGGTGCGGTGCTGCTCGACGACGAGGACATCTACAGCCCGGGTGTCGACCCGGTCGGCGTGCGCCGGGCGATCGGGATGGTGTTCCAGCGCCCGAACCCGTTCCCCGCCATGTCGATTCGCAACAACGTGGTGGCCGGCCTGAAGCTGCAAGGTGTCCGCAACCGCAAGGTGCTCGACGAGGTGGCCGAACACTCGCTGCGCGGCGCGAACCTGTGGGACGAGGTCAAGGACCGGTTGGACAGGCCCGGCGGCGGACTGTCCGGCGGTCAGCAGCAGCGCCTGTGCATCGCGCGTGCCATCGCAGTGCAGCCCGACGTGTTGCTGATGGACGAGCCATGCTCGGCGCTGGACCCGATCTCGACGATGGCGGTCGAAGACCTGATCAGTGAGTTGAAGCAGGACTACACGATCGTCATCGTCACCCACAACATGCAGCAGGCCGCCCGGGTCAGCGACCTCACGGCGTTCTTCAACCTGGAGGCAACCGGCAAGCCCGGCCAGCTCGTCGAGATCGACGACACCGAAAAGATCTTCTCCAACCCCCGCGAGAAGGCCACCGAGGACTACATCTCCGGTCGTTTCGGCTGAGGTTCAGATGGCGGAGGATGCCCTGCCCTCGTCTTCGGGAAGGCTGCCGGTCGCCTGGAAGATGACTCGCCGCGCCACCTCGACCGCATGGTCGGCGAAGCGCTCATAGAACCTGCCCAGCAGCGTCACGTCGACCGCCGCGGCCACCCCGTACTTCCATTTGCGGTCCATCAGCACCGAGAACAGGTGGCGGTGCAGGTCGTCCATGGCGTCGTCTTCTTCGCGGATCCGGGCGGCTTTCTCCGGGTCGTGGGACAGCACCACCTCTCGCGCGCTGTTCCCCAAATCGACTGCGCGCCGCCCCATTTCGGCGAAGTATCCGTTGACCTCCTCCGGCAGCGCGTGCTGCGGATGCCGTCGGCGGGCGATCTTGGCGACGTGCAGGGCCAGCGCGCCCATCCGGTCGATGTCGGCGACCATCTGGATGGCGCTCACGATCGCCCTAAGGTCACCCGCCACCGGCGCCTGCAACGCCAGCAGCACGAAGGCGCACTCCTCGGCGCTGGCGCTCATCGCCGCGATCTGTTCGTGGTCGGAGATCACCTGTTCGGCCAGGGCGAGGTCGGCCTGCAGCAGGGCCTGGGTGGCGCGTTCCATCGCAACGCCCGCCAGCCCGCACATCTGGCCAAGCTGCTCGGACAAACCGGCAAGCTGCTCGTGGAAGGCGGTCCGCATTTCGTCCAGCCTACGTTCTCGACGTCGGGAACGGGGCGCGTATGCTCACCCATTCAGGCTATTCGCAGGTTGTATCGGCCGCGTTGGTGACCGTCAGGTCTTCGGGCAGCTTGGACGGCGTGTCGCCGGAGTTGCGTTCGATCTGCACGCTGACCGGCGAGCCGGTGGGCGGCGGATCGGTGACGGAGTTGAAGTCGGGGCCGAGCACCACCTGGACGACCTGTCCGTAGCCCGATACCCGGTGCACCTTGGAATTCGCGAACGCCGACGCCACCGTCGCAGCGGCATGTTCGTTGCCGGGTGAGAAGAACACCGTCGTGGCCTTCAGTGTGCTGGGGTAGTCGTCGGGTGCCATCACGTTGAACCCGTCCCGCTTGAGCTGGGTGGTGGCGGCGGCGGCGAGCCCCATTTCGGCGGTCGCGTTGGACACCCGCACTGTCACCTCGTGCGGCGAGGTCGTCGTGACCTGTTCGCGCCGTACCTCGGGCCTCGGCGCCGGCGCCGGCGTCTCGGCCGGGACGGGCGTGGCGGTGGGGGCGGTCATCGATCCCGAGGCCGAGGAGGCCCCCAGCCGTTGTGCGTTGTGGTCGTTCTCCAAGGGCAGGGGATCGTCGTCGATGATGGCGTTGAAGAGTGCCCGCATGTCGTCCGTGCGCGGCGGCTCGTCACCGTTCGCGTCGGTGATCCCGGTCGGCACGGTGACAAAGGTGATGTGCCCGGCCGCGATTCCTTGCAGTGACTGCCCGAGCTGGACGAGGTCTTTCGTCTTGACGTTGTCGACGTAACTGTCGCCGATGAAGAGGTTGACGACGTTGTTGAGTTTGTTGAGGTCCAGCAAAGTGTCCTCGGAGATGAGTGAGCGCAAGAGCGATGAGAGGAACAACTGCTGGCGCTTGATGCGGCCGTAGTCGCCGTTGTTCTCGGTGGTGACCTGCCGGGCCCGCACGTAGTTGAGCGCGGTCGGTCCGTCGACGACCTGGCGCCCCGCGTGCTTGAGCACCGTGCCCAGTTCGTAGTCGTACAGCGGCGTACTGGTGCACACCTCGACGCCGCCGAGGGCTTCGACGATCTTGGCGAATCCGGAGAAGTCGACGGCGATGAACCGGTTGATGCTCAGCCCCGACAGCTTCTGGATCTCTTTCACCAGACATTTCGGGCCGCCGAAGGAGAACGTCGAGTTCAGTTTGGTCTCGGTGTAGACCACCCGCGGGCTCCACGTGCCCGTCTTGTCGTCGTAAATCGGGCCGTACTTGCCGGTTTCGGGGTTCCAGACCTCGCACTGGATCGGGGTGATCGCCAGGTCACGGGGAAAGGAGACCACGACGACGCGTTTGCGGTTCGCCGGAATGTTGACCAGCATCACGGTGTCCGACCGCGCGCCGCCGGCGTCGTCGGCATCGCCGGCGCCCATGTTGGCGTTGTCCCCGAGGCGCGAATCCATGCCGACGATCAGAAAGTCCTCGTCGCCGTACTGGCCGCCGGGATCGACGATGTCGCGCGAGTGCGGGTCGAGCGCGTTGACGGTGTTGAGGCGGCTGTTCTTCGACGTCGCCCACTGCCATGCCCCGCCGGTCATGGCGAGGGACAACACGGCGAGCAGCGCCGCCAGCGAGCGGGCGGCGAAGAGCAGGGGCCGGTGCCCGGGCATGGATTTCGGCTTGCGTCGTTCGGGAGCCTCGACGGGCGGGGTCCGGCGACCGCGGCTGCGCAGCAGCCTGCGCCACGCCGTGGTGGGCGCCGTGCTGGGTGAGTCCTGCGGTTCAGGGTCGTCGCCGTGCGGATAGGTCGAGACCTCAGGTTCGGGGGCCTCCGGGCCGAGCTCGAGCGAATAGGCCGGGGTGGCGATGACTGGCATCTGTTGATCGACGGACGTCTCGGGCACGGTGCCCGGAAGTGAGGCGTTCGGGTCCGTCGTCTCCGGGGGATCGTCGGCCACGCGGTGGCGCCTGGGCCGATCGGGGGGCTGGGCGCCGAGCCTGGCGATCAGGTCGGCGACGGTGATCCCGCCCCGGGTGTGGGATCCGCCCGGCCCGCGGTCGCCGGGCTTGCGTTCCTCCGCGTCGTCGGATTCGTCGGGTTCTGCGGACGTGAAAGGTTCGCCGGGCTCCCGTTCGTCGGATTCGATGCGCTGGTCGGGGGCGACGGGCTGCCATCGGTGCAGGTTGTGATCCGGCGCCGGTTCGGAGAACCGCTCCCATGGCGCGACGCGCCGGTCCGCACCGGGGCCGGACCCGCGCCGGTCGCCAGGAGCGGCGTCTGTCCCGCCGTCACTCATGTCCTGCCGGCCTCCGATTCTTCGATGCTGACGTCAACCGCGCATCCGTGGCACCTCATCACCGCCGCACCGCGGGCTCTCGAGGGTGCACGGAGTTCGTCGCGCCTCCGCGACGGCCCTGAATCCGTCCGCCGGGAAGCGCAACACAGCAAGGCCCACATCGTACTGAGTTCCGGGTCCGGACGCGATGTCGCGCCCGGGTTCAGCCGCCAGAGTGCATGGTGTCCGCTCCGGCCGGGACCGTGCAGTCATCCGGGTCGTTCAGCCAGCCGTCGGGCAGGGCCACGCGGGCTGGTGACCCCTGCCGCCCCCGCGGGCCGCCGGCCGCCTCCGGGAACGGCGCGGTCCGGTCCAACCGGCCCAGCAGCGAGTCGAGCTCGTCGAGCGTCTTGACCATGGCCAGCGCCCGGCGCAATTCGGATCCGGCGGGGAAACCGTGCAGATACCAGGCGACATGCTTGCGGATGTCGCGCATGGCCTTGTCCTCCCCGAAATGGGCGGCCAACAGTCGGCCGTGGCGGCGGACGATGTCGGCGACCTCCCCGAGGCAGGGCGGA
>CAYVQQ010000217.1:0-5582 GCA_964453085.1 uncultured Mycobacterium sp.
TACTTCCATCTGGTGACCCACGGCACGACCATCCCCGGAAGCGCCTACGGCACGGTGTTCTACCTGTGCACCGGCTTCCACGGATTGCACGTCGCCGGCGGTCTGATCGCCTTCATCTTTCTGCTGATCCGCACGACGATGAGCAAGTTCACGCCCGCACAGGCGACGGCGAGCATCGTCGTCTCCTATTACTGGCACTTCGTCGACATCGTGTGGATCGGGCTGTTCACCGTCATCTATTTCATTCGATGATCCTGCGCTGGACGAAGAGGAGTGCACGGTTGAAAATGCTGGGGTCTAGCCGGTCCGCCGCCGCCGAGCGGCGCCAACCGCCGGAAATGCGTGATCGCGCGCGGCGGCGGTTGCACCGCCGCCTGTCGGGCGGCTTGTTGCTGCTGATTGCGTTGACGATCGCCGGCGGCCTGGCCGCCGTGCTGACGCCCACGCCGCAGGTGGCCGTCGCCGACGAGTCGTCCTCGGCGCTACTGCGCACCGGCAAGCAGTTGTTCGACACGTCCTGCGTGTCGTGCCACGGTGCCAACCTGCAGGGCGTGAACGAACGCGGGCCGAGCCTCATCGGTGTCGGCGAGGAGGCCGTGTACTTCCAGGTGTCCACCGGACGCATGCCTGCTATGCGCGGCGAGGCGCAGGCGCCGCGCAAGCAGCCGGTCTTCGACGAGTCGCAGATCGACGCGCTCGGCGCCTTCGTGCAGGCCAACGGCGGCGGCCCGACCGTCGTCCGCAACGCCGACGGCAGCCTGGCGATGCAATCGCTGCGCGGCAGCGACATCGGCCGCGGCGGCGACCTCTTCCGGCTCAACTGCTCGTCGTGCCACAACTTCACCGGCAAGGGTGGGGCGCTGTCGTCGGGCAAGTACGCACCGGACCTCGCGCCTGCCAACGAACAGCAGATCCTCGCCGCGATGCGCACCGGTCCGCAGAACATGCCGAAGTTCTCCGACCGCCAGCTGTCCTTCGAAAACAAGAAGGACATCATCGCCTACGTGAAGACGGTCTCCGAGGAACGCCAGCCCGGCGGCTACGGCCTCGGTGGCTTCGGACCCGCCCCCGAGGGCATGGCGCTTTGGATCATCGGGATGGTCGCTGCCATCGGGCTGGCACTGTGGATTGGGGCACGAGCATGAGCGACATCGACCACGGCGGCTCCGACACCGGCGGAACCTCGCCGGCGCACGAGCCTGACGATGCCGCGCTGGCCGGCATGTCCCAACAGCAACTGCTCGAACTGGGCGGCAAGCTTGACGGCGTCGAGACCGTCTTCAAGGAACCGCGCTGGCCGGTCGAGGGCACCAAGGCCGAGAAGCGCGCCGAACGCCGCGTGGCCATGTGGCTCCTGGCGGGCGGCGGCTTCGGGCTGGCGTTGCTGCTGATCTTCTTGTTCTGGCCATGGGAGTACAAGCCCAAGGACGCCCCGGGCAGCATCTTCTACACGCTGACCACACCGTTGTACGGCCTGACGTTCGGGATGTCGATCCTGGCGATCGCCATCGGCGCGATCCTCTACCAGAAGCGGTTCATCCCCGAGGAGATCTCGATCCAGCAGCGTCACGACGGCGCCTCCCGCGAGATCGACCGCAAGACCGTGGCGGCCAACCTGACCGACGCCTACCAGTCGTCGACCATCGGCCGCCGCAAGCTCGTCGGGGTATCGCTGGGCATCGGCCTGGGTGCGTTCGGCCTCAGCACACTGGTGGCATCCATCGGCGGGCTGATCAAGAATCCGTGGAAGCCGGTGGTACCCACCGAGAACGGCATGGAGGCGGTGCTCTGGACGTCCGGCTGGACCCCTCGCTACCACGGCGAGACGATCTACCTCGCGCGCGCGACCGGCACCACCGAGGGCGCGCCGTTCATCAAGATGCGCCCGGAAGACATCGACGCCGGCGGCATGGAAACCGTGTTCCCCTGGCGGGAGTCCGACGGCGATGGCACCACATCCGAGTCACGGGAGAAGCTGCGCGGCATCCAGATGGGCGTCCGCAATCCGGTCATGCTCATCCGCATCCGGCCCACCGACATGCCCCGCGTCGTCAAGCGGCAGGGCCAGGAGAGCTTCAACTTCGGCGACCTGTTCGCCTACACGAAGGTCTGCTCGCACCTGGGCTGCCCGGCGTCGCTGTACGAGGAGCAGTCCTACCGGATCCTGTGCCCGTGTCACCAGTCGCAATTCGACGCCCTGCATTACGCCAAGCCGATATTCGGGCCCGCGGCGCGCGCATTGGCGCAGCTGCCCATCACCATTGACAGCAACGGGTATCTGGTTGCCAACGGCAACTTCGTCGAACCCGTCGGACCGGCATTCTGGGAGCGCACCACATGAGTCCGAAACTCAATCCGCCAAAGATCGGCGATGTCCTGGTCCGCCACGGCCAGGACATCGACTCCCGGTACCACCCTTCGGCGGCGGTGCGGCGACAGCTCAACAAGGTCTTCCCGACGCAGTGGTCGTTCCTGCTCGGCGAGGTCGCGATGTACAGCTTCGTCGTGCTGCTGCTCACCGGCGTGTACCTGTCGCTGTTCTTCGACCCCACCATGGGCGAGGTCACCTATAACGGCGCTTACCAGCCGCTGCGTGGCGTCGACATGTCGAAGGCCTTCGCCTCCACCCTGGACATCTCCTTCGAGGTGCGCGGCGGCCTGTTCGTCCGGCAGGTGCACCACTGGGCCGCGCTGATGTTCGCCGCTGCGATCATGGTGCACCTGGCGCGCATCTTCTTCACCGGTGCGTTCCGGCGTCCCCGCGAGGCCAACTGGGTGATCGGCTCGCTGCTGCTCATCCTGGCGATGTTCGAGGGGTATTTCGGCTACTCGCTGCCCGACGACCTGTTGTCGGGCATCGGGGTGCGCGCCGCGCTGTCCGCGATCACGCTGGGCATGCCGGTGATCGGCACCTGGCTGCACTGGGCCCTGTTCGGCGGTGACTTCCCCTGCGGCGGGGTGGGATATCACTGCGCCGACGCGGGCTACATCGTCCCGCGCATGTACTCCCTGCACATCCTGCTGCTGCCCGGCATCATCCTCGCGCTGATCGGCGCGCACCTGGCCATGGTGTGGTTCCAGAAGCACACGCAGTTCCCGGGACCGGGCCGCACCGAGCACAACGTGGTCGGCGTCCGCGTCATGCCGATCTTCGCGGTCAAGTCCGGCGCGTTCTTCGCGGCGATCGTCGGTGTGCTGGGGCTGATGGGCGGTCTGCTGCAGATCAACCCGATCTGGAACCTCGGGCCCTACAAACCTTCACACGTCTCGGCGGGCTCGCAGCCGGACTTCTACATGATGTGGACCGAGGGTCTGGCGCGTATCTGGCCGCCGTGGGAGTTCTACTTCTGGCACCACACCATCCCCGCAGCGGTCTGGGTCGCGGTGCTCATGGCAGTGGTCTTCATCCTGCTGATCATCTATCCCTTCCTGGAGAAGCGGTTCAGCGGTGACAAAGCGCACCACAACCTGCTGCAGCGCCCCCGGGATGCCCCGGTGCGGACGGCGATCGGTGCGATGGCGATCGCGCTCTACATGGTGCTCACGCTGAGCGCCATGAACGACATCATCGCGCTGAAGTTCAATATCTCGCTTAACGCGACGACGTGGATCGGGCGTATCGGCATGGTGGTGCTGCCGCCGATCGTGTACTTCGTCACCTACCGGTGGTGCATCGCCCTGCAGCGCAGCGACCGTGAGGTGCTCGAGCACGGCATCGAAACGGGCATCATCAAGCGGTTGCCGCATGGCGCCTACATCGAGTTGCACCAGCCGCTCGGTCCGGTCGACGAGCACGGGCACCCGATTCCGTTGGAATACCAGGGCGCGCCGCTGCCGAAGCGGATGAACAAGCTGGGCTCGGCCGGGTCGCCGGGCAGCGGCACCCTGTTGAGGGCCGACCCGGCGTCGGAGGATGCGGCGCTGCGCGAGGCGGCGCATGCCGCCGAGCAACGCGCCCTGACCGCCCTGCGCGAGCACCAGGACAGCGTCACCGGTTCCAGCAACCGCGAGCACGACCAGCACTAGCTCGACAACATCAGCGTCTCTGGCCCCCCACCCCGGTGAGGGGCCAGAGACGTTTTCGGCGCCCCACCGGGCTTTGAGGGTTGACCCATAAGCGGGTTTGACGGCAGCCACGGGCGCTGACCGTCACCTCCAGGCGCAGACCGGTACCGCGGCCGGTGTCGGCGCCACGCGGTAGGACTTCCCCACAGCACCACCGTTGAGTTGACCACCGACATCTGGGTTTGGTGGGCGCCCGCGCACGGCCGAGACCACCGACTGGAACACGCAGTGATCCCCAACATGCAGTGATCCCCATGGCCTCGGCGGCCCGGGTTCCCCTTGCCGATCCCGATGACCCGCACACCGCACATCACGGGTCAACTCTCAAATTCCGTACGCAGGTGGGCTGGCCGGATTCTCACCCGTCGTCAACAATCTCGCCGTGACGCTGGGCGGCGGTGGCAGTCCGAACGGGAGATCAGGCCGACGCCGACGGGCCGCTGCGCGGCCCCTTCCCGGGGCTCCGGCGGCGGGAACCCGTCGACCGGCTTCGCCCCGCGGACTACCCGGGGACGGCCAACAGGCGGCGCAGCTGCCGAACGTGCAGGACCTCGACCACCGGCATCGCCGCCGTGACCGCCCCGGCCAGCCCGTAGCCGACCCAGGATGGGCCGTCGTGTCCCACGGCCATCAGGTATGTCGCCACCGCGACCGCAACCAGCGCGGTGCCCATCGTGCCCGCGAGCAACACGGTGCCGCGCAACCACACGCGATCCACCGCCTCACCGGACCACGCGACAGACGGCTCCGCGGGCTGCACCCCGGGCCCGTGCCCACGCTCCCCCGTCCCGCATCCGGACTGGAAGCCGGTCTGTAGCGGGGCACCGCCGACCCCGGCCGTAGGCCGGGCAGGGCACTCCTCCTGGGCCGTACGGCGAGCCCGCAACAGCACCGGGATGGCCCCGGCGATGATCAGCGCGGAGACGACGATGACCGCGTACAACACCCAGGTGGTGTGCGTGCCGTTGGCGGACACCTTGTGGAAACCGCGACCCAGGTCCACCAGCGCGACACCGGTGGCGACGCTCACGCCGAGCAACACCAGCCAGATCGCCCCACACGCCCCGATCAGGATGCGGTCGATCACCTCCGGAGCAATGGCATCCGAGCCCCGCCGGTAAGGATGTTTGCTCACCATCAGCAGTTGGTCTGCGGCGCGTCGTTGGAGTTCGAGGACAGCACCGTTCCGTCACTCGTGGTGATCGAGCAGTTGAGCCGGCTCAGTCGGAAAAGGCTTGACGCCTCAACCGACCCCACGTCGGACTGCGAAATCGGCGTGACGGTCATCGACCAGGGAATGTACACGTTGTGCTGCGTGCGCCTCCGACCGGAGGCGTCGACGTAGGTCACCGAGATGATGTCGCCGGGTGCCTTGGTACCGGTCACTGAGTAGGTGACCTGCCGCGGACCGGGCGGGTTTGTGCTCGTCGGCGGGGGTGCCGCGGCGGTCGAGGTGGCCGGCGGCGGAGCCGGCGGCGGCGGAGGGGGCGGGGGCGGAGGCGGGGGGGTCACCGTCA
>CAYVQQ010000218.1:0-5523 GCA_964453085.1 uncultured Mycobacterium sp.
CCTCGTCCGCCAGCGCCATGCGGCAGGCGGGGTCCTCGACCATGCGCGGCAGGGCCTTCTCGATCAGCGGCACGCCCACGCGGGCGGCGAGGTCCTCGGTGGCGGCCACTTCCAGGCGATCGAGGGCGGCGAGGCGCTGGCCGAGGTCCTGCTTCTCGATCCACCGGGCCAGGGTCTGCCGCTGCGTCGCCCGGGCAAGCTGCACGGAGCCGCGCACGGCCGGTTCGTCGCGCTGGCGCATGAGCAGGCGGCGCAGCTCGGGCAGGTCGAAGCGATCCGGCTGGAGCGCGCTGATCAGCCACACGCGCGGCGGCGCTGGCAGGGACAGTTGCCCGGCGAGCCGCCGGTGGGACGGCGTTCGTCCTGATCAGGCCCGAACTACCCGTGTCGGGTGCCGGTTACCATGGACCGATGAACTGGACCGTCGACGTCCCGATCGACCAGCTGCCTTCGCTACCGCCGCTGCCGACCGAGCTGCGCGCCCGCCTCGACGCCGCCCTGGCCAAGCCCGCCGCCCAGCAGCCCAGCTGGGCGGCCGACCAGGCCGCCGCGATGCGCACGGTCCTGGAGAGCGTGCCGCCGGTGACGGTGCCGTCCGAGATCGTGCGCCTGCAGGAACACCTGGCCGCGGTGGCCAGGGGGGAAGCGTTCCTGCTGCAGGGCGGCGACTGCGCGGAGACGTTCACCGACAACACCGAACCCCACATCCGGGGCAACATCCGGGCCCTGCTGCAGATGGCCGTGGTACTGACCTACGGAGCCAGCATGCCGGTGGTCAAGGTGGCCCGCATCGCGGGTCAGTACGCCAAGCCGCGCTCGTCCGACCTTGACGCGCTGGGCCTGAAGTCGTACCGCGGCGACATGGTCAACGGCTTCGCCCCGGACGCCGCCGTGCGCGAGCACGACCCGTCGCGGCTGGTGCGCGCCTACGCCAACGCCAGCGCGGCGATGAACCTCGTGCGGGCCCTGACCTCGTCGGGGCTGGCCTCGCTGACGGGGGTGCACGACTGGAACCGCGAATTCGTCCGGACTTCGCCGGCCGGAGCGCGATACGAGGCGCTGGCCACCGAGATCGACCGCGCGCTGCGCTTCATGAGCGCGTGCGGAGTGGCCGACCGCAACCTGCAGACCGCCGAGATCTACGCCAGCCACGAGGCATTGGTGCTTGACTACGAGCGGGCCATGCTGCGGCTGTCCGAGGGCGAGGACGGCGTGCCCCGGCTCTACGATCTGTCGGCGCACACCATGTGGATCGGTGACCGCACCCGTCAGCTCGACGGTGTGCACGTCGCGTTCGCCGAGGTGATCGCCAACCCGATCGGCGTGAAGATCGGCCCGACGATGACCCCCGAACTCGCCGTCGAATACGTGGAGCGGCTCGACCCGCACAACCAGCCCGGCCGGCTGACGCTGGTCAGCAGGTTGGGGAACGGCAAGGTCCGCGACCTGCTGCCGCCGATCGTCGAGAAGGTGCAGGCCGCCGGTCACCAGGTGATCTGGCAGTGCGACCCGATGCATGGCAACACCCACGAGTCGTCCAACGGGTACAAGACCCGCCACTTTGACCGCATCGTCGACGAGGTGCAGGGATTCTTCGAGGTGCACCGGGCGCTGGGCACCCATCCGGGTGGTATCCACGTCGAGATCACCGGCGAGAACGTCACCGAATGCCTCGGTGGCGCGCAAGACATCTCGGACACCGACCTGGTGGGGCGCTACGAGACGGCCTGTGACCCGCGCCTGAACACCCAGCAGTCGCTGGAGTTGGCGTTCCTGGTCGCCGAGATGCTGCGCGACTGAGGGTCGGCCTGTGCGGGGTCGTGCGGTGCCAATCATCTTTAGGTCCGGCTCTGTTAGGTCCGGCTCCACCCGCGCACTCGCGGCCTCACAGCAGGCCGCTCAGGTTGCTGCCGATCGTCCACGCCACGGTTGCCACGAGCCCGGTGAGGGCCAGCAGGACCGCCACCCAGATCAGCACCGTCCACCGGCCACGCTGACGGGCCCACACGAGGTCGCTCAGCGGGATCCCGGCGAATTGCCCTGACAGGGGCTCGTATTCGTATTCGTCCGGTTCCGCCGCGGGTTGCGCCGCGGACCAGTCCCCGGGCCCGCGGGTGAGCTGGCGGGTGGGCCGGCCAACCGGCGTGGGCCCGCGTCCCGCCATCCGGCTGTGCTGCAGTCCTGCCGACCGGTGCTGGGCGGAGTTGCTCGGGGCGGGTACCCGGAAGGGCGGTAAGTCGAGTTCGTCGACGATCGCCTCCAGATCGGCGGCCATCTCGGTCGCGTCTGCATATCGTTCGGCGGGGTTGCGGGCGGTCGCGCGCAGCACCAACTCGTCGAACTGCGGCGGCACGCCGTCGATCGCCGCGCTGGGCGGTGGCACATCGTGGTGCAGGCGCTGGTAGGCGATCGACAATGCCGAGTCACCGGTGAACGGTGTGCGTCCGGTCAGCAGCTCGTAGGTGAGGATCCCGGTGGAGTAGACATCGCTGCGGGGGCCGGCTTGATTCGGTGGGCCGTCGCGGACCTGCTCGGGTGACAGGTAGGCCGCCGTTCCCAGAATGACGCCGGTGGAGGTGATCCCGGCCGCGGCGACGGCGCGAACCAGCCCGAAATCGGCGATCTTCACCTCGCCTTCGTCGGAGATCAGCACATTCTCGGGTTTGACGTCGCGGTGCACCAGGCCGGAACCGTGCGCGGCGGCCAGCCCGCCCAGCACCGGGCGAAGCACCGCCGCGACGGCGTGGGGCGGCATCGGGCCGCGCTCGGCCAGCAACTCGCGCAGCGTGCCGCCCCTGACCAGTTCCATGACCAGAAACGGGTGACGGGCGTCCAACCCCTGGTCGTAGACCACGACCAGTCCCGGGTGCTTCAACCGCGCGACCGCGCGCGCCTCGAGCCGGAAGCGGGCCAGGAACTGCTCGTCACCGGCGAAGCGGGGGTCCATGACCTTCACCGCGACGGGGCGGTCGAGCCGGACGTCGAGCCCGCGGTACACCGTGGAGGTACCCCCGCTGGCAATTTTCGACTCCACGAGGTAGCGGCCGTCCAGCAGCGTGCCGTCCAGCTCCTCGATCCCTGCGCCCGCCACCGGGCAATCGTAGGTGCGCCGGCGGCACCCGGCCGCAAACCTTCGTGCTCACCGCGCCGAACAGGGCATACACTGGCCCGGTGGGCAGTATCCCGGCCGGCGACGACGTCATCGATCCCGACGAGCCAACATATGACCTGCCCCGGGTCGCCGAGTTGCTCGGCGTGCCGGTCGGCAAGGTTCACCAGCAGTTGCGGGAGGGCCATCTGGTCGCGCTCCGCCGCGACGGCGACGTGGTGATCCCGCAGGTGTTCTTCACCGGCACCGGTGAGGTGGTCAAGTGCCTGCCCGGGCTGCTGACCATCCTGCGCGACGGAGGTTACCGCGAGACAGAGATCCTGCGGTGGCTGTTCACCCCGGATCCGTCGCTGACCATCACCCGCGACGGCAGCCGGGACGTCGTCAGCAACGCCCGCCCGGTCGACGCCCTGCACGCCCACCAGGCACGGGAGGTCGTGCGCCGGGCTCAGGCTATGGCGTACTGACGGCTCCCTGGGCCCGTTCCTCCGGCGGCGCGGCAGCGGTCCGTCTCAGCGTGTACCACGCCATCACGGCGCAACCGGTGGCCAGCCAGAAATGCAGCCACGAGTACATGCCGTGGGAGCCGTCTGGCTTGAAGATGACCATCACCCACGTCGAGAACGCCGCGATGACGGCAACCGCACGCCGGGACTCGACCAGCGGCGCCGCGGCCGCAAGCGGCCAGGAGTAGTACCAGGGCAGCGCGGCCGGCACGAACAACACCACGACCAGCATCGACCACGCGATGCCGGTCAGCGCGGCGCGGTCGTCGCGGCGGTACCGCCACCACAGCAGCGGCAGTGCTGCCACGATCACCACGATCCCGATCATCCGGGTGACGCGAAGCAGGGGATAGAAGCCGAACGTGAAGAAGTTGCTGCCCCAGGCGTGGATCAGGTTCGCCACCCCGGTCGGCACGGTCAGCCAGTTGATGATCTTCACCGACCCGGCCAGCGCGGTCAGCCAGCCCAGACCGACGCCGGCCGCGGCGGACAAGATCCCGAACACCGCGGCGAAGACGAGCAGGGACAGCGCCAGGGCCGTCAGGAAGGCCCGCGCCGGAGGGAATCCCCGGCGGTTGCGCAGATGCCGCATCCACACCCAGACCAGGAACGGCAACGAGATCGCCGCGGTGGCCTTGACCGCGCTCGCCACGGTGATCAGCGCGACGCCCGGCAGGTGGCGGCCGCCGAAGGTCAGGGCGATGCCGGCGGTCATGAGCCCGACCATCAGCATCTCGTTGTGCACCCCGCCCATCAGGTGGATGAGCACCAGCGGGTTGAGGACGCAGACCCACAGCGCGAGGCAGCCGTTGGTGCCCAGGTGATGCGCCAGCCGGGGAGCAGCCCAGATGAGCAGCGCCAACCCGGGCAGCATGCACAGTCGCAGCAACATGGTCCCGGCCACCACGTTGTCGCCGACGATGACCGTGACGAACTTCGCGACGAGGATGAACGCCGGCCCGTACGGCGCGGTTGTGATCGTCCAGATGGGACTTACGTTGTCCAACAACGAGTTCGGGTTGGCCACGGGGCCCACCGCGTAGGGGTCCAGCCCGTCGCGCAGCAGCGCTCCCTGAGCCAGGTAGGAATACGTGTCCCGGCTGAACACGGGCACGGACACCAGCAGCGGTGTCAGCCAGAACCCGGTGGTGGCCTTCATCACGTATTCGCTCGCGCCCCCGGCCAGCACGCGCCGGCCCAATGCCAGCCATGCGATCAGCATGAGACCCACGCCGGCCCACAGCACGATCGACGACAGCACCAGCCCGTGGCCGAAGCGCAGCCACGACAGGTGGACCGACGCCAGCAGCGGGTCGTGCTGGCGGGTGCTGCCCGCGCCCAGTCCGCCCAGGGTGATCAGCGCGGAGCCGAGGAGTCCCAGCTTCGCCGGTCGCGATTCCGGGCCCGCGACGAACGCCAGCAGCCGTGAGAACCGTCGGGCGTAGCGGTGTCTCACCGTGGACGGGCCGGCGGCCGGGGTCTGCGTCGGACTCGACGGGGTTTCCATCGGCTCAGGCGGACCGGTTCGTGGCCATCCTGGCCAGTGCGGACAGCCCCGCTTTGGCTGCCGCGTTGACGGGGGCCGATGCCAGCGTGGCCAGTGCCCGCTGCGTTAGCGCGGCGATGCGCTGCTCGGCCGCCTGCAGCGCGCCCACCGCCGCAATGGCATCGCGCAACTCGTCGACCTGCGCGTCGGTCAGCTCGGCGCCGATCGAGGCGCGCAACAGCCGGGCCGTCGCCGGATCCGACTTGTCCGCCAATTCGACCGCCTCGGCCAGTAGCACCGTCCGCTTTCCCGACCGCAGGTCGTCGCCGGACGGCTTGCCGGTCACCGACGGGTCCCCATAAACGCCCAGTACGTCGTCGCGGAGCTGGAACGCCACCCCGAGATCCACTCCGAACTGCTTG
>CAYVQQ010000219.1:0-5476 GCA_964453085.1 uncultured Mycobacterium sp.
CGTTGGGCGGGGTGTTCATCGTCGGGGTGGCGGCACTGGCCGTCGCCCTGGCGAGCGCCATCCGCCCCACCGCCGACGTACGGCCCGCTCCCGGGCACAAACTCGTCGCTCCCGCACACCCCGCGCCGGCACCGGCGGCGATCGTGCCCGCCCCCAAGCCGGCGGCGCCCGCCCCGGCCCCGGCGCCTCAGGCCCCCGCGCCGCAGGCTCCGGCCCCGGCGCCTCAGGCTCCGGTTCTGGCGCCTCGGGCCCCCGCTCCGGCGCCGATCGCGCCCGCCCCGCCTCCGCCAGCCGCCCCGCCGCCGCTGCCCCCCCTGCCGCCGGTGCAGATCCCGCTCCCGCTGCCCCCCTTCCTCGGTGGGCCCGGGCCCGCTCCGAAGGGGCCGTTCGGGGGCGGCGACGACCGCGGCGGATTTCCGGGGATCCCGCGCGACGGGTTCGGCCGCGGCCACGGCGGGATCGGCATCCCCGGGATCGGTATCCCGAGGCTTTAGTGCGCCTGGCCGGTCGGTGTCAGGTGTCATCTGCCGTTTAGCTACCGCTCAGCGGTTCGACGCAGTTAGCTCATCGCGGCCGCCTACAACCGGGTGGTATGCGATGCACCGTGTTCGGCACCGGTTATCTGGGAGCCACCCATGCGGTAGGGATGGCGGAGCTGGGCCACGACGTCGTGGGGGTCGACATCGACCCGGGGAAGGTCGCCAAGCTCGCCGGGGGAGACATCCCCTTCTACGAGCCCGGTCTGCGCACGTTGTTGACCGAGAACCTCGCCGCGGGCCGGTTGCGGTTCACCACCGACTACGAACTGGCCGCCGACTTCGCCGACGTGCATTTTCTGGGCGTGGGCACCCCGCAGAAGAAGGGTGAGTACGGCGCGGACCTGTGCCACGTCCATGCCGTCATCGACAAGCTGGTGCCCCGGCTGACCAGGCCGTCGGTGCTCGTCGGCAAGTCGACGGTGCCGGTGGGCACCGCGGCCGAGCTGAGCCGACGGGCGGCGGCGCTGGCGCCCTCCGGGGTCGACGTGGAGATCGCGTGGAACCCGGAGTTCCTGCGCGAGGGCTACGCCGTGCACGACACCCTGCAGCCGGACCGCATCGTGCTCGGCGTGCAAGAAGATTCGGTCCGCGCCGAGCCTGCGGTCCGCGAACTGTACGCCTCGCTGCTGGCGGCCGGGATCCCGTTCCTGGTGACCGACCTGCAGACCGCGGAGCTGGTCAAAGTGTCGGCGAACGCCTTCCTGGCGACCAAGATCTCGTTCATCAACGCCATCTCCGAGGTATGCGAGGCCGCGGGTGCCGACGTCAGCCTGCTGTCCGACGCGCTCGGCTACGACCCGCGGATTGGACGCCAGTTCCTCAACGCCGGCCTGGGTTTCGGCGGCGGCTGCCTGCCCAAGGACATCCGCGCGTTCATGGCCCGCGCCGGCGAACTGGGTGCCGACCAGGCGCTGACGTTCCTGCGTGAGGTGGACAGCATCAACATGCGCCGCCGCACTCGGATGGTCGAGCTCGCCAGCGCCGCCTGCGGCGGCTCGCTGCTGGGCGCCAACATCGCCGTCCTCGGTGCGGCGTTCAAACCCGAATCCGACGACGTGCGCGACTCGCCGGCGCTCAACGTCGCCGGCCAATTGCAGCTCAACGGCGCCGCGGTCAACGTGTACGACCCCAAGGCGCTGGACAACGCGCAGCGGCTGTTCCCGACGCTCCACTACGCGACGTCGGTTGAAGAGGCCTGTGAGCGCGCCGACGCCGTGCTGGTGCTGACCGAGTGGCGGCAGTTCATCGACCTGGACCCCGACGACCTGGCCGACCGCGTGCGGGCCCGGGTCATCGTCGACGGCCGCAGCTGCCTGGACGTCGCCCGTTGGGAGCGGGCGGGATGGCGGGTCTTCCGACTGGGGGCGCGGCGGCCCTAGCAACCGAGGGGGCGCTACCGACCGCCCGCGCCGGCCGCCGCGCCGGCCAGCAGTTCGATGAGTTCGTCGGCGTAGGCGAGGTGACGCCGCAGGCGCGTGGCGCTGTCGCGGGTCTGCTCCCAGCACTGCGCCAGGACGGCGCGGGAGTGTTCGCGCTGCGCATCGGTGGGCCCGGCGGTGTCCGGGCCGCCGCGGAACACGTCGAGCGCGTCGAGCAGTCGTTTGATCTGCGCCAGGGAGAATCCGAGCGGCCTCATCCGGCGGATCACCAACAGCCGCTGCACGTCGGCCTCGGTGTAGAGGCGGAATCCGCCCACGGACCGCGCCGATGGCTCGACCAGCCCGACGTCGTGGTAATGGCGCACGGTGCGCACCGACAGCTCGGTGCGCAGCGCGACCTCGCCGATCTGCAGGTGCCGGTCCGCGCCGCCGCGCGGTCGCTGCCGCATCGCGTCAGTCCGCGGCCGCGATCAGCGGCTCCAGCACCAGGTTCGGGTTGTTACGCAGGATGGTCTCCATCCACCATTTGTCCGAGAACAGCGCCAACAGGGCGCCATCCGTGCGGGTCAGCACCTCGACGCCGCGTTGGGCCTGCAGGAACTGCGCGTCTTCTGGGCGGGTGCGGCGTGCGACGGTGTAGCTCAGGTGTTCGAGCAGGATCGGCGCGCTCAGCTCGCCGCCCATGCGGTGGCTGGCCACCTCGAACTGCATGGGGCCGACGGCGGCCAGCACCGGCGCCTGGTCGCCACGCAGATCCGAGCGCAGCACCTGGACCACGCCCTCCTGCTCGAGCTGGGCGATGCCGCGCCGGAACTGTTTGTGCTTGCTGGTGTCGGCGCCCCGGGCCACGGCGAAGTGTTCGGGGGCGAAGCACGGGATCGCCGGGTACTCCACCGGCTCGTCAACGTAGAGAGTGTCGCCGGGCCGCAGGGCGGTCGCGTTGACCAGGCCGATCACGTCGCCGGGGTAGGCGGTGTCGAGGCTGCTGCGCTGTTGCCCGAACACCGATTGCGCGTACTTGGTGGTGAACGGCCGTCCGCTGGCGGCGTGGGTGACGACCTCACCGCGGCGGAAGGCGCCCGAGCAGACCCGGGCGAAGGCGACCCGGTCGCGGTGGGCCGCATCCATGCCCGCCTGCACCTTGAAAACCAGGGCGCTGAACGGAGCGTCGATGGCGCGCCGGCGTCCGGTGACGTCGACCGGGGGCTGCGGCGCGGGGGCGTGCTCGATGAGGGCGTCCAGCAGCTGGCTCACCCCGAAGTTGAGGCTCGCCGAGGTGAACAGCACCGGTGTGGTCCGGCCCGCGAGGAAGGTCTCCCGGTCGAAGTCGGCGCCGTCGGCTGACAGCAGTGCGCATTCCTCCTGCGCGGTGTCGAAGTTGGCGCCGGTCAGCTCGCGCGCACGGTCGGCACCCATCCGCTCCTCCGGCGCGAGCGTGGCCCCGCCGGCGGTGCGGGTGAACCGCACGAATTCGCCCGTCGCGCGGTCGATGACGCCGTGGAAGTCGCCCGCGATCCCGACCGGCCAGGTCAGCGGTGCCGGACGCAGCCCGATCCGGCGCTCGATCTCGTCGAGCAACTCCAGGGCGTGCCGTCCCGGGCGGTCCCACTTGTTGATCACCGTGATGATGGGAAGGCCCCGGTGGCGGCACACCTGGAACAGCTTCAGGGTTTGAGGTTCCAGGCCTTTGGCCGCGTCGATCAGCATCACCGCGCAGTCCACCGCCGACAGCACGCGGTAGGTGTCCTCGGAGAAGTCGGCGTGCCCGGGGGTGTCGACCAGGTTCACCACGCACGCGGCGCCGTCGCGGTGCTGGTAGCCGAACTGCAGCGCGGTCGACGAGATGGAGATGCCACGCGCCTTCTCCATGTCCATCCAGTCCGACACCGTCGACTTGCGCCCCGCCTTGCCGTGGACGGCGCCGGCTTCAGTGATCACCCGCGCGTGCAGCATCACCGCCTCGGTGAGCGTTGACTTGCCGGCGTCGGGGTGGCTGATCACCGCGAACGTGCGCCGGCGAAGCGCCTCCCCGGCGACTTCCGCGGCGCTTGGTGATGCCACGTCGGGGGCGACCATCGGCACTCCTTGATCGGATCGAGCGGGCGGTACCTTCGCGGCACCGCTGCCGGGGGCACATTACACGTACTCTTACGCGGCGGTAGAGTTCCGCCTCTGCGCCGGCACGCTTTCCCGTTGCGGGCGCTGCGGCCACCGGGGGCGCGGTAGCCTGGCCGGCGTGGACTACGCCGCCGCCCTCCTCGACGAGAACAGCGCCTTCGCCGAGTTGTTCCGCGACGGCCGCGCCACCGACGATGTCACGTCGGTGCCGACCTGCCCGGGGTGGACGCTCAAGCAGCTGTTCCGCCATGTCGGGCGGGGTCAGCGCTGGGCGGCCCAGATCGTCAGGGACAAGCTCGACCATCCCCTGGACTACCGCGCCGTCGAGGATGGTCAACCGCCACCGGACTCCGCCGACGCGATCTCGTGGTTACAGGGCGGGGCCCGGTGTCTGATCGACGCGGTGGAGCTGACGGGTGCGCAGACGCCGGTGTGGACGTTCCTCGGCCCGCGCCCGGCGAGCTGGTGGGTCCGGCGCCGGCTGCACGAGATCGCTGTGCACCGGGCCGACGCGGCAATCGCCGTCGGCGGCGAGTTCACGCTGCCACCGCAGATCGCGGCCGACGCCATCACCGAATACCTGGAACTCGTGGCGCTCGGAGCCGGCGGGTACGGCGCGGAGCTGCCGCTGGAGACGGGCCGGACCCTGCACCTGCACGCCACCGACGCCGGGCTGGGCGACGCCGGCGAATGGACCATCGCCGTCGAGAACGGCCGGATCGGCTGGTCCCACGCGCACGGCAAGGGCACCGCGGCGCTGCGGGGCGGCGCCACCGAGCTACTGCTGGCGCTGGTGCGCCGGGTCCGGGTGTCGGACACGGGCATCGAGGTGTTCGGCGACGACGCCGTGTGGCAGGCCTGGCTGGACCGGACCCCGTTCTAGCGGCGAACGGTTTCGGTCAACGCGGCGCGCCGCGCACGGTAATTTGCACCCATGACGCCTTCTGTGTCGACCTCGGGGGCGAGGTCGGGCCGCTTCGGCGGTGCCGGGGTGGGCACCTCCAGGTGTCCCGGCTTTCAGCAGGGGTCGTCACCCCGTTTCCCGTCCGATACCACAGACGCACTCTGCGCGTCCGCACCAGAAGAGGTACAGGAGTGACCACATCGGAGATCGCCACCGTTCTGGCGTGGCATGATGCCCTCAACGCCTCCGACGTCGACACGCTGCTGGCGTTGTCCAGCGACGACATCGACATCGGCGATGCGCACGGGGCCGTCCAGGGCCACGAGGCGCTGCGCCACTGGGTCGCGTCCCGGCGCGAGACGGCCGAGATCGGCCGGATGTACGTGCATGACGGCGTCGTGATCGTCGAGCAGAAGATCGCCGATCCCGACGATCCCGCCGCCGTCATCAACGCGGCGTCGGCGTTCCGGGTGGTTCACGACCATGTCACCGCGGTGTTCCGCCACGAGAGCCTGGCGGCGGCACTGGCGGCCACC
>CAYVQQ010000220.1:0-5471 GCA_964453085.1 uncultured Mycobacterium sp.
GCGGTGTGACGACGCCGTTCGACGACCCGCAGGGCGAACTGGCCTGGATGTTCTTCCAGAGCACCAGCGCGGGCGGCGATCTGGAAGAGGGCTTCTCGCTGCTCAGCGACGACTTCACCTACTGGACCCTCTATAGGCGCATCTCCTGCGACAAGGAGACATTCCGCCGGGCGATCGAGCGGCGCAGACGAGAACTCGACGTCACCGTCGACCTCGTGCGCTGCGTCAACGAGGGCGACACGGTGGTGCTCGAGGCGCAGGCCACCAGCACCACCACCGACGGCACCGTCTACGACAGCCCGTTCGTGTGCATCGTCGACACTCGTGACGGGCTGATCGTCTCGATGCGCCTCTACAGCGACACCCGGGCACAGACCGCGGCGATGGCGGGGTGGGTCCCCTACTGACCGGACACGCTGACGTCGGCCTTGTCGAGGCGGACCGCGACGTGCCCGGCGATCGGCCGCGGCGGCGGGGAAGTGTGTGTCGGTCCAGATCACGTCGTCGATGGTGTACCCATGGCACCCCGTCACCGGAGCCTATCCTGGGCAACGTCATCCCCCTCCCGGCGAGCGCAAGCCCGGTCGGGTCGGGAGCCGGAGCAGCGAATGAGCACTGACAGTAGGGTCCGGGGCCTTGGTGGCCCTGGTTGGGTCAGTGCCACTCCGGCCGCCGCTGTGCCACTTGTCGACGACACAACACGAGCCGATCAGATGCGTGCTGATCGAAGTCCGCTTCCGACGACCGGTTCGGACACGAACACATAGGAGGACAAGCAATGACGACCCACAAGGCCATCCTCGCCGGCGGCTGCTTCTGGGGCCTTCAGGAGTTGATCCGCAAACAGCCCGGCATCGTGTCCACCCGCGTGGGCTACACCGGCGGCGACGTCCCCAACGCCACCTACCGCAACCACGGCACCCATGCCGAGGCGATCGAGATCGTCTACGACCCCTCGGTCACCGACTACCGCACCCTCCTGGAGTTCTTCTTCCAGATCCATGACCCCACAACGAAGAACCGCCAGGGCAATGACCTGGGCATGAGCTACCGCTCAGCCATCTTCTACCTCGACGCCGAGCAGCAACGGATCGCGCAGGAGACCATCGCCGATGTCGACGCCTCGGGCCTGTGGCCGGGCAAGGTCGTCACCGAGGTCAGCCCGGCCGGCGACTTCTGGGAGGCCGAGCCCGAACATCAGGACTACCTGCAGCGCTATCCCAACGGCTACACCTGCCACTACGTGCGTCCCGGCTGGACGTTACCGCGACGGGCCACCGCGGACCAGTAGGGATCGGGACCGTTCGGCGAAACGGCGGCGAATGCGGGTGGTGGGTGAATGTTTGTTTGACTGGCTGCTCGTGACGCGCGGGTCCCGTCACATGATCTGCGGCAGGCCGAACACGTCGGTGGGTAGTTTGGTCCCGTGACCAGCATCTCGCGGCGCCTGTTCGGCCAGCTGGCGGCCGGGGCGGGCGTGCTGGGCGCCGCCGGGGTCGCCGCGGGCTGCGGGACACCGGGTGGCGGCCATGGCAAGTCCGTCGGCCCGTCCCCGCCTCCGGCCGCCGCCAAGGGCGTGGGCGTGGTGCTCTCGCACGAGCAGTTTCGTACCGATCAGCTCGTGGCGCAGGCGCAGGCGGCCGAGCGCGGTGGCTTTCAGTACGTGTGGGCCAGCGACCACATCCAGCCGTGGCAGGACAACGAGGGGCACTCGATGTTCCCCTGGCTGACGCTGGCCCTGGTCGGCAACAGCACCAGCCGCATCTCCTTCGGCACCGGGGTGACCTGCCCCACCTACCGCTACGATCCCGCCGTCGTGGCCCAGGCCTTCGC
This sequence comes from uncultured Mycobacterium sp., assembly GCA_964453085.1. GTDB lineage: Bacteria > Actinomycetota > Actinomycetes > Mycobacteriales > Mycobacteriaceae > Mycobacterium. Next base: position 1,834 of record CAYVQQ010000220.1, read on the forward strand.
CTCCCTGGCGGTCCTCAACCCGGGGCGGGTGTTTCTGGGACTGGGTACCGGCGAGCGGCTCAACGAACAGTCCGCCACCAACCGATTCGGTCCCTACGCCGAGCGCCGCGACCGATTGATCGAGGCCATCAAGCTGATTCGCCAGCTGTGGAGCGGTTCACGAATCTCGTTCGCGGGCCGCTACTTTCAAACAAATTCGTTGAAGCTCTACGATCTTCCGGCCACACCGCCGCCGATCTTCGTGGCCGCCAGCGGCCCCAAGAGCGCCACGCTGGCCGGTCGCTACGGTGACGGCTGGATCGGCCAGGCCCGCGACATCACCAACCCCGGGCTGGTCGCCGCGTTCGCCGCGGGCGCCAAAGCAGCCGGCCGCGACGCCGCCACCCTGGGCAAGCGCGCCGAGATGTTCGCCGTCGTCGGGGACAAGGACCAGGCCGCCCGCGCCGCGATCTTGTGGCGGTTCACCGCCGGGGCGGTCGACCAGCCCGATCCCGCCGCCATCCAGCGCGCCGCCGAGTCCAACCCCATCGACGAGGTGCTCGCCCACTGGACCGTCGGCGTCGATCCGGTCGCGCACGTCCGGGCCGTGCAAGCGATTCTCGACGCCGGCGCCGTCCCGTTTCTGCATTTTCCCCAGGACGATCCCGTCACCGCCATCGACTTCTACGCCTCCAACGTCCTCCCCAGACTGCGCTAGACCTTCGGCGAAACTGTTTTGCGCGGAGACCTCAGGGAGCCACAGCGACGCAGCCAGCGGCGGGGCATCGGCTCGGCGAGTCACATCGGATGATGCCGGGGATGATGCCGGCCCGCCGCAGGTCGCGCGAATTTCAGCCCGTGACAACGCCGTTGCTGTCCACACTCATCCCTACCCGGCGCGCCGAGGCGCTGACCGAACCGGCATGGCGTAACCGATCGCCGCTGGGCCCGCGCGCCACCGGCGTCCCTCTGCGACGACCACCGCAAAGCGCCGGTTCATGCCCGAGGAGCGTCAAGAGATGTAGCGGACGATACTCTCGGCCACGCAGGCCGGCTTAGGCGAGCCCTCGATCTCGATGGTCGTCCGCACCGTCGCCTGCACGGCGCCGTCGCCGAGGTCGTCGACACCGACCAGTGAGCTCTGCGCACGCACCCGGGAACCCACCGGGACCGGGGCTGGGAAGCGAACCTTGTTGAGCCCGTAGTTGATCGCTGCGGTGATGCCCTTGACCGCGTATATCTGGTGCTGCAACCGCGGGAGCAGCGCCAGGGTCAGGAACCCGTGGGCGACGGTGGTGCCGAACGGACCTGCTGCCGCGCGCTCCGGGTCGACATGGATCCACTGGTGATCGCCGGTGGCAGCCGCAAACAGGTTGACGTCCTCCTGGGTGATCGTCACCCAGTCACTCTGGCCGATGGTCTCGCCCGCGGCGGCGCCTAGTTCGGCTACCGATTCAAAGGTGCGCATGCGGTGTCCTCCTTGGGTCCGGATGCAGACAGTAGCGCCGGAGCGAGGCCGCACCGGAGCGGGGTTTCCCGCGCCGGTAGCCCGACCGGGTTTGCCGGCACCCGTCGGGGGAACCCATTGGGCGAACTAGCGGAAGGACCTCAGATGGCTGACCCGAAGGGCCACAAGGCCGAATCCGACGTCGAACCCGAAACCCACGAGTCGCGTTCGCGCGCCGCCCGCTGCGACGAGGACGGCACGTACGTCGGCCGGACCGGCCCCGACGATTCGCTCGACGTCGGCGAGACGGGAGCCGAGGCCCGCGCCAACGAGCGCTAGCCCGAGCAAGATGGGCCCGTGAGACTGCTGCTCATCGCCGACACCCACCTCCCGCAGCGGGGGCGTGACCTGCCCGCCCGGGTGTGGGACGCGGTTTCCGCGGCTGACGTCGTCGTCCACGCCGGAGACTGGACGAGCGTCGAACTGCTCGACAAACTGCAAGCCCGGGCCGCACGGCTCCTCGCGTGCTGGGGCAACAACGACGGGCCGCGGTTGCGCGAACGATTGCCCGAGCGCGCTGACGCGGTGCTGTGCGGCCTGCACGTCACGGTGGTCCACGAGACGGGCGCGGCGGCCAGTCGGGGGACGCGGATGTCGCGGCTCTACCCCGACAGCAACGTGCTGATATTCGGGCACAGCCACATCCCCTGGGACAGTACGACCTCGACCGGCCTGCGGCTGCTCAACCCCGGCTCGCCGACAGACCGCCGTCGGCAACCGCGCTGCACGTACATGACCGCGACCGTCGACAAAGGCGCCCTGACCAGCGTCGACCTTCACCAGCTGGAAAGGTAGCCCTCCCGGCAGAGGGCGGTCCAGTCAGGCTGGCGCACAGCCACGATCCCCGGACGGGAATCGGCCAGCTGACCACGATGGTCCTCCGTTCGTTCTTCGCGTCCGGCGCGCTGCGCGCCCGGTCACCGCTGGTCGCGATCTCCCCGAGAGTATTTCGGCGTGTTGCCCAATTGTTAGCAGACCGCGACGCCGAGCCGCGGCCACGACGGGCCGGTCGCGCCATTGGCCTGTGTTTCACTCCCCCAGAACAGATCCGACCGCGTCGTGCGGCAGACAGAAATGTTGGGGTGGATGAATGCCATGAAGTTCGTGGAAATGATGCGTGGCGCGGCGGCGAATGTGCCACGCCGTCTGCTTGTCGCGGCTGCCGGGGCCGCGCTGTTGTCCGGCCTCGTCGGCGTCGGCGGCTCCGCGACGGCGGGAGCGTTCTCCAAGGCGGGCCTTCCGGTCGAATATCTGGAGATCCCCTCGCCGTCGATGGGCCGAAACATCAAAGTCCAATTCGAATACGGTGGCCCACATGCGGTGTACCTGCTCGACGGCCTGCGCGCCCAGGACGACTACAACGGTTGGGACATCAACACTCCGGCCTTCGAGGAGTACTACAAGTCCGGCCTGTCGGTGATCATGCCGGTCGGCGGGCAGTCCAGCTTCTACAGCAACTGGTACCAGCCGTCGCAGGGCAACGGCCAGACCTACACCTACAAGTGGGAGACCTTCCTGACCCAGGAGATGCCCGCTTGGCTGCAGGCCAACCGCAACGTCTCACCGGCCGGGAACGCCGTGGTGGGGCTGTCCATGTCGGGTGGCTCCGCGCTGATCCTGGCCTCGTACTACCCGCAGCAGTTCCCCTACGCCGCCTCGTTGTCGGGCTTCCTGAACCCGTCGGAGGGCTGGTGGCCGACATTGATCGGCCTGGCCATGAACGACTCGGGCGGCTACAGCGCCAACAGCATGTGGGGTCCGTCCACCGACCCGGCGTGGAAGCGCAACGACCCGATGCTCCAGATCCCGCGCCTGGTGCAGAACAACACCCGGATCTGGGTCTACTGCGGCAATGGCGCGCCGAGCGACCTCGGAGGCGACAACATGCCGGCGAAGTTCCTGGAGGGTCTGACGCTGCGCACCAACCAGCAGTTCCAGAACAGTTATCTGGCCGCCGGTGGGCGCAACGGGACGTTCAACTTTCCGGCCAACGGGACGCACTCGTGGCCGTACTGGAACCAGCAGCTGATGGCCATGAAGCCCGACATCCAGAACGTGCTGCTCACCAGCGCCGCCCCCGCCCCGGATGCGCCCGCGTCCTAAAGCGTGTCGAACAGCTGGCTGCGGTTGAGTCGTCGGAGTGGTTGGGCGA
>CAYVQQ010000221.1:0-5470 GCA_964453085.1 uncultured Mycobacterium sp.
AGCGTCTCCGCCAGGCGGGCGTTTTGGAGTTGTTGCTGGCGTTGGCCAGCGAATCCGGCGACAGCGACGTCGGCGTCGGAGGTCAGCCCGCGCCGGCTGCGACCACAGGGAAGAACATTGCGGACATGGATCTCGACGACCTGGTCAACGCCGCGCTGCTGGACAACGATGAGTAGCCGGGACGGTCGGTGAGAATCGCGATCACCGGGGCGAGCGGGGTCCTCGGTCGCGGACTCGCCGCCCGGCTGCTCAGCCACGGTCACGATGTCGTCGGGATGGCGCGGCATCGTCCTGAAAGTTGGCCCAGTGCAGCCCAATTCATCTCCGCTGACATCCGGGAGGCGGGAGCGGTCAAGGTGTGCATCGACGGCGCCGACGTTGTCGCGCATTGCGCGTGGGCGAAGGCCCCCGGACCCGGGCACCGATCCGCCTACCAGGTGAACATCGGGGGCACGATGAACGTCCTCGCCGCTATGGCGCAGACCGGTGCGCGGCGCATCGTCTTCCCGTCGTCGGCCCATGTCTACGGGCGGGGCGGCACCGCGCACACCGAGCGCGACGCGACGGCACCGGTCTTCGCCGGCGGCGTGCAGCAGGCCCGGGTCGAAGAGATGCTGGCTGCCTCCGAGGCCGAATCGGTCGCGATCCGCTGTGCGCCGATCGTCGGTCGCGGCGTCGACAACTGGGTGCGCCGGCTGCTCGCACTGCCGGCGTTTCCCGTAGGCAGCGCCGACGGCCCGGTTCAAGTTGTGCATCTCGACGACGCGCTGCGCATGTTGACCCGCGCCCTCCTGGACACCGACACCGGGCTCACGAGTGGCCCGGTCAATCTCGCCGCACCCGGCGTGCTCACGTTCCGCCAGATCGCCACCGCGGTCGGCCGGACGGTGGTGCCGGTGGGCGGCCCCGCCGCCGCGCTGCTGCGGCGCAGCCTGCCCTGGCTGTCCGAGCTGGAGATGCTGCAGCACGCCCCGCTGCTGGACACCTCGCGGCTGAGCGAGGAGTGGGATTTCGAACCGGCATGGAACGCCGGGGAATGTATCGAGGACCTGGCGCTGGGCGTGCGTGGCCGGCTGACGGTGGGCAGGCGGGTGGTCTCCCTGCCGTGGCGGTTGGCCACCATCGACGATCCGCCCGCCGCCGACGTGCCCGCCGCCGACGGGGTGGTGCCCGTCCCGGCCGGCCCCGAAGGCCTCAACGGCGAATTCGACACCCCGATCGACCCTCGTTTCCCGACCTTCCTGGCCACCAACCTCTCCGAGGCGCTGCCCGGGCCGTTTTCGCCGTCGTCGGCGTCGGTCACCGTCCGCGGCCTGCGCACTGCCGGTGCGGGCGTCGCCGAGCGGCTACGGCCAGGGGGGATCGTCCAGCGCGAAATCGCCGTGCGCATGGTCGCGGTGTTCGCCCACCGCCTTTACGGGGCGATCACAACGGCGCATTTCATGGCCGAGACGATGCCGTTCGTCAAGCCCGCGACGGTCGTCAGCAGGAGCGGGTTCTTCGGCCCCAGCGTGGCGTCCCTGCCGATCTTCGGTGAGGAGCGGCCGTCGCCGGAAAACCGTCGGGGGCGCGAGCAACTCCGTACACTGCGCAACATCGGAGTGTTCGCCGTCAACCAGATCGGCCTGAGCGCCGGTTCGGCACTGGACACCCGGGCCTTCGTCGCGGACATCGATCGTCTGGAACGCCTTGCGGGCGGTGACCTCACCCGCATCGACGACGGCCGGCTGCTCAGCCTGATCTCGTTGGCGCGCGATCACGTGGTGCACAGCTGGGTGCTGGCCTCCGGGTCGTTCCTGCTGTGCGCCGCATACAACGTACTGCTGCGCGGGTTGTGTGGGCGCGACACCGCCCCGCCCGCCGGCCCGGAGTTGGTCAGCGCGCGGTCCGTAGAAGCGGTGCAGCGGCTCGCGGTTGCGGCGAGACAGGACCCGGTTGTGCTGCGCCTGCTCGCCGAGCCTGGGGAACGCCTTGGCAAGCTGGCCATCGAGGCCCCGGAGTTTCACGCCGCGGTACTGACCGAACTGGATCTGATCGGGCACCGCGGCCCCGCCGAACTCGAGATGCTCTCGACCAGCTATGCCGACGATCCGGAGTTGCTGGTTCGGATGGTGACCCGGGCGATCGGTGCACCGCCGGCACCGACGCCGCGGCACCCGCGAATCCCGTTACGCGCCAAACCCGTCGCGTCTCTGTTCGTGCGGCAGCTGCGCGACCGGGAAGTCCGCCGCGACAAGATGGTGCGCGCCAACTGGGTGCTGCGCGGGTTGTTGCGGGAATACGGGCGTCGCCTGGCCGACGCCCGTGTTGTCGGAACCGCCGACGACGTGTTCTACCTGTTGGTCGACGAGCTCGACGCGCTTCCGGCGGATGTGCGGGGGCTGGTGGCCCGCCGCCGAGCCGAACGGCTCAGGTTGGCAGGCGTCGTCCCTCCGGCGGTTTTCAGCGGGCACTGGCACCCGTCGACCGGATCTACGGCGGTGCTGGGCAGCGGCGGGATCCTGCGCGGCGTCGGCGTCTGCGGGGGACGGGTACGCGGCCGGGTGCGCATCATTCGGCCCGAGACGATCGACGACCTGCAACCCGGGGAGATCCTCGTCGCCGAGGTCACCGACGTCGGGTATACGGCCGCCTTCTGCTACGCCGCGGCGGTGGTCACCGAGCTGGGCGGGCCGATGTCGCACGCGGCCGTGGTGGCCCGTGAGTTCGGCTTTCCGTGTGTGGTCGACGCTCAGGGCGCCACCCGGTTGTTGCCGTCCGGAGCTCTCGTCGAGATCGATGGCGCCACGGGAGAGATTCACGTGCTCGCACCGGGCCCGGACGGTCGTCCGCGGCTTCCGGAAAACAACGGCTAGCGTCGATCCTTTTGGGGCACCGGTGGACTCGTCGTTGGCATCGCCCCTGTTGAGTTCGGCGTCGGCGCGTTCACACGGACGCGCACAGGGTCCCTCGTTGCTTCGTCAAACGTCCTTGATCACAACGTAACTCATCCGATCGAGAACCCACGCGTCACCGATACGAGCGAGGCGCGGCTGCGATGGTTTTGAGTGTTCCGAGCGAATTTTGACGCCAGGATTGGTGATGCGGACTGGTGTGAGTTGTGGGCGGTGGTTGAACCGGGCTTCGCATGAGGGCAAGCGGGGCCGGCGGTTCGGTGATCACCGGCTGAATTTGGAGGGGATTGCCTGGCGGTTTCGCGCGGGATGCCCGTGGCGGGACCCACCTGCCGATTTCGGTCCGTGGAAAACGGTGTGGAAGCGCCATCACCGATGGTCGCTGGATGGCACCTATGACGTGATGTTTGCTCAGGTGGCGCAGGCTTGCGGGTTCGACGCCGAGATGGCTGGTGATATCGAGAAATTCCTTCTGCACCGCAACGCCAGCTCCGGCTCCTCTGACGCAGCGCACGGCCGTGTGCAGGACTGCGTGGTGCTCTCCCACACCTGACTCGCGACAATGCGTGAACATTTCCGCCGCGCAATGGCGCGAACGTGATGCATGGCACCCCAGTACGATCCCTCACAGCGTGATGCGGTACGGCGTGAGAGTGTTTTTACCCCAGTGACACAGCCTGCATTCGGATGGCAATATCCCGTCAATACCGTTGGGTGGTCGAGATCGCCCCAACGGTAGGAGAACGCGGTGACCCGGTCGCGCACGATCACAGGATGGGATGCCGAGGACCGGCCCGCGTGGGAGTCGGGAGGCGCCGAGGTCGCGCGGCGAAATCTGGCGTGGTCTGTGATCGCAGAGCATGTTGGCTTCTCGGTGTGGTCGCTGTGGTCGGTGATGGTTCTGTTCATGCCGCAGAACGTGTACGGACTCACGGCTGAGGACAAGTTTCTGGTTGTCGCGACCGCGACACTGGTCGGCGCGACGTTGCGGCTGCCGTACACGATGGCCACCGCGCGGTTTGGCGGCCGAAATTGGACCGTCTTCTCTGCATGCGTCCTCGTTGTCCCCGTGCTCACCACGACCGTCGTGCTTGCCAATCCTGGTCAACCACTGTGGGTTTACCTGGTATGCGCGGCCCTCACCGGACTGGGCGGGGGAAACTTCGCATCATCGATGACCAACATCAACGCTTTCTTTCCCCAGCGTCTGAAGGGCTGGGCGTTGGGAATCAACGCCGGGGGCGGAAACATCGGCGTGCCCGCTGTGCAGTTGGTCGGGCTGCTCGTGATCGCGGTCGCCGGTAACCGTCAGCCCTACTGGGTGTGCGCGACCTACGTCGTAGCGTTGACCGTCGCCGCGGTCGGCGCCGCACGGTTCATGGACAACCTGGACGTGGTGTCCATCGACACCGCCGTGACGCGTGCCGCGTTACGCACCCAGCACACCTGGCTGATCAGCTTGCTCTATATCGGGACCTTCGGCTCGTTCATCGGCTTCTCGTTCGCGTTCGGCCAGATGCTGCAGCTGTCGTTCATGTCCGCTGGGCAAACCGCGTCGCAGGCGTCGCTGCACGCCGCGCAGATCGCGTTTGTCGGGCCACTGTTGGGCTCGATCGCCCGCATTTATGGTGGCCGCCTCGCCGACCGGATCGGTGGCGGAGCAATAACATTGGCGGCCTTTGCCGGCATGATCGGCGGCGTCGCGATCCTTGCGCTCACCGCCACCGTCGGCGGGCGAGACGCCACCGGCGTTATCATGGTTCTGTATGTCGTCGGATTTGTCGTGCTGTTCTTGCTCAGCGGTATCGGCAACGGCTCGGTGTACAAGATGATCCCATCCATTTTCGAAGCCGCGTCACGCGCGCTGGAGGCTGACGAGAAGACCCGGGCCGACTACTCGCGCGCGATGTCCGGCGCGGTGATCGGCATTGCCGGCGCGGTGGGAGGCCTTGGCGGCGCGGCGATCAACTTGGTGTTGCGCGCCTCCTACCAGGCCGACGGCACGGCGATCGTCGCCTTCTGGGTCTTCGGTGGGTTTTACGTCATCGCAGCGCTGATCACGTGGCGCGTCTACGTCCGGGGCCCGCGTGTCAGCGCTGCCGTCGTGGAGCCGGCATTGGCATATGCGCGTAGCTAAACCCGCAGCTACCGTTGGTTGTGTAACGGTCCCTCGGCTCGAGATTGAAAGCGAGGGGAGGACCAACTCCGACGTGTGTTCGCTCACCGGCTTCACCGTGGCGATCACGGCTTCTCGACGGGTAGCTGAGTTCGTGACGATGCTGCACGGCCGGGGCGCCGACGTCGTGGCCGCTGCGGCCATCCAGATGGTGCCGCTGTCCGACGATGGGCGCCTGCGCGCCGCCACCGAGGATGTGATCGCCACGCCGCCCGACATCCTCATCGCCACCACCGGCATCGGTTTTCGCGGCTGGATCGCGGCCGCGGGGAGCTGGGGTGCCGCCGAGGCGCTGGTCGACGCGTTGGGCACCGCTCGGGTCATCTCGCGCGGACCCAAGGCCACCGGCGCCTTACGGGCCGCAGGTCTGCGCGAGGAGTGGTCGCCGGTGTCTGAGTCC
>CAYVQQ010000222.1:0-5426 GCA_964453085.1 uncultured Mycobacterium sp.
CCTGCTCGCGATCGAGGATCCCGCCACCTTGCGCGCCGAACTCGCCGTCACCCGCGAGTTCTGGAATTCGGTTCGGTTGCATGCCGGCATCGGATACGTCACACCCAACGACGAACACCAAGGACGAGGGGGCGGCCATCCGCAAAGCACGACAAGCCGGACTCGACCAAGCCCGCAACCGCCGACTTGCCTGGCACCGCCAGCAAAGGCACACTCGACCCATCGGAGGACCCCGACAATGTTGTCTGATCAAACGCGAATCTCCATCGCAAAGTCAGAAACACCTCAAGATGTAACGGTGAACAACGAATTCACGCTCACCCAGAAGCGTGCCCTCACCGTCACCATGGTGATCGCGCTGCTGTTCGGCGCATATTTCCTGCGCGACTACTTCGTGCTCATCGTGGTGGCCGCGGTCGGAGCGTACCTGTTCACACCGCTGTTCCTATGGTTCAACAAGCGCCTGAGCACCGGGTTGTCGGCGGCGTGCACCCTGCTGGTGGCGCTGGCCAGCGTCATCGCGCCGATCGGCCTGGTGGTCGTCCTGGCGATCGCGCAGATTGCGCGCGTGGTCGACAGCATCGCCGGCTGGGTCCGAACGACCGGCATCAGCGGCCTGGGTGAGCACACCCTCCGACTCGTCAACGATGTGGCGGCCCGAATTCCGTTCGCGCACGTGACGATCACGGCGGAGACACTGCGCAAGGCAATGCTCACCGTGGCGCGCGGCGCCGGTGAATGGCTGCTCCATTTTCTGCAGGGCGCCGTCGGCGGCCTTGCCGGCGCCATCGCCTCGGCTATCGTCTTCCTGTACGTGTTCGTCGCGTTGCTGGTGCACCGAAAGACGCTGCGGACGCTGATCGGCCGGCTGAACCCTCTCGGCGCGCAAGTCACCGACCTGTACCTGCACAAGGCGGGCGCGATGGTGCGCGGCACCGTCAGCGGCCAGTTCGTCATCGCCCTGTGCCAGGGTGTCGCCGGCGCCGCCTCGATCTACGTCGCCGGATTCCACCACGGGTTCTTCGTTTTCGCTGTCGTGCTGACCGCGTTGTCGATCATCCCGCTGGGCGGCGGGATCGTGACGATCCCGTTCGGCATCGCGATGATCTTCTTCGGCAACATCCTCGGTGGCGTGTTCGTGGTGATCTGGCATCTGGTGGTGGTGACAAACCTCGACAACTTCCTACGGCCGGTCCTGGTACCCCGTGATGCGCGACTGAACCCTGCCCTCATGTTGCTCTCGGTGTTCGCCGGCATCGCCATGTTCGGGCCCTGGGGCATCGTCATCGGCCCGGTCCTGATGATCCTCATTACGACCACTCTCGAGGTATACCTCGACGCCGAGCACGGCCCGCCGCCGGCGCCGGAACCTAAACCAGTCTGCGAGTAAGGAACTCGACGATCAGTTCCCGCGTCTCGGCGGACCCGGCAGCGGCGGCTGCGATTCGATTGCCGACGCCAGCGTACGGAACTGGTCGGTGCCGCCGGCCCCCGTGATCGCGATCTGGGTGGTACCGGCCGGACCGGCCAGCCTGGTCGTCCAGACCGGCTCGGCGTCGGCGCCGCTCTGCCCGGTCCCACGGTAGACGACCCAGTTGACGCCGGCGACGTCAACCGAACCGGTCGGGTAGGCCGCGGCATGGATGGAGCCGACCAGCCTGGTCTCGTCAGCGTTGCTCTGGGTCAGCTTCATGTACATCCCGGTGGGGCTGATGTACCCCACAGTCGAGGTGAGCGCGTCACCCCGCCGACCGGTGGCGGGGTCGGTCCGCCCGCCCTGGATGTCACCGCGCCCGCCGGAGTTGGGCTGCCAGCCCGCCGGAAGCCGCGGCAGCCGGATGGGAAAGCCCAGCGTCTGCGCGTCCGCGCGCAGCGCCGCACTCGCGTCGTAGGACGGGATCATCCCGGTGTTCATCCCGACGGGCTGGAACGAACACATCCCGACCACGCCCGCCAGCAGGATGCAGCCGAGAACCAGCGGCATCAACGACCAGAACATGTCGCGACCGTCCTGCAGCAGCCGTGGCTTGGCCGGCCTGGGAGCGGGTCCGGCGGGGGGAGCCGGCTCGCCGGCCAACCCGGCATCCGCCTGCGGTTTCTCGGTCACCCCTGCATTATTCCAGCCGTCCGGCGCCAGCCACAGCCCAACTCCACCGGGCCGCTGCGCTTCTGTCACAATCAGCAGTTATGACCGCCGACAGCGACCGACCTTCAGAACCCGGCTCGCCACCGGCCGTCGCCGGGAGCCCCGCACCGGCGCATCCACGCTTGCACGGGGAGGCTCCGGACCGCAACCTGGCGCTCGAGTTGGTGCGCGTCACCGAGGCCGGGGCCATGGCCGCGGGTCACTGGGTGGGCCGCGGCGACAAGGAGGGCGGCGACGGCGCGGCCGTCGACGCCATGCGCGAGCTGGTCAACTCGGTGTCGATGCGCGGCGTCGTGGTCATCGGCGAAGGCGAGAAGGACCACGCGCCGATGCTCTACAACGGCGAGGAGGTCGGTAGCGGCGACGGCCCGGAGTGCGACTTCGCCGTCGACCCGATCGACGGCACCACGCTGATGAGCAAGGGCATGCCCAACGCGATCTCGGTGCTGGCCGTCGCCGAACGGGGGGCGATGTTCGACCCGTCGGCGGTTTACTACATGAACAAGATCGTCGTCGGGCCTGAGGCTGCGGACGTGTTGGACATCACCGCGCCGGTCGCCGAGAACATCCGGGCGGTCGCCAAAGCCAAGCACTTGTCGGTGCGGGACGTGACGGTGTGCATCCTGGATCGGCCCCGCCACGCGCAGCTGATCGAAGACGTCCGGGCCACCGGGGCCCGTATCCGGCTCATCACCGACGGCGACATCGCCGGCGCGATCTCGGCGTGCCGGTACCAGTCGGGCACCGACATGCTGGCCGGCATCGGCGGCACCCCGGAGGGCATCATCGCCGCCGCGGCGATCCGCTGCATGGGCGGCGCGATCCAGGCGCAACTGGCACCGGTGGACGACGCGGAACGCCGGAAGGCCCTCGACGCGGGTTACGACCTCGACCAGGTCCTGACCACCGAGGACCTGGTATCCGGCGAGAACGTCTTCTTCGCCGCCACCGGCGTCACCGACGGCGACCTGCTCAAGGGCGTCCGGTACCACCCCGGCGGCTGTACCACCCAGTCGATTGTGATGCGATCGAAGTCCGGCACCGTGCGCATGATCGAGGCCTACCATCGGCTCTCGAAGCTCAGCGAATACTCAACGATCGATTTCACCGGCGACACCGCCGCCCGCCCTCTGCCGTAAACCCATCCCCCGCAAGGACTTTCACCAATGGCCGCTGGAGCCGCTGAAAGCGCCGAATACCGCATCGAGCACGACACCATGGGCGAGGTCCGCGTGCCCGCACAAGCGTTGTGGCGCGCCCAGACTCAACGTGCGGTGGAGAATTTCCCCATCTCGGGCCGCGGCTTGGAGCGCGCCCAGATCCGGGCGCTGGGCCTGCTCAAGGGCGCCTGCGCCCAGGTGAACAAGGATCTCGGCCTGCTGGCCCCGCAGAAGGCCGACGCGATCATGGCCGCCGCGGCCGAGATCGCCGACGGCCGCCACGACGACCAGTTCCCCATCGACGTCTTCCAGACCGGTTCGGGCACCAGTTCCAACATGAACACCAACGAGGTGATCGCCTCGATCGCCGCCAGGGCCGGGGTCACGGTGCACCCCAACGACGACGTCAACATGGCGCAATCGTCCAACGACACCTTCCCCACCGCCACCCACATCGCGGCCACCGAGGCCGCGGTGAGCCACCTCATTCCCGCGCTGGAGATGCTGCACAACGCGTTGGCCGGCAAGGCCGACGAGTGGGCAACGGTGGTCAAGTCGGGCCGGACGCACCTCATGGACGCGGTTCCGGTGACGCTTGGACAGGAGTTCAGCGGGTACGCCCGCCAGGTCGAGGCCGGCATCGAGAGGGTGCGCGCCACCCTGCCCCGGCTCGGGGAGCTGGCCATCGGCGGCACCGCGGTCGGCACCGGGCTCAACGCCCCCGACGGCTTCGGCACCAAGGTCGTGGCGGTGCTGGTGGAGCGCACGGGCATCGCACAGTTGCGCGCCGCGACGAACTCTTTCGAGGCGCAGGCTGCGCGGGACGGATTGGTCGAGGCGTCCGGGGCGCTACGCACCATCGCGGTGTCGCTGACGAAGATCGCCAACGACGTCCGATGGATGGGGTCGGGCCCGCTGACCGGGCTCGCCGAAATCCGACTACCGGACCTGCAGCCCGGTAGTTCGATCATGCCCGGCAAGGTCAATCCGGTGCTGCCGGAGGCGGTCACCCAGGTCGCCGCGCAGGTGATCGGCAACGACGCCGCAATCGCCTGGGGCGGGGCGAACGGCGCATTCGAGCTCAACGTCTACGTCCCGATGATGGCCCGCAACATCCTGGAGTCGTTCAGGCTGCTGACCAACGTCTCGCGGCTGTTCGCGGAGCGCTGCGTCGTCGGGCTGCAAGCCAACGTCGACCACCTGCGTGAGCTGGCTGAGTCGTCCCCGTCGATCGTGACGGCACTGAACTCGGCGATCGGCTACGAGGAGGCCGCGGCCGTGGCCAAACAGGCGCTCAAGGAGCACAAGACGATCCGGCAGACCGTGATCGATCGCGGTCTGATCGGCGACAAACTCTCAATCGAGGAACTGGACCGCCTCCTCGACGTGTTGGCGATGGCCCGGGCCAACCCGGACGGATCCTGATCCGCAAGTGCCGACCCGACGTGCGGCCCCGACTTGAGGATCAGCGGGGCGCCGGCGTGGCTAGACGCCGTTGTTCGGCCCGCCCGAGTTCTGGCCCGGGATGTCGGTGATCGGGAAGTTGGGCATCGGCCTGGGTGACGGCGTGTCGGGCAACGTGGGGATGTCGCCGGCCGGGATGTCGTGAAGGACGTTGGCGGGCGCCCCGTTTTCCCGGCTGCCGTAGGTGCTGCCGGGCGTTCGCGGCCCGAGCAATTCGCTGACCGTCACCATGCGATAGCCGTTGGCCTTGAGCACCGGGATGAACTGGTAGACCAAATCCACGGTGCTCGAATACGTGTCATGGAAAAGCACCACCGAACCGGGCTTCACGTAGGTCATCAGCATGGAACGCGTCGCCGCCGTGTTCGAGTCATTCGCCCAGTCGAAAGGGATTACGTCCCATAGAATTTCGGCCAAGCCGTACCGCGCGGCGGTCTGGTGCACCGCGTCGTCTGCCAGGCCGCCGGCGGGACGGTACAGCCTGGGCACACGTCCCGTGGCGGCGCTGATCGCGTCGTTGGCCCGCGAAAACTGGCCGGCTATTTCCTGCGGCGGGATCGTCGTCATATTGGGGTGTTCCCAGGTGTGGCTGCCGATCTCCATGCCGGCGTCGGCGATGCGCCGTGCGATGGCCAGCAGCTCGTCGACCATCTTCG
>CAYVQQ010000223.1:0-5416 GCA_964453085.1 uncultured Mycobacterium sp.
CCACGTGCCGCGGTCGACCTCGGCGACCAGCCCATGGGGAATGACCCGCTGCAGGTTACCGGCCAGGCCGCCGCCGGTGACGTGGCAGAAAGTACGGACCTGCGTTTCAGCGGCCAGGGCAAGACAATCCCTGGCATAGATGACGGTGGGCTCCAACAGCTCTTCCCCCAGGGTGCGGCCGAACTCCTCCACGTGACCGCCGAGCGGCATCCGATCGATCTCAAGCAGCACCGTGCGCGCCAGCGAGTAGCCGTTGGAGTGCAGCCCAGACGATCCCAGGGCGATGAGGACATCTCCGGGTTTGACCCGGTCGGGGCCCAGCACGTCATCAGCCTCGACCACACCCACTCCGGTGGCCGACAGGTCGTAATGGTCGGGCTCCATGAGGCCGGGATGCTCCGCCGTTTCCCCTCCCAGCAGTGCGCAACCGGCGCGCACGCATCCCTCGGCGATCCCGCCGACGATGGCGGCCAGCCGCTCCGGCACCGTCCGGCCGACGGCGATGTAATCCTGCAGGAACAAAGGCTCCGCGCCACACACCACCAGGTCGTCGACCACCATCGCCACCAGGTCGAGGCCGACCGTGTCGTGCTTGTCCATCGCCTGCGCGACCGCCAGCTTGGTGCCGACACCGTCGGTGGACGCCGCCAGGACGGGTTCGCGATAGTCGCCACGCAGGGCGAACAGCCCGGCGAAACCGCCCAACCCGCCGCGCACCTCCGGCCTGGTCGCCTTGGTCGCCAGCGGCTTGAACAAGTCGACGGCCCGATCGCCGGCTTCTATGTCCACGCCGGCCGACGCGTAGGTGATGCCCTGACTGCCCGGTTCACGTCCGGGGCTTTTTCCGGGATCCGTCATCGCGGTAAAGGCTACCGGGCGCCGGCGGCCGTCGGTGTCAAATGCCCTTGCAACGCCACCGGGCCGCTTCGTCAGCGGCCGATCGGCACGTCCTCGATCGCGGCCCCGGTCACGGAGTTGTCCAACTCGGCCCCGCGCGCCGCATTCGCCAGCATGTGTTCGACGACGTTCTTGCCCAGGGCCGTCTCGCCCGGCAGCTCAATCGGATACATGCCGTCGAAGCAGGCGGTGCACAACCGCGAGGCGGGTTGCTCGGAGGCGGCGATCAGGCTGCGCAGGGAGATGTAGCCGAGCGTGTCGGCCCCGATGGCGTGCCGTACCGCTTCGAGCATCTCCTCCTTGTCCTCGACGGCGTTGGCGATCAACTCCGCCGGCGAGGGGAAGTCGATGCCGTAGAAGCACGGCCACTTCACCGGCGGCGAGGCGATGCGGACGTGCACCTCGACCGCACCGGCCTCGCGCAGCATTCGCAGCAGCGCGCGCTGGGTGTTGCCCCGCACGATCGAGTCGTCGACGACGATGAGCCGTTTGCCGCGGATCACCTCTTTGAGCGGGTTGAGCTTGAGCCGGATACCGAGCTGCCGGATGGTCTGCGAGGGCTGGATGAAGGTGCGCCCGACGTAGGCGTTCTTCATCAGACCCTGACCGTAGGGGATGCCGGACTCCTGCGCGTACCCGACGGCGGCGGGAGTGCCCGATTCCGGCACCCCGATCACCAGGTCGGCCTCGACCGGGCATTCCCGGGCCAGGCGGCGGCCGATCTCCACCCGGGTCGCGTGCACGGATCGGCCGGCCAGCGTGCTGTCCGGACGGGCCAGGTAGACATACTCGAAGACGCAGCCGCTGGGAGTGGGATTTGCGAACCGCGTCGACCGTACCCCGTCGGCGTCGATGGCCAACAGTTCGCCCGGTTCGATGTCACGGACGAACGAGGCGCCGACGATGTCGAGCGCCGCCGTTTCGGAGGCCACCACCCAGCCGCGGTCCAGCCGTCCAAGCGAAAGCGGCCGCACCCCGTGGGGGTCGCGGCACGCATAGAGGGTGTTCTCGTCCATGAACGTCAGGCAGAACGCCCCGTGCACCGTGGGCAGCAGGTCGAGGGCCGCCCGTTCCAGGGTGGAGTCGGCCGCACCGTGCGCCAGCAGCGCGCCCAGGATGTCGGAGTCCGTCGTCGCCGGCGCAGGGGCCCGACGGGCGATCAAGCCGGCGTCGCGGGCCCGCGCGGCAAGTTCGGCGGTGTTGACGAGATTCCCGTTGTGCCCCAACGCGACGCCCGTCCCTGCCGCGGTGTTGCGGAAGACCGGCTGGGCGTTTTCCCAGGTGGTGTCCCCGGTGGTGGAGTAGCGGCAGTGCCCGATGGCGACGTGGCCGCGCATGGCCGCCAGCGTCTGCTCGTCGAACACCTGGCTGACCAGGCCGAGGTCTTTGAAGACCAGCACCTGCGATCCGTCGGCGACCGCGATGCCCGCGGCCTCCTGGCCGCGATGCTGCAGAGCGTAGAGGCCGTAGTAGGTGAGCTTGGCGACCTCTTCACCCGGGGCCCACACCCCGAATACACCGCACTCTTCACGGGGCGCGTTGAGATCCTGCCCGGGCGCGTCTGTTCCATCGGCTGTCACGGTGCGGCGGCTCCCGGAGAACGGTGGGTGACACTACGAAGGCTACGAGCATAACGCCCGCAGTGCCGAACAAGACAGCGCGTGTCGACCTCCGAAAATTCCCGCCATGGCCCTGAACCTGCAGTTGGGGAGTGAATTCAGCTGACACCGAACAGGGGTAGCCAGTGCTCGATCTCACCTGCCCGCGACCCCGACAGGGTGAGCTTCCCCACGGCCTTCGCCTCTTCGAGCCGCAGCAACCCGGTGACGAGCAGGAGCCACGTCCGCGGGTCGGTTTCGACGACGTTGGGCGGCGTGCCGCGGGTGTGCCTGGGGCCGGCCAGGCACTGCACGGCGACGAACGGCGGGATCCGGACCTCGACGCTGGCGCCGGGCGCCACGGTGGTCAGGGTGCGTGCGCTGAGGCGCACCGCCGCGGCCAGCGCATCCCGATCGGGCGCCGGATGGGATGCATCGCGCAGCCAGTCCGCGACGGCCAGCACCGCGGCTCGGGCGGCGGCCGGGTCGGCTCTGGCACGGGCGGACACACCGATAGGTTCTCAGAGCGGCGCGGGGCGCCGCGCGGGACCCGACGGGGACGACGCCGTGTGACGCGCCGCCGAAGGACGGGTTGCCGGCGTCTGAAAGGCGGGGGTCCGCCGCCCTACCAAAAGTCATGATCGCCTGGCTTGCAGGGGCCGCGGGCGCGCGCTACCGGCTCCGTTTCCGGCGGTCGCGCTGGACGAGCCACGCGGCAACCGCGCCGGCCTCGTTGACGGCCAGGTGCGCCAGCATGGGCGCCGCCAGGCTGCCGGATCGGTCGGCGAGCCAGCCGAACACCCAGCCCCCGATTCCGGTGGCCAGCACGGTGGCCCCCACTGGTTCGCCCGTCGCGCGCGCGTCCGCGATGTGAAAGAGCCCGAACGCGCCGGCCTGCAACAGGCGACCCCTGACGGTGTCGCCGGCGGCGCGCGACCCGAGATGAGCCAGCGCCGCGCGGAAGGCCGCCTCCTCGGCCCAGACCGTACCGACGGGGACGCGCATCAACAGCCAGGCCGCCGTCGACGCCGGCAGCCGCCGGGCGGACATGGAACGCCGCACCGGCGCGATCGCGGTCGTCCCGGCGATCGCGACCGCCGCGGCCAAGCCCGCCGCCGATCCCCACCGCAACCCCGTCCACAGCCGCGGCGGGCGCAGGCCCAGCGGCGCACGGGTCAGCCAAACCAGCAGCGCGCCCACACCGGCCTGCACGACAACCCGGCACGCGGCCGGTAACCGCGGCGTGACGAAGCCCCAGCCGATCAGGGCGGCGGCCAGAAAGTACGCATTGGAACGGCGAAAAAGCCGGTCACGCATCGATGTTCGCCGGTGACGCTCCCCCGAAGAATCGCGGCAACACCGCGGCCGACGTTTCACGCAGTTCGGCCAGCGACACCGTGAACAGACCTTGAACTTCCAGCGCGTCCGACTCGCGGTCCACCACCCCGATCCGGACGGCGGGCAGGCTCCGCGCCTCGCACATCGCACGGAAGCGGCTCTCCGCGGCGCGCGGAACCGCCACCAGGACCCGGCCCGCTGACTCGGAGAACAGCGTCACGAACGGGTCGGCTCCCTCGGGAAGCACTATGCGACAACCGGTTTCACCCGCCAGGGCCGCCTCCACGACGGCCTGGGCCAGCCCGCCCTCGGACAGGTCGTGCGCGGCCGACACCAGACCGTCGCGTGACCCCGACCGCAGCACCTCGGCCAGCAGCTTCTCCCGGGCCAGGTCCACCGCCGGCGGCAGCCCACCGAGATGGTCGGCGGTCACCTGCGCCCAGACGGATCCGTCGAACTCATCGCGCGTGTCGCCCAACAGCATCAAGATCTCCCCCGACTCGCCGACCAGCCCGGTGGGGATGCGCCGGCCGACGTCGTCGATCACCCCGAGCACCCCGACGACCGGCGTCGGGAGAATCGCCACGGACCCGGTCTGGTTGTAGAAGCTGACATTGCCGCCGGTCACCGGAATGCCCAGGGCGGCGCAGCCGTCGGCCAGGCCCCGCACCGCCTGCGCGAACTGCCACATCACTCCGGGGTCCTCGGGCGACCCGAAGTTGAGGCAGTTGGTCACCGCGGCCGGCGTGGCGCCGGTCACCGCGACGTTGCGGTAGGCCTCGGCCAGCGCCAGTTGCGCCCCGACGTAGGGATCCAGCAGCGTGTAACGCCCCGACGCGTCGGTCGAAACCGCGATGCCGCGGCCGGTGGCCTCGTCGACGCGCAGCATGCCGCCGTCGGCGTGCTCGGCCAGCACGGTGTTGCCGCGCACGTAGCGGTCGTACTGCTCGGTGATGAACGCGCGGCTGCACAGGTGCGGGCTGCCCAGCAATGCGAGCAAAGTCCCGCGCAGTTCGGCACCGGTGGCGGGCCGGGGCAGCCGGTCCGAGCGGTCGGCGTTCAAGGCGTCCTGCGATTCGGGGCGTGCGACCGGCCGCTCGTACACCGGGCCTTCGTGGGCGACGGTGCGCGGGGGCACGTCGACGACGGTCTCGCCGCGCCAGGTGATCCGCAACCGGTCGCCCTCGGTCACCTCGCCGATCACGGTGGCCAGCACGTCCCATTTGCGGCACACCGCCATGAAGGCGTCCACGTTCTCCGGCGCGACGACCGCGCACATCCGCTCCTGGGACTCGCTGCACAGCACCTCGGCGGGCGTCATGTCCTTGGAGCGAAGCGGGACGGTGTCAAGATCGATGGACATGCCGCCGTCCCCGGCTGACGCCAATTCAGAAGTAGCACAAGACAATCCGGCACCGCCCAGGTCCTGGATGCCAATCACCAGCTTGCCCGCGTAGAGTTCGAGGCAGCACTCGATGAGCACCTTCTCCATGAACGGGTCGCCAACCTGCACCGCGGGCAGCTTCTTGCGCGCCGCTGCGGTACTGTCTTCAGCGACAAACGTGTCCGACGCCAGCACCGAC
>CAYVQQ010000224.1:0-5416 GCA_964453085.1 uncultured Mycobacterium sp.
GCCGGGGTCGATCAAACTCGCCAGCAACGAGACGGTTTTCGGGCCGCTGCCCAGCGTGCGGGCGGCCATCGAGCGGGCCGCCTGCGCCGTCAACCGCTATCCCGACAACGCCTGCGTCGCCCTCAAGGCGGCGCTGGCCGAGCACCTGGGCCCGGCGTTCGGCCCTCAACATGTTGCCGTCGGCAACGGATCGGTCAGCCTGTGCCAGCAACTGGTCCAGATCACCACGTCGGCCGGCGACGAGGTGGTGATGGGCTGGCACACCTTCGAGCTGTATCCGCCCCTCGTCCAGATCGCCGGCGCCGTCTCGGTCAAGGTTCCGTTGACCAATCACACCTACGACCTCGACGCGATGCTGGCCGCGGTCACCGACCGCACCCGGCTGATCTTCGTCTGCAACCCCAACAACCCGACCTCCACGGTCGTCGACCCTGGCGCGCTGGCCCGTTTCGTCGACGCCGTGCCGCCGCACATCCTGGTCGCCATCGACGAGGCCTACCTGGAGTACATCCGCGACGGGATGGCACCGGACAGCCTGGCGCTGGCCCGCGACCACGGCAATGTCGTTGTGCTGCGGACCTTTTCGAAAGCGTACGGGTTGGCGGGCCTGCGCGTCGGCTACGCGGTCGGCCCCGCGGAGCTGATCAGCGCCCTAGACCAGGTCCACCTGCCGTTCTCGGTGACCAACATCTCGCAGGCCGCCGCAGTCGCCTGCCTGCAGGCCGCCGACGAGCTGCTGGCCCGCACCGACGCCGTCGTCGCCGAGCGCACGCGGGTCGGTGCGGCGCTGCGAGACGCCGGGTACGCGGTGCCGCCGACGCAGGCCAACTTCGTCTGGCTTCCGCTGGGGCCGCGCAGCGCAGACTTCGTGGCGCGGGCCGCCGACGCGCACCTGGTGGTCCGCCCGTTCGGCGCCGACGGCGTCCGGATCACCATCGGCGCGCCGGACGAGAACGACGCGCTGCTGGACTTCGCCCGCGCCTGGATCGCCTCTGGCGAGGAGAGCCGATGACCGTGGTGGTGACGTGATCCTGGGCGCGGACGGCCCGGTGCGTCACGCTACGGTCTGGGCATGACCCAGGAAGCGAGAGCGTACGAGTCGGTCGCCGTCGAGGTCGAAAACCACATCGCGCAGGTGACGCTGATCGGACCCGGCAAGGGCAACGCGATGGGGCCGGCGTTCTGGGCGGAGATGCCCGAGCTGTTCGCCACCTTGGACGCCGACCGGGATGTGCGGGCCATCGTGATCACCGGATCCGGCCGCAACTTCAGCTACGGCCTGGACGTGCCCGCGATGGGCGGCACGTTCACGGCGCTGCTGTCCGGCGACGCGCTGGCCCGCCCCCGGGCGGAGTTCCACGCCGAGATCAGACGCATGCAGAACGCGATCAGCGCCATCGCCGACTGCCGTACCCCCATCATCGCCGCCGTGCACGGCTGGTGCATCGGCGCCGGGGTCGACCTGATCTCCGCGGTCGACATCCGCTACGCCAGCGCGGACGCGAAGTTCTCGGTGCGAGAGGTCAAGCTGGCGATCGTCGCCGACGTCGGCAGCCTGGCCCGCCTGCCGATGATCCTGAGCGACGGCCACCTGCGCGAGCTCGCGCTCACCGGAAAGGACATCGACGCCGCGCGCGCCGAGAAGGTCGGCCTGGTCAACGACGTGTTCGACGACGCCGCCGCCACGCTGGCCGCCGCGCACGCCACCGCGACCGAGATCGCCGCCAACCCGCCCCTGGCCGTGCGCGGCGTCAAGGATGTCCTCGACCAGCAACGCGTCGCGACGGTCTCGGAGAGCCTGCGCTACGTCGCCGCCTGGAACGCCGCGTTCCTGCCGTCGAAGGATCTGACCGAGGGCATCTCGGCGGCGTTCGAGAAACGCCCGCCGCAGTTCACCGGGGAGTGAGAGCTACCCTCGCAGAGGTGACCACGCCCGACGGCAAGATCCGCGTGCCGGCCGATCTGGACTCGGTGACCGCGATCGGCGACGAAGACCACTCCGGGATCGGTCGGGCCGCCGTCGAACGCATCTGGCGGGCCGCGCGGCACTGGTACGAGGGTGGCATGCACCCGGCGATCCAGGTGTGCCTGCGCCACAACGGGCGGGTGGTGCTCAACCGGGCGATCGGCCACGGGTGGGGTAACGCGCCCACGGATCCGCCCGACGCCGAGAAGGTGCCGGTCAGCACCGACACGCCGTTCTGCGTCTACTCGGCGGCCAAGGGCATAGCCGCGACCGTGGTCCACATGCTCGTCGAGCGCGGCGTCTTCTCCCTCGACGACCGGGTCTGCGAGTACCTGCCCACCTTCACCAGCCACGGCAAGGATCGCATCACGCTCCGGCACGTGCTGACGCACAGCGCCGGCCTGCCGTTCCCCACCGGGCCCCGGCCGGACGCCACCCGCGCCGACGACCACGACTACATCCTGGCGAAGCTCGCCGCGCTGCGGCCGCTCTACCGGCCAGGCCTGGTGCACATGTACCACGCGCTGACCTGGGGCCCGCTGATCCGCGAGATGGTCTGGCGGGCCACCGGCAAGGAGATCCGCGAGATCCTGGCCACCGAGATCCTCGACCCGCTGGGCTTCCGGTGGACGAACTTCGGTGTGGCCGAACACGACGTCGCACTGGTCGCGCCGAGCCACGCGACCGGCCGGCCCCTGCCGCCGGTCCTGGCGGAGATCTTCCGCAAGGCGATCGGCGGTACCGTGCACGAGGTCGTCCCCTATACCAACACCCGGACGTTCCTGACCACCATCGTCCCGTCGTCCAACACGGTCTCCACGGCTGACGAGCTGTCGCGGTTCGCCGAGATGTGGCGTCGGGGCGGCGAACTCGACGGCGTGCGGGTGCTGAGCGAGGCGACCATGCGCGGGGCGGTGCGGCAGTGTCGGCGGTTGCGGCCCGACGTCGCGGTCGGACTGATACCGGCCCGCTGGGGCACCGGGTACATCCTCGGAACGAACCGCTTCGGGCCGTTCGGGCGCAACGCCCCGGCGGCGTTCGGCCACCTCGGGCTGGCCAACATCGCGATCTGGGCCGACCCGCAGCGCGGCCTCGCGGCCGGCGTCGTCAGCAGCGGCAAACCGGGCCGGGACCCCGAGGCGCGCCGGTACACCGCGCTGATGGACCGGATCGCCGCCGAGATCCCCGCCGGTTGAGCCCTCCGCCCGCGGGCGGTACGGAACCGCGCACGCCATCGGCGCGTCGTATCACATACAACGTTTCGGATTCTTCGGCAACAAACGACAGATCCGCCGCGGTCGGTACCACGCGTCGGGATCCTGCCGGGACGTTTTGCGCGTAGTTTAGGTAAGGGTTTGCTACGGTAGCCGCGCTCGATGAGTCGTAAGGATGACGATGCTCGCCACAGACAGGCCCGCAGCCGCCGCCTCGAGGGCAGCCCGTTCCGCGCACTGCACCCTGGCGCGTTCGGCGCTGATCACGGCGACGTGCATCGCCCCCGCGGCGGTCGCGCGGGTGCGGGGCCTGAACCCGGAGCCGGTCACCGCCCTGCTGATCTTCGGGGCCGCGGTGGTCTCGGCCAGCTTCCTGCTCGCCTGGGCGGCCGAGGCGGCACAGATCGACGTCTCCGGCGGGCTGGCGACGGCGGTGCTCGCATTGATCGCGGTACTGCCCGAATACGCCGTCGACCTTTATTACGCGTACATGTCGGGCCACCACTCCGAATGGACCCAATACGCCTCGGCCAACATGACCGGATCGAACCGGCTGTTGATGGGGCTGGGCTGGCCCGTCGTCGCGTTGATCGGCGTCCTGGTGGCGCGCCGCGCCGGCGCCGAGAAGCCCGCCGGGCTGACGCTGCGGCCGGTCAACCGGATCGAGCTCGGTTTCCTGCTGATCGCCGGCGCGGTCGCGTTCGTCATCCCGGCCAGCTCACAGATCCACCTGGCCACCGGGGCGGCGCTGTTGGCCTGGTTCGGCTTCTACCTCTACAAGGTCAGCCGCGGTGCCGTGGAGGAGCCCGAGTTGACCGGCACCGCCGCCGCCCTGGGCGAACTACCCGCCCGCCGCCGGCGCCTGACCGTCGTCTGCCTGTTCGCGGCCTCGGGAGCGGTGATCCTGTTATGCGCCGAACCGTTCGCCGACAGCCTTGTCGCGGCGGGCGGCCAACTGGGAATCGACCGGTTCCTGTTGGTGCAGTGGCTTGCCCCCCTTGCTTCCGAAGCCCCGGAGTTCGTCATCGCGATCCTCCTCGCCGCGCGCGGCAAGGCCACGGCC
Organism: uncultured Mycobacterium sp.; assembly: GCA_964453085.1. Lineage (GTDB taxonomy): Bacteria > Actinomycetota > Actinomycetes > Mycobacteriales > Mycobacteriaceae > Mycobacterium. Next base: position 4,244 of record CAYVQQ010000224.1, read on the forward strand.
GCCATCGCCATGCTGATCTCGGCGAAGGTCAACCAGTGGTCGCTGTTGATCGGATCGTTGCCGATCGCCCACCTGCTCGGCGGCGGCGGACTCTCCCTGGCCCTCGACCCGCGGCAGATCGAGGAAATCCTGCTCACCGCCACCCAGACCATGATGGGGGTGACGTTGCTCATGGGGCTGCACTTCCACCGGGCTACCGCGTGGGCGCTGCTGGTGTTGTTCGTCGTCCAGTTTCCGATCGCCTCGACGCATGGGCGGCTGCTGCTGTGCGGCGTCTACACCGCGATAACCCTCGCGGGGCTGGCGGTCAACCGCCGCTCGCTTGCCGCCACCGTGCGGGCGCCGTTCTGCACCACCACGCTTCGGCGCGACGGTCGCCCGCAGGACGCGGTGTCCGATCTCGGGCTCCCGGGGTAGCGCTGCTGCCTATCCGGTCCGACCATGCGGCCAGAGGTATCGGTGCGCATCGGGTCGGATGGGTCTGATCCGATGCCCCGCGGCTGGGCCGACACGGAGGCGGAACCCGGCGAGGAATACCTTGGGCAGCAGACCCGTTCGCCACGTTCATACCCCCACAGGTATGAGGTAAGGAGTGTCGTGACAACCAGCGAATACCAGGTCACCGGAATGACCTGCGCGCACTGCGAGGCCGCCGTCCGTAGCGAGGTGAGCCAGATCCCGGGCGTCAGCAGCATCGACGTGAGCGCGGACACGGGCCGGCTCGTCGTCACGAGCTCGGTGCCGCTGGACACCAAGGCGGTGCTGGACGCCGTCGGCGAGGCCGGGTACACAGCGGTCCCCGTGCCGTGAGAGCGGCGGCGGTGACGGTCCGCGACCGTCGGGCCGTCCGACACGCCCGGATGGTGTGGAATAGTCGTTCTCCGGCCTTTCGCGTCATCGCTGGGCGATCATGACGTCGGCCCGCGAGCGGAAGTAGCAAAGGTCAGGACTGTTGAGCAATTTCATCGAGCGGCTGTCCCTGCTGCACGGCTGGTTGCCGGCAGCCGCACAGGGGCTGGCGCTGTCCGTGGCCGTCGCCGCGGCCGGGTGGCGTCGCCGCCGGTGGCGTGGCTGGGCGCTGCCCGCGGCGCTTGGCGCGGCGGCGGCGGTGACTGCGCTGTCGTACTGGTACATCACGGCCCTGGGCGTTGCCGGCGATCCCGCTCCGGTCAC
>CAYVQQ010000225.1:0-5396 GCA_964453085.1 uncultured Mycobacterium sp.
CGACGACTTCCTGGCCGGTCCCGAGCACATTTTCTCCATCCTGGAATCGGCGCTGCCCGAGGTGCACCGCATCCGCAAGCAATACCCGGACGCGGTGGTCCTGCCGGCGGCCAGCGAGCTGCCGGCGCCGGCGCACCAATGCACAGCGATGAAACCCCCGGTCAAACGCGTCTCGATCGCCTACCGGCTGCTCCGGGGCATCGCGCACAACATGACCGCCGCCGACCCGGAGGCCCACCGGCGCCCGGAGTACAACGTGCCCACCCAGGATGCGCGGTGGTTTCGGCTGTGCATGGTCGACGGCGTCACCGTGACGACGGCCGACGGCCGTGGCGTGGTCTACCGGCAGCGCGACCGGCGCAAGATGTTCGCGCTGCTGGCCGCCTCGCTGCGCCGGCAATGGCGGCTGGCGAACCGGTTCGATGAAATGCGCCGGGTTTACCGGGACGCGCTGCCGGTGCTGTCCAGCAAGGAGAACTGGGAGACGGCGCTGCTGCCGGCCCCGGACGAGCCCGAGCATGCCTGAGACCTGTCGCGCCTTGCCTCCGCGCGGCGAGGCGGCCGTGATCGTGGCCGCGCAGTCGCGGCTGGCCGGGCGCCCCGGGGTGCTGGTCACGGCGCGCGGACTGTCCCACTTCGGCGAGCACGGCATCGGTTGGCTGGCGGTGGCGTCGCTGGGAGCGGTCCTGTCCCCCGCAGGCGGGCGGCACCCCCGGCCGGGGCGCCGCCGGGCGTGGCTGGTCGCCGCCGCGGGCACGTTCGCGGCGCACGCCGCCGCGGTGCTGGTCAAGCGCGTGGTGCGCCGCCAACGGCCCCATCACCCGGCCGTCGCGGTCAACGTCGGCACGCCCAGCCGGCTGAGCTTTCCGTCGGCGCACGTCACCTCCACGACGGCGGCGGCGATCCTGATGGGCCGGGCCACCGGGGTGCCGCACGGAAAGGGGATAGCGGCGGCGGCGCTGGTGCCGCCGATGGCGCTGTCGCGGATCCTGCTCGGCGTGCACTATCCCAGCGACGTCGCCTTCGGCGTGGCGCTCGGCGCGGCGGTCGCGCGCCTTGCACTCTGGCTTGACGAGGGCGTGGGGTTCGGCCGGAACGAAGGAGGCGTGCCGAATGAGTGAGGACGTCATAGTCGAACCTCCGGCGAACCTGATCGTCGGCGTGGTCAAGGCGGTGCGCCCGCGGCAGTGGGTCAAGAACGTGCTGGTGTTGGCCGCGCCGCTGGCGGCGCTGGGCGGACCGCTGCACTACAACCACTACACCGAGGTGCTCACCAAGGCGTCGGTGGCGTTCGTGGTCTTCTGCCTGGCCGCCTCGTCGATCTACCTGATCAACGACGTGCGCGACGTCGAGGCCGACCGCGAGCACCCCACCAAGCGGTTCCGGCCGATCGCGGCCGGCGTGGTGCCCGAATGGCTGGCCTACACCCTGGCGGCGGTGCTGGGGGTGGCTTCCCTGGCGCTGTCCTGGCTGGCGACGCCGAACCTGGCGCTGGTGATGGCCGTATACCTGGCCATGCAGCTGGGTTACTGCTACGGCCTCAAACACCAAGCGGTGATCGACATCTGCATCGTGTCGTCGGGGTTCCTGATCCGGGCCATCGCCGGCGGCGTGGCCGCCGACATCCCGCTCTCGCAATGGTTTCTGCTGATGATGGCGTTCGGGTCGCTGTTCATGGTGGCCGGCAAGCGGTACGCCGAGTTGCAGGTCGCCGAGCGCACCGGGGCCCGGATCCGCAAGGCTCTGGAGAGCTACACCAGCACCTACCTGCGGTTCGTATGGACCATGTCGGCCACGGCGGTGGTGGTGTGCTACGGGCTGTGGGCGTTCGAGCGCGACCACCATTCCGGCTCCTGGTTCGCGGTGTCGATGGTGCCGTTCACCATCGCGATCCTGCGCTACGCCGTGGACGTCGACGGCGGGCTGGCCGGCGAGCCTGAGGACATCGCGTTGCGGGACCGGGTGCTGCAACTGCTGGCGCTCGCCTGGATCACGACGGTGGGAGCCGCGGTTGCTTTCGGCTGAACCCCGCCTCGGCGCCGTCCCGGTGGTGCGCCGGCGGCCGCCCGTCCAGCGGATCGTCCGCACGCCGTTCCCCTACGACCCCGTGGTGCGCGCCAGCCTGTGGGCCGGCGTGGCGGTGGTCTGTGCCCTGTTCGCGTGGGGAGCCTGGCAACGGCGCTGGATCGCCGACGACGGGTTGATCGTGTTGCGTACCGTGCGCAATCTGCTGGCGGGCAACGGACCGGTGTTCAACGAGGGCGAACGAGTGGAGGCGAACACCTCCACGGCGTGGACGTATCTGATGTATCTGGGTAGCTGGATCGGCGGGCCGCTGCGCATGGAATACGTGGCGCTGGCGTTCGCGCTCGGGCTTTCGGTGCTCGGTGTCGCCCTGCTCATGCTGGGCACCGGCCGGTTGTACGCGCCCAGCCTGCGGGGCCGCAAGGCCGTCATACTGCCCGCCGGCGCACTCGTCTACATCGCGCTGCCCCCGGCGCGCGACTTCGCCACCTCGGGTCTGGAGAGCGGGCTGACGCTGGCCTACCTGGGCCTGCTGTGGTGGATGATGGTCCGCTGGGGACAGCCGGTGCGGAACCGCCCGGCGTCCCCGTTCTCCGTCGGTGCGCTGGCCTTCGTCGCCGGGTTCAGCGTCCTGGTGCGGCCCGAGCTCGCGCTGATGGGCCTGCTGGCGCTGTTGATGATGCTGATCGCGGCCCAGACGTGGCAGCGGCGCGGCCTGATCGTGGCGGCCGGGGGGCTGCTACCCGTGACCTACCAGATCTTCCGGATGGGCTACTACGGCCTGCTGGTGCCCGGCACCGCGCTGGCCAAGGACGCGGCCGGCGACAAATGGTCTCAGGGCATGACCTATCTGGCGAACTTCGACGCGCCGTACGCGGTGTGGGTGCCGGCGGTCCTGCTGGTCCCGCTGGGCGCCCTGCTGGCGGCGTCGCGCCGCCGGCCGTCTTTCCTGCGTCCGATGCTGGCGCCCCATTACGGGCGGGTGGCGCGCGCGGTGCAGAGCCCGCCCGCGGTGGTCGCCTTCGTGCTGGTCAGCGGATCGCTGCAGGCGCTGTACTGGATCCGCCAGGGCGGAGACTTCATGCACGGGCGCGTGCTGCTCGCGCCGCTGGTCTGCCTTCTCGCCCCGGTCGCCGTGATCCCGGTGCCGATCCCCGACGGGCAGGACTACTCACGCGAGACCGGCTACTGGGTGGCCGGGGCGGCGGGAGCGCTGTGGCTGGGTGTGGCCGGCTGGTCACTGTGGGCGGCGAACTCGCCCGGGCTGGGCGGCGACTCCACCCGCGTCAGCTACTCCGGCATCGTCGACGAGCGCCGCTACTACTTGCAGTCCACCGGCCACGCCCACCCGACGACCGCCGCCGACTTCCTGGACTACCCGCGGATGGCCGCGATCCTGTCGGCGCTCGAAAACACCCCGGAAGGGGCGTTGCTGTTGCCGTCTGGCAACTACATCAAGTGGGACATCGTCCCGATGGCCGGGCCCGCACCGGGGGACCCTGCGGACGCAGCGGCGTCGCAAAAGCCGAAGCACACGGTGTTTTTCACAAACCTCGGCATGGTCGGCATGAACGTCGGGCTCGACGTCCGCGTGCTCGACCAGATCGGGCTGGCAAATCCGCTCGCGCAGCACACGCGGCGGCTGGAACACGGCCGCATCGGGCACGACAAGAACCTCTTCCCGGACTGGGTGATCGCCGACGGCCCCTGGGTCAAGACGTACCCGGGGATTCCGGCTTATCTGGACCAGCAGTGGGTCGCCGAGGCGGAAGCGGCCCTGCGCTGCCCCGAGACCCAGGCGGTGCTGGGATCCATCCGCGCCCCGATGACGCCGCACCGCTTCGTCTCCAACGTCCTGCACTCCTTCGCGTTCACCCGGTACCAGATCGACCGGGTACCGCCCTACGAGCTCGCCCGCTGCGGGCTGCCGGTGCCCGAGCAGGTGCCGCCGCCGCGCGAGTGAACTCCTCTCGTGGCCTCTCGAGGGCCTTTCCGGAGGCGATTTTGTGACGAATCTCGAATCGGTCACGGTGCCGGCCGGTACGTCGGCAGCAACCGCGCAGGGCCCCTACCTGCGCGTCATCCCGGTCCGGCGCCCCGGGGACCCGCCGAGGTACGCGGCCGCAGGGGGCGTTGTGCGCCGCTCTCGATGTGAGTCGAGGCCCGCACGTGTGGTTGACTGAGCGGGCACCGCGGCGCTTTGCGCATGCAGTGCTACATAATTCGCGTGGGAGACGACGTGATAAACGATGCATCCGGATTCGGGTGCACCGAAAGGATGAGGAAGCAAGGATGACGCTTGTCGACAGGTTGCGCGGCGCCGTGGCTGGTATGCCGCGTCGGCTCGTGGTGGGGGCCGTTGGCGCGGCGCTGCTCTCGAGTGTGATCGGCGCCACGGGTAGCTCGGCGACCGCGGGGGCGTTCTCGCGCCCGGGTCTTCCGGTGGAGTACCTGGAGGTTCCCTCCGCGGCGATGGGCCGCGACATCAAGATCCAGTTCCAGAGCGGCGGCAACGGTTCGCCGGCTCTGTACCTGCTCGACGGCATGCGCGCGCAGGACGACTACAACGGCTGGGACATCAACACCCCCGCGTTCGAGTGGTACTACCAGTCGGGCATCTCGACGGTCATGCCGGTCGGCGGTCAGTCCAGCTTCTACTCCGACTGGTACGCACCCGCCTGCGGCAAGGCCGGTTGCACCACCTACAAGTGGGAGACCTTCCTGACCAGCGAGCTGCCGCAGTGGCTGAACGCCAACCGCGGCGTCAAGTCCGCGGGCAGCGCCGCGGTGGGCTTGTCGATGGCCGGTTCGTCGGCGCTGATCCTGGCGGCCTACCACCCGCAGCAGTTCATCTACGCCGGCTCGCTCTCGGCGCTGCTGGACCCGTCGCAGGGCATGGGTCCGTCGCTGATCGGTTTGGCCATGGGTGACGCGGGCGGCTACAAGGCCTCGGACATGTGGGGACCCAAGGACGACCCCGCCTGGGCGCGCAACGACCCGATGCTGCAGGTCGGCAAGCTGGTCGCCAACAACACCCGCATCTGGGTGTACTGCGGTAACGGCAAGCCGTCCGACCTCGGTGGCGACAACCTGCCCGCGAAGTTCCTCGAGGGCTTCGTGCGCACCAGCAACCTGAAGTTTCAGGACGCGTACAACGCCGCCGGCGGGCACAACGCGGTCTTCAACTTCGACGACAACGGCACGCACGACTGGCCGTACTGGGGCGCGCAGCTGCAGGCCATGAAGCCCGACATGCAGTCGACGCTGGGCGCCACACCCGGCGCGGGCCCGGCCGCCGCCAGCGCGGGCACCGCCAACAACGCCGGCAACGCCGGTCACTGACCCAACGCGATCAGCGGCGGGGACCCTCC
>CAYVQQ010000226.1:0-5370 GCA_964453085.1 uncultured Mycobacterium sp.
GGATCTGCTGTTCGAGCGGATACACGAGCTCAGCGCCCCGGGCAGTTGGCTGGCCTCCAACGTGCCCGCCGAGGGATTCACCGACCCGGAACTGGTGCGGCGCCAACGTGCGGACATGCAGCGAATGCGCTCCGTGGCCGCCAGGCTGATCAAGGCCGAGATCGCCGACTTTGACGACCTCTGGTACCCCGAGGAGCGCACCGCCGTCGATCGGTGGTTGCGCGAGCACGGCTGGGACGTGTCGGCGCTGACCTTCCCGGAGCTGATGGCCCGATACGACCGCAGCATCCCGCGGGACGCCGAAGATTCCATGCCGCCGACGCTGTTCGTCACCGCGCAGCGGCGGGCGGGCTGAGGGGCCTGTTTCGGCGGGATCCACGCGGCCAGCGCGGGCGCGCCGGCCGGCTCGCCGGGCATCCCGGAGGGGTTTGGGCACACATCAAACGGGTATTGGTGCCGTATGGAATCGACCTCTCGAGCACAGTAGAGGTCCACATGCGTGGTCGTGGGATCTTCGGCGCGATTGTGCTGGTGTGGCTGGTCATCGGGGTGATCGCGACATGGCAGCGCGGTTACTTCTCGAGCGGATCGACCAGTTGTGTCACGGCAGGCAATGTTGCGCTGACGGTTCTGGCGGGGCCGTTGAACTACGCGGGCGTCAACCCGAGAGTCAAGGACTGCCGCATACCGCAACCCAGCTCGACGCCGGCGACCGCGGTGTCCGGAATCGTCAACCAACCCCCAACTGAAGGACGCTGAAATGATCGTCTTAGGTGTGGTTCTACTGATCCTCGGGTTCATGTTCAACATTCCCCTGTTGTGGACGCTCGGCATCGTCGCGCTCGTCATCGGTGCCGTGCTGTGGATCATGGGCTCCCTGGGCCGCCCCGTCGCAGGCAGGCGCTACTGGTTCTAGGCGTCCCGCCGGGCACAGCTCACGCATAGCAACGCCATAGCGGCGGCCCAGCAGGGCCGCGCATACTGGAGTTCGTGACGCAGCCCCAGGCCTCGGTAGAGCGGGTGGTCATGCGCCGGGCCGACGGCAACCCGATCAACGTGCTGGTCGTCGACGACGAGGCCGTCCTCGCCGAGATGGTGGCGATGGCACTGCGGTACGAGGGTTGGACCATCGCCACCGCCGGCGACGGGTCGTCGGCGGTGGCGGCCGCACGAGCCCAGCGTCCCGATGTCGTCGTCCTCGACGTGATGCTGCCCGACATGAGCGGGCTGGACGTGCTGCGCAAGCTGCGCGAGGAGAACCCGCAACTGCCGGTGCTGCTGCTGACCGCCAAGGACGCCGTGGAGGACCGCATCGCGGGGCTGACCGCGGGCGGCGACGACTACGTCACCAAACCGTTCAGCATCGAAGAGGTGGTGCTGCGGCTGCGGGCACTGCTGCGGCGCACCGGGGTGACCACACTGGACAGCGGTGCACAACTGGTGGTCGGGGACCTGGTGCTGGACGAGGACAGCCACGAGGTGACCCGAGCCGGCGAGCCGATCGCGTTGACCTCGACCGAATTCGAGCTGCTGCGTTTCATGATGCGCAACTCCAGGCGCGTGCTGAGCAAAGCGCAGATCCTCGACCGGGTGTGGAGCTACGACTTCGGCGGGCGCTCCAACATCGTGGAGCTCTACATCTCGTACCTGCGCAAGAAGATCGACAATGGCCGCGAGCCCATGATCCACACGCTGCGCGGGGCGGGCTATGTCCTCAAGCCGGCCCGCTAGCGCCCGGCGGGTCTGGTCGCTGCGGCTGCGGCTGCTGGTCGGACAGGTCGTGGTGCTCGCGGTGGTGTGCATCGGGATCACCGCGGCGACCGAGCTGTCGCTGCTGCGCCACCTCGTGGCCCAGCTCGACGGGCAACTCGCCGGGACGTCCTACCGCTCGGCGCTGATGTACCCCGAGTTGCGCCATCCGGGCTTGCGGCACGAGCACAACGTTCCGCGGCCGGGGCCAGGTCCGCGCTTCCTGGACGCCCCGGGGCAGCCCGCCGGGATGGTGGCCGCCGTGGTGAGCGGCGGCAGGACCGTCGACGCCGGCTATCTGACCCCCAGCGGCACCCGGGCCGCCGTGACCCCGGCGGCCCAGACGCAACTCGCAGCCGTCACCGACACCCGTGCGCCGGTGACGCTGGATCTCGACGGCCTCGGCCGCTACCGTGTGGTGGCCGCGCCGAGCCGGAGCGCCAACGACATCATCGTCACGGGCCTGTCGATGGCGAACGTCGACGCGACGATGATCCGCATGCTGGTCATCCTCGGGGTCGTCACCGTGATCGCGCTTGTTGCGGCCACGACCGCCGGAGTGGTCATCATCCGGCGGGCGCTGGCGCCGCTGCGCCGCGTCGCCCAGACCGCGCGCGAGGTCGTCGAGACCCCGCTGGACCGCGGCGAGGTGAAACTTCCGGTGCGGGTCCCCGAATCCGACGCCAACCCCCACACCGAGGTGGGTCAGCTGGGCTCGGCGCTCAACCGGATGCTCGACCACATCGCCGCCGCACTGTCGGCGCGCCAGGCCAGCGAGACCCGCGTCCGCCAGTTCGTCGCCGACGCCAGCCACGAGCTGCGCACCCCGCTGGCCGCGATCCGCGGCTACACCGAACTGGCCCGGCGCATGGGCCAGGACGGCGGGGACCGCGAGGAGGTGGACCACGCGATGAGCCGGGTTGCGTCGGAGACGGAGCGGATCACGCGCCTCGTCGAGGACCTGCTGTTGCTGGCGCGCCTGGACTCCGGCCGCCCGCTGGAGCGCGAACCGGTGGACCTGTCGCGGCTGACGGTCGATGCGGTCAGTGACGCGCACGTCGCCGGGCCGGACCACCAGTGGGAGCTGGACCTGCCCGAGGAACCGGTGATTGTCACCGGGGACGCGGCGCGGCTACACCAGGTGGTCACGAATCTGCTCGCCAACGCCCGCATTCACACCGGCGCCGGCACCGTCGTGACGGCGCGGCTCAGCACCGAACCCGGGCACGCCGTGATGCAGGTGATCGACGACGGGCCCGGGATTCCGGTGGCCCTGCAATCGGAGGTGTTCGAGCGCTTCGCTCGCGGTGACTCCTCGCGTTCCCGCAAGGGCGGCAGCACCGGTCTGGGGCTGGCGATCGTCTCCGCGGTGGTCCGGGCGCACCACGGGGCCATCACGGTGGACAGCGCTCCCGGTCGCACCGAATTCACGGTGCGACTGCCGCACGGCGATTAGCTCAGAGCAGGTCGCATCGACTTTGAGCGGCGCGCTCACGGCCGCGCGGGAGTTGCCATGTCAGCCGTAGCTGCCGGACGTGACAGGATAGTGGCAGTGAATCACAAACCCCCCACCGCGGCCATCGAGGCGGCACACCGCGCACACGAGCTGCCCTTCGACGACACAACGGATTTCCGCGACGCCGAACGCGGCTTCGTCGCGGCCCTGTCCCCGTGTGTCGTCACGGCCGCCGACGGGCGCGTCGTGTGGGACAACGACGCCTACGCTTTCCTGGGCGGCCCCGCCCCCACAACGGTGCACCCCAGCCTGTGGCGGCAGTCGACCCTGGCCGCCAAACAGGGCCTCTACGAAGTGGTTCCAGGCATCTATCAGGTCCGCGGCCTCGACCTGTCCAACATCACCTTCGTCGAGGGCGACACCGGGATCATCGTCATCGATCCGCTGGTGTCCACAGAGGTGGCCGCCGCGGCGCTGGGACTTTACCGCACCCACCGCGGCGGCGACCGCCCCGTCGTCGCCGTCATCTACACCCACAGCCACGTCGACCACTTCGGCGGCGTCCTGGGTGTCACCTCGCAGGCCGACGTGGACGCCGGCGCCGTGGCGGTGCTGGCCCCGGAGGGGTTCATCGAGCACGCGGTGCAGGAGAACGTCTACGCGGGCCCCGCGATGACCCGGCGGGCCACTTACATGTACGGCACCCTGCTGCCGCGCGGACCCCGCGGTCAGGTGGGCTGCGGGCTGGGGCAGGCCCCGTCGACCGGTGAGGTGGCCGTCATCGTCCCGACGGTGGTCGTCCGGCGCACCGGCGAGACGCACACCCTCGACGGCGTCGAGATCGAGTTCCAGATGGCGCCCGGCACCGAGGCGCCGGCTGAGATGCACTTCTATCTCCCGCGTTTCCGCGCGCTGTGCATGGCCGAGAATGCCACCCACAACCTGCACAACCTGCTGACGCTGCGCGGCGCGCTGGTGCGCGACCCGCACGTGTGGGCGGGCTACCTCACCGAGGCGATCGACACCTTCGCCGGACGCGCGGACGTGGTGTTCGCCTCCCACCACTGGCCGACGTGGGGGCGCGAGAGGATCGTCGAGTTCCTCTCGCTGCAGCGCGACCTGTATGCCTACCTGCACGACCAGACGCTGCGGCTGGTCAACCGCGGCTATACCGGGGCCGAGATCGCCGAGATGTTCCAGATGCCCCCGGCGCTGGAGCGGGCCTGGCACACGCACGGCTACTACGGGTCGGTCAGCCACAACGTCAAGGCGGTCTACCAGCGCTACATGGGCTGGTTCGACGGCAATCCGGCTCGCCTGTGGCCCCACCCCCCGGAAGCCATCGGGCCCCGTTACGTGGCGGCGATGGGCGGGATCGACCGGGTGGTCGAGCTCGCCGCCGCCGCCTTCGAATCCGGCGACTTCCGCTGGGCCGCAACGCTGCTCGACCATGCGATGTTCACCGACAGCGGTCATGTGGGTGCCCGCGAGCTGTACGCCGACACCCTCGAACAGCTCGCCTACGGCGCGGAGAACGCGACTTGGCGCAACTTCTTCCTCAGCGGCGCAACCGAACTACGTGACGGCAACTTCGGTACCGCCACCACCACGACGTCGCTGTCGCTGCTGACGCAACTCACCCCGGAGCAGATCTTCGACGGCCTGGCCATCCGTGTCGACGGGCCGCGCGCCTGGGGTCTCGACGTCACCGTCGATGTCGAATTCGCCGATTTGGCGGTCAATCACCGCCTCACGCTGCGCAACGGCGTGCTGGTCCACCGAAAGGTCGCTGCCCACCCGACGACCGCGTCGGTGACCGTGAACGTGGACGGTGCGCTCCGCCTGCTGGCCGCCGCGAGGGGCGACTTCGACTCGCCGGGGTTGCGGATATCCGGGGACCGGGGGGCTTTTCAGGCCCTCCTGGCGGTGCTCGACGAGCCCGATCCGGGGTTCGACATCGTCACGCCATGACGGCGATGACGCCTTTGCCGAACGCGGCCGATCGCGCGCACGGCAATCGGGCCGGCCAGGCCTCGGTGACCCGCCTGCCGGGCGGGGCCCGGTCTGACGCTGGGCTCCACGCTTGTCGTCGGCCCCAATGGGGCCGACGACGCCAGATGTGTCCTCGTAGCGTGCGTGGGTGATGGCAGCGCAATCGTCACGCT
>CAYVQQ010000227.1:0-5243 GCA_964453085.1 uncultured Mycobacterium sp.
CAGCCGCGGACAGGCCCGGCACACGCTGATCAACGCGTCGAGCCGCGGAATGGAGTCCACCCGGTCCGCCAGGGCGGCCACCTGCGCGGCACCGGCAGCCGCCGGGGTCTGCGGGGTCGCCGGATCGCCGGGCCAACCGCTGCCGGGTTCGACCGGAGAGCTGAACGGCTGGCCGGTGCGGGGGTGGGCGAGCACGTGTACATCGTGCATTGGGCCGGTCGGCCCGCGTTATCCGGCGCCGGCGCGTGTGGTCGCCGCCCGGCCGCCGTCACCGCCGGGACGGTGTTGCCGAAGGTTGCCGCCGACGCCCGGCCAGTAGGATCGTCTGCGTGCACGACGCGCTGGCCGGCCTGATCGCCGAGCTGCCCGACGGGGCCGTCGTCACCGATCCCGCGGTGACCGAGGGCTACCGGCAGGACCGGGCGTTGGACCCGTCGGCCGGTAAGCCCCTGGCGGTGGTCCGGCCGCGACGCACCGAAGAGGTGCAGACGGTGCTGCGCTGGGCTTGTGCGAACCGGGTGCCGGTGGTGACCCGCGGTGCCGGCAGCGGCCTGTCGGGCGGGGCGACCGCGCTGGACGGCGGGATCGTGCTGTCGACGGAGAAGATGCGCGACATCGCCGTCGATCCCATAACCCGCACCGCGGTGTGTCAGCCCGGCGTGTTCAACGCCGAGGTGAAGAAGGCCGCCGCTTCGTGTGGCTTGTGGTACCCGCCCGATCCGTCGTCGTTCGAGATCTGCAGCATCGGCGGCAACATCGCCACCAACGCCGGCGGGCTGTGCTGCGTGAAGTACGGCGTCACCACCGACTACGTGCTGGGCATGCAGGTGGTGCTGGCCGACGGCACCGCGGTGCGGCTGGGCGGTCCGCGGCTCAAGGACGTCGCCGGGCTGTCGCTGACCAAGCTGTTCGTCGGCAGCGAGGGCACCTTGGGCGTCATCACCGAGGTGACGCTGCGGCTGCTGCCCGCGCAGAACACGTCGAGCATCGTGGTGGCGTCGTTCGGATCGGTCCAGGCGGCCGTCGATGCCGTCCTCGGGGTCACGGCGCGCCTGCGGCCGTCGATGCTGGAGTTCATGGACTCGGTGGCGATCAACGCCGTCGAGGACACCCTGCGCATGGACCTGGACCGCTCGGCCGCCGCCATGCTGGTCGCCGGCTCCGACGAACGAGGGGCCGCCGGCGCTCAGGACGCCGAGGTGATTGCCGCAGTGTTCGCCGAAAACGGTGCCACGGAAGTGTTTTCGACCGATGATCCCGACGAGGGCGAGGCATTCGTCGCCGCCCGCCGGTTCTGCATCCCCGCAGTCGAAGCCAAGGGCTCGCTGCTGCTCGAGGACGTCGGGGTGCCGCTTCCGGCGCTGGGGTCGCTCGTCACCGGGATCGAGCGCATCGCCGCCGAGCGGGACCTGATGATCTCCGTCATCGCCCACGCGGGCGACGGCAACACCCATCCGTTGATCGTCTACGACCCCGCCGACGCCGCCATGACCGGGCGCGCGCACGTGGCGTTCGGCGAGATCATGGACCTGGCCGTCGGGCTCGGCGGCACGATCACCGGCGAACACGGGGTGGGGCGGCTGAAGCGGCCGTGGCTGTCCGGGTATCTGGGGCCCGAGGCGATGGCGCTGAATCAGCGCATCAAGGAGGCACTGGATCCGCTCGGCATCCTCAATCCCGGCGTGGCAATCTAGCTTAGCTAGAGCGTCGCGCCGGGCTGTCGCGAAACCCGGTCCGTCGGTACGGTTGAGCCCGAGCAGGACAGCGAACCGAAGCCGCGGTACCGTCATTCGGCAACGTCCGTGCACACCGCTTTCGGAGTCGGAGCGCTAATGAACCTGGTGGCCACGTTCGTCCCGAGCTCGCAGATCTCCCCGCACCAGTTTCAGCTGTTCGTGCTGCAGATCGGCCTCCTGCTGCTGCTCGCCACGGCGCTCGGCAGGCTCGCGGTCACGGTGAACCTGCCGGCGGTCGTCGGTGAGCTGCTGGCCGGGGTGGTCGTGGGCCCGTCCGTACTCGGGCACGCCCTGCCGGGCCTCCAGCACGCGCTGTTCCCGGCGCAGGCCGAGCAGACCCACCTGCTCGACGTCATCGGCCAGGTCGGCGTGCTGCTGCTGGTAGGCATCACCGGCGCACATCTCGACCTGAAGATGCTGCGCCGCCGGGGCGCGACCGCGGTGAAGATCAGCCTTGCCGGTCTGCTCGTCCCGCTCGGGCTCGGCGTCGGCGTCGCATTCCTCCTGCCCGCCACCATGGTGGCCGGCTCGACCACCCGCCCGACGTTCGCGATGTTCCTCGGCGTCGCGATGTGCGTCAGCGCAATCCCGGTGATCGCCAAGACGCTGGCCGACATGAACCTCACCCACCGCGACATCGGCCAGCTCATTCTGACCGCCGGCATGGTGGACGACGCGGTCGGCTGGTTCCTGCTCTCCGTCGTCTCCGCGATGGCCTTGGGTGGCGTGCACGGCTGGGAAATCGCCATGTCCGTCGGCTCCCTGATCGCGTTCGTCGCGCTCGCCGCGCTCGTGGGCCGCCCACTGGTGCGCGGGGCGTTCCAGCTCGCCGGGCGCAGCAGCGACTCCGGGCCGTCGGTTGTCACCGCGGTGGTGGTGATGATCGCCGGCGCCTCGATCACCCAGTTCCTGGGCTTCGAAGCGGTCTTCGGCGCGTTCGTCGCCGGCGTGCTCGTCGGCGCCCCGGGCGCCGGGGAGCCCGCCAGACTCGCATCGCTGCGCACCAGCGTGATGTGGGTGTTCGCGCCGATATTCCTGGCGACCGCGGGCCTGCGGATCGATCTGAGCGCGCTGGCGACGCCGTCGGTGGCGCTGGCCGCGGTGGTCGTGTTGGCCGTCGCGATCCTCGGTAAGTTCGTCGGCGCCTACGTCGGCGCCCGCGCCTCCGGGCTGACCCGGCGCGAGGGCTGGGCGCTCGGTGCCGGCATGAACGCCCGCGGTGTGGTCGAGGTCGTGGTCGCACTGGTCGGCCTGCGACTCGGCGTGATCAGCGACACCACCTACACGGTGATCGTGCTTGTCGCGATCATCACTTCGGTGATGGCTCCGCCGCTGCTGCGCAGGGCGATGGCCGGGGTCGACGCCAACGCCGAGGAGCGGCTGCGTGAGGCCGCCCAGGCTGAGTGGCTGGAGCCGGCGAAGGAGGCTCCGCGCAAGGACTGAGACGGCTCAGCTCTCCCGCACCCGCGTGATGCGGTGCAGCAACCAGGCCGGGGGGATGGTGAGCGCCAGCGTCGCGACGAACAGGTACAGCATCGAGCCGGTGTAGACGTGCGCGCGCACCACGTAGACCATCGCGAACTCCATCGTGATCAGATGGATCAGGAAAATCTCGTAGGAGATCTCCCCCAGCCAGACCATCGCCCGGGTGGCCAGCAGCCGGGAATACCAGCCCCGGTCGCCCAGCGCCAGCGGCGCCACCGCAAGCGTGGCGATCACCGCGTAGAACACCGTCTTGAACAGCGCCTCGCTCAGCGACGCCGGCGACGTCGTCGGCGCGCCCGCGATGGGCGTGGAGACGATGAAGTAGCAGACGACCGCCAGCGGTATGGCCACGAACGCATAGCCGCGCACCCTCATCCCCTGCAGCACCGCCAGCGCCATACCCCCCAGGAACCAGGCCAGATACGTCGGCAGCCACAGCCGGGCCCCGTCGGGAAACCAGTGGTCGGTGTGCACCAGGATCAGCCACGCGGGGCTGATCAGCGCCAGCCCCGCCAGGGTGCCCAGCATCCGCCTCGGCCGCCAATGCCGCCGGCCGATCAGCACCAGCAGCGCATAGGCCAGCAGCGGCAGCACGACGTAGAAGGACGCCTCCACCGCCAGGCTCCACATCTGCGTCAGCCCCTGGTGCAGGTACTTGCCCAGATAGCCGTCGCAGTAGATCTGCGTCAGGGTGAGGTTGCGGGCCAGCCCCAGCCAGCTGTGCCCGGGATTGGGCCCGGCCATGCGGAAGTGATACAGCACGTAGGCGAACAGCACGGTGATCACGTAGGCCGGCATGATCCGCCGAATCCGGTGCCGCGCATAGCGACTCACCGAGGGTGACGGACCGCCGGTGGCGGCCGACTTCACCCACGGGCGGAACAGCAGGAAGCCCGAGAGCACGAAGAAGATCGGGACGCCGATCTCCAGCCGGGCCCCGGCCAGGCCCCAGTAGCCGTGGGTGTACTTGCCGGTGGTGTAGGCGGCGTGGGTGCCGACGACCAGCAGGGCGGCGACGGCGCGGATGCCGGTCAGCGAGGCGACCCGGTCCACGTGCGAGATCTGTTCCAGGCCGCCCTGTTCGATCTCCTCCGACAGGGTCATCGGACGCCTTTTCTGCGCGGCCTGACACCGTCGTTGCGGATCTTCTCGGCGGCCCTGCCGGACGACCTTTCCGGCCGCAGGTCGATGAGCACGCCCGAGATGCGGGTGTCCTCAAGCTTTTTCAGCGTCGATTTGGGCAGCTTGGCCGGCAGCTCCACCAGGGAGAAGTCCGGTCCGATCGAGATGTGACCGAAATCGCTGCGATGCAGGCCGCCCTCGTTGGCGATGGCACCGACGATCGCGCCGGGGCCGATCTTGTGCCGCTTGCCCACGGCGATGCGGTAGGTGGTGAAGGCGCGCAGGTGCCTGGGCTTGGACTGCTCGCGGCGCTCGCGACGCTGCTCGGGCGGGGGTTCGGGCGCCATCAGGAACGCCTCGCCGTCGCGGGACTGCAGCGCCAGCGCCGCGGCGATGTCGGCCATCGGGACGTCGTGTTCGCGTTCGTAGTCCTCGACCAGCCGGCGGAAGAGTTCCATACCGGGGGCGCCGAGCGCGTCGGTGATGGAGTCGGCGAACTTCGCCACTCGTTGCGCGTTGACGTCCTCGACGCTGGGCAGCTCGGCTTCGGCGAGCGTCTGACGCGTCGCCTTCTCGATCGCCTTGAGCAGGTGGCGCTCGCGGGGCGACACGAACAGCAGGGCGGTTCCGCTGCGCCCGGCCCGCCCGGTACGACCGATGCGGTGCACGTAGGACTCGGTGTCGTGCGGGATGTCGTAGTTCAGGACGTGGGAGATCCGTTCGACGTCGAGGCCGCGGGCCGCCACGTCGGTGGCGACCAGGATGTCGATGCCCCTGGCGCCGCCGTCGCGGAGCGCGGCGATGGTCCGCTCCCGCTGCGCCTGCGGGATGTCGCCGTTGATGGCGGCCGCGGAAAACCCACGCGCCCTGAGCTTTTCGGCGACCTCTTCGGTGGCCTGC
>CAYVQQ010000228.1:0-813 GCA_964453085.1 uncultured Mycobacterium sp.
GTAAGACCACGAATCGGAACAAGGAGCAGTGTCTGTGACAACAACATTCGCAAGTTCACCCAAGTTCTATTTCACCTCGGAGTCGGTGACCGAGGGGCATCCGGACAAGATCTGCGACGCGATCAGCGACTCGGTCCTCGACTCGCTACTGGCGGCGGATCCCCGTGCCCGGGTGGCCGTGGAGACGCTGGTCACCACCGGGCAGGTGCACGTGGTTGGCGAGGTGACGACGACGGCCAAGGAGGCGTTCGCCGACATCACCAACACCGTCCGCAAGCGGATCGTGGAGATCGGCTACGACTCGTCGGACAAGGGCTTCGACGGCCTCACCTGCGGGGTGAACATCGCGATCGGCGCGCAGTCACCCGACATCGCCCAGGGCGTCGACATCGCGCACGAGGCGCGGGTGGAGGGTGCGGCGGATCCGCTGGACGCCCAGGGCGCCGGCGACCAGGGCCTGATGTTCGGTTATGCGATCAACGAGACGCCGGAGATGATGCCGCTGCCCATCGCGCTGGCGCACCGGTTGTCACGGCGGCTGACCGAGGTCCGCAAGACTTGCGTGCTGCCCTATCTGCGGCCCGACGGCAAGACGCAGGTCACCATCGGCTACGAGGGTAACGTCCCGACCCGCCTGGACACGGTGGTCATGTCCACGCAGCACGCCGCCGACGTCGACCTGGAGCACACGCTCGCACCCGATCTGCGGGAGAAGGTGCTCAACGCCGTGCTCAACGATCTGGCGCACGACACGCTGGACACGTCGTCGACGCGGCTGCTGATCAACCCCACCGGCAAGTTCGTGCTCGGCGG
>CAYVQQ010000228.1:823-5215 GCA_964453085.1 uncultured Mycobacterium sp.
CGTCAATCCGACGGGCCGGTTCGTCACCGGCGGACCCCACGGCGACACCGGCTTGACCGGCCGCAAGATCATCGTCGACACCTACGGCGGTTGGGCCCGCCACGGCGGTGGCGCCTTCTCGGGCAAGGACCCTTCCAAGGTGGACCGCTCGGCGGCATACGCGATGCGCTGGGTCGCCAAGAACATCGTGGGCGCCGGCCTGGCGGAGCGGGTCGAGGTGCAGGTGGCCTACGCGATTGGCAGGGCCGCGCCGGTGGGCCTGTTCGTCGAAACCTTCGGCTCCGAGACCGTCGACCCCGTCAAGATCGAGAAGGCCATCGGCGAGGTGTTCGACCTGCGGCCCGGCGCGATCGTCCGCGACCTGGACCTGCTGCGCCCCATCTACGCGCAGACCGCCGCCTACGGCCACTTCGGCCGCACCGACGTGGACCTGCCGTGGGAGCAGCTCAACAAGGTCGACGAACTCAAGGCCGCCATCTAGTTCGTGCGTCTGCTCACGTCGCCGACCGGACGCCGGCGGATGGTCCGAGTGCGGCGCAGGCGGGCCATCGACGACTCGTCGGAGCGGTACCGGGTCGGTGGGGGTCGGGTCACGGTGCACCGTAGGCGTTTGCCGTGGCTATGCGTGCAGCGCCCGGCGCAGCGCCGCCAGCCCGCGATCCAGGCCGGCGGTGGCCGCGGGCACCACCCCCGCGTAGCCCAGATACCCGTGTACCAGCGTCTCGGCGTTGTGCACCTCGACGGGAACGCCGGCGGCGGCCAGCAGTTCGCCGTAGCGGATTCCGTCGTCGCGAAGCGGGTCGTAGCCGGCGACGCCGATGTAGGCCGGCGGCAGCCCGGCCAGGTTCTCCGCGCGTCCGGGCGCCATGGCCGGCGGCGGGTTCGACATGTCGACATCACCCGCATACCAACGGGAGAACGCGGCGACGGCCTTGACGTCGAGAATCGGCGCGGCGGCGTTCTCGGTGAACGACGGCAGCGACGGATCCCACATCGTGGAGGGATACCACAGCAGCTGGAACGTGATCCCCGGGCGGCCCCGGTCCCGGCTCAGCTGTGCCACCGCAGCGGCGATGGTCCCGCCGGCGGAATCCCCGGCGACGGCCATTCGTTGCTCGTCGGCGCAGACCTCCGCTCCTATCTCAGAGCCGCGCTCGGCGACCCACCGCGTTGCGGCCCAAGCGTCTTCGACGGCAGCGGGGTAGGGGTGCTCGGGTGCCAGCCGGTAGTCGACGGACACCACGATCGCGTCGGCGCCGACCGCGTGCCGGCGCGCCGTGCCGTCGTGGGTGTCCAGGTCGCCCACGACGAAACCGCCGCCGTGGAAGAACATCACGACGGGCCGGGTCGCGTCGCCGGTTTCGCTTGCCGGCCAGTAGATCCGGAGGTCGATGGGGCCCGCCGGCCCCGGGATCGTCCGGTCCTCGACCCGCAACTGTGGGTGCACCCGGCGGCGCGGCAGGTCGCGGAAGCGCTGGCGGACCGCGTCGACACCGTCCTCCGTTGATAGCCGGAACGGAACCGCATCCAGTACCTTCTGCAAGATGGGGTCGATCGCTGGTCTTCCGTCGGCTGTGTTGTCGAAGCTGGGCATGGAGGTACCGTATGCACCTCGCCCGGTGTCCGGCAGCTGGGTGGTGGCGGGCTGGGCCGGCGTTGCCTACGGGGTCTACCTGACGGTGCTGGCACTGCGTTCGCCGCCGGGCACCGAGCTGACCGGCCACTGGATCATGCAGCCGCCGTTCAAGGCGCTGATGGCGCTGCTGCTGACCGTGGCCGCCGTCGGGCATCCCATCGTGCGGGAGCGGCGCTGGCTGATGGCGGCGCTGCTGTTGTCGGCCGCCGGTGACTGGTTGCTGGCGATCCCGTGGTGGACGCTGTCGTTCGTGGCGGGCCTGGGCGCATTCATGTTGGCGCACTTGTGCTTTGCGGCTGCGCTGCTGCCGCTGGCGCGCTCGGCGCGGCCCTCGGCGCCGCGCATCGCCATCGCCGTCCTGGTCTGCCTGTCGACGGCGGTGTTGCTGGTGTGGTTCTGGCCCCGCCTGAGCCGCGACGACCTGACACTGCCGGTGACGGTCTACACCGCCGTCCTGACCGCGATGGTGTGCGCGGCGCAATTCGCGCGGCTGCCCACGATCTGGTCCGCGGTGGGGGCGCTGTGTTTTGCGGCGTCCGACTCGATGATCGGGATCGGCCGGTTCGTGCTGCACAACGAGGCTTTGGCGGTGCCGATCTGGTGGTTGTACGCCGCGGCGGAGATGTTGCTCACCGCCGGGTTCTTCTTCGGCCGGGGGGAGGCCGTCGACGCCTGGGGCAACGCCGCCGGGGTCGTCGACTGGCCGGCCGAACGCGCTGATTAGCAACGCTTCTCACAGCGTGAGCGGTTCGTGACCCCGAGCGCGCGCGTGCCCGTCCAGGTGGAGCCGATAGCCCGGGTGCTGCCGATGCTGTCGGTGCCGCACCTGGATCGCGAGTTCGACTATCTGGTGTCGGCCGAGCAGTCCGACGACGCCCAGCCCGGGGTGCGGGTGCGGGTACGGTTCCACGGGCGGCTGGTCGACGGGTTCGTGCTGGAGCGCCGCAACGACACCGATCACGCGGGCGAGCTCGGTTGGCTGGACCGGGTGGTCTCGGCCGAACCGGTCCTCACCCCCGAGATCCGCCGTCTGGTCGACGCGGTGGCCGCCCGCTACGCCGGGACCCGACCCGACGTGCTGCGGCTTGCGGTGCCGGCGCGCCACGCCCGGGTGGAACGGGAAGGCCGCGGGACCGGGACCACCGTCCCCGCGGCGCCGGCGCCGCTGCCCGCCCCGGTCGACCCGTCGGGCTGGGACGCCTACGGCCGCGGCGGGCAGTTTCTGGGTGCGCTGGCCGAGGCGCGGGCCGCCCGCGCGGTGTGGCAGGCACTACCGGGAGAGGCGTGGGCGGACCGGTTCGCCGAGGCCGCCGCGCAGGCCGTGCGGGCGGGGCGGGCGGTGCTGGCGATCGTTCCCGACCAGCGGGATCTCGACGCGCTGTGGGCGGCCGCGACGGCGCTGATCGACGAGGGCAGTGTGGTGGCACTGTCGGCGGGCCTGGGGCCGGCCACCCGGTACCGGCGGTGGCTGGCGGCGTTGCGGGGCACCGCGCGGCTGGTCGTCGGCACGCGCAGCGCGGTGTTCGCGCCCCTGAGCGACCTGGGTCTGGTCATGGTGTGGGCCGACGCCGACGACAGCCTGGCCGAACCGCGCGCGCCCTATCCGCACGCGCGCGAGGTGGCGATGTTACGGGCCCACCAGGCGCGCTGCGCGGCGCTGATCGGCGGCTACGCCCGCACCGCCGAAGCCCACGCGCTGGTGCGCAGCGGCTGGGCGCACGATGTCGTGGCGGCGCGGCCGGTGGTGCGTGCCCGTACCCCGCGGGTGGTGGCCCTCGATGACAGCGGCTACGAAGACGAGCGTGATCCCGCAGCGCGCACCGCGCGCATCCCGTCGGTCGCACTGCGCGCCGCCCGGTCGTCGCTGCAGGCCGGCGCGCCGGTGCTGGTGCAGGTGCCGCGGCGGGGCTATGTGCCGTCGCTGGCCTGTGGCCGCTGCCGCGCCATCGCCCGGTGCCGGCGCTGCACCGGGCCCCTGTCCCTGGCGGAATCGCCGGGGGAGCCGGCCGGGGAGCCGTGGCAGCGGACCGGCCCGACTGCCGTCTGCCGCTGGTGCGGCCGTGCCGAGCCCGCGCTGCGGTGCGCCCGGTGTGGCTCGGTGTCGGTGCGCGCGGTGGTCATCGGGGCGCGGCGCACCGCCGAGGAACTCGGCCGCGCCTTCGCCGGTACGCCGGTCATCACCTCGGCCGACGACGCGGTCGTGCCGACGGTTGCGGCCGGCCCGGCCCTGGTCGTGGCCACACCAGGCGCCGAACCCGTCGTCCCCGGCGGGTACGGTGCGGCGCTGCTGCTGGACACCTGGGCGTTGCTGGGCCGGCAGGACCTGCGCGCCGCCGAGGACGCCCTGGCGCGCTGGATGACCGCCGCCGCGCTGGTGCGCTCCCGCGCCGACGGCGGCGTGGTGGCCGTGGTCGCCGAGTCGTCGATCCCGACGGTGCAGTCCCTGATTCGCTGGGACCCGGTCGGCCACGCCGAGGCGGAGTTGGCGGCCAGGACCGAGGTCGGGTTGCCGCCCAGCGTGCACATCGCCGCGATCGACGGGTCGTCCGGGGCGGTCGCGGCGTTGCTGGACGAGGTCCGCCTGCCCGAGGGCGCGGAATTGCTCGGCCCGGTCGAGCTGCCGCCCGGTGTGCGTCGCCCCGCGGGCACGGCCGCCGATGTGCCGGTGACCAGGATGCTGGTGCGGGTTCCCCGCGAACAGGGCCTGCGGCTGGCGGCCAGCCTGCGGCGCGGCGTCGGGGTGCTCAGTGCGCGGC
>CAYVQQ010000229.1:0-5207 GCA_964453085.1 uncultured Mycobacterium sp.
CACCAGGGAGGCACATGGCAGAGATCCATCTCGGGCACATCTTTCACCTCGCCGGCGCCCCTCTGGTCGACGATGCGGCCGCGGCGCTGGTGTCGATTCCCGACGGCGCCCTGGTGGTCGCCGACGACGGCCGGGTCGCGTTCTGCGGGCGCCGGGTCGACGTCCCGGTGCAGTACCGCTCCGCGCCGGTCGCCGATCACCGGCCCGGCTTTCTGCTCCCCGGCTTTGTGGACACCCACGTGCACTTCCCGCAGACCTTCGCCGGCGACTCCCACTTCAGCGGCCGGCTGCTGGACTGGCTGAACACCTGCGCCTACCCTGCCGAGGCCCGCTTCGCCGACCCGGATTTCGCCACGCGGGCCGCCGTCGAGTTCTGCGACAGACGCGTCGCGTCCGGCACCACCGCGGCCATGGTCTTCGGGTCCGCCTTCCCCCGCGCCCAAGACGCCCTGTTCGCGGAGACGGCACGCCGCGGGCTACGCATCGTCAGCGGCCGCGGCGTCCAGACGGTGGGGCCCCGCGCTGCCGCACCGTTGCTCACCACCGAGGACGAGGCGCTGCGCCTGGTGCGCGACGAGATCGACCGCTGGCACGCCGCCGACAGCGGTCGCGACGTGGCGACCGCGCGGTTGCACGTCGCGATCGCCCCGAGGTTTGCCCTCGCCGTCACCGTGCGCACGCTCAAAGGCCTTGGCGAGCTCTACGATTCGGTGCGTGACCGGGGCGTGTACTTCCACACTCACCTCAACGAGGACAGCCGCCCCGGTGGCGGCGATGTCGCCGAGACCAGGAAGAGCTACCAGGTCGACGCCTGCCTCGACCTCTACGACGGCAGGTTTCTGCCCGGGGCGCGGGCCGGCGGACCGAGCCTGCTGGGACGGCGCAGCATTTTCGCCCACGCGGTGCACTGCCACGACTCCGAACTCGCGCGGATGAGCGCGGCGGGCGCGTCGATCGCGCACTGCCCGGTCTCCCAGCAGTTCCTGGGCACCGGCACCATGCCGTGGCTGCGGACGGTGGCTTCCGGCGTGAACGTCGCGGCCGGGACGGATTTCGGCGCCGGCGACCAGTGGGAGATCCCCCAGGTGCTCAATGCGGCCTTCAAGACCCACATCTGCGAAGCGGGCGCCGCCGCGGTTTCGCTGCATCCCGCGCAGATGCTGTTCCTCGGGACACTCGGCGGCGCCCGCGCGCTCGACATGGAGGATCGCTTCGGTAACTTCGACACCGGCAAGGAGGCCGATTTCGTCGTGGTGGACCCGGCGGGCACGCCGTCGCTGCACGCGGCGCTCTCCCACGGGGTGCGGACCGGCGAGGCGACAGCGGTGCGCGACCAGACACTGTTCGCGGTGCTGATGGGCATGCGGGAGTCCTCCGTCGCCGGTACCTACGTGCAGGGGCGCCGGTTGCACCGCTAGCCTCTGCTTCCATTACGCGGGGCGGGTCGCGGCGCATGGCAACATAGCGGTGATGTCCACCCGTGCCCGGCTGTGCCCGCTACCGGCTGCGCTGGACCCGCTGGTGGTGGGGACGCTGGCCACGGCGATCAGCCTGATCGGGGCCGGCCGCGTGTCCTTCTGGTACGACGAGGCGGCGACCATCTCGGCCGCCTACAGCCGCTCGCCGGCCCAGTTGTGGCGGATGCTGGGCAACGTCGACGCCGTCCACGGCCTTTACTACCTGTTCATGCACGGTTGGTTCACGGTCTTTCCGCCCACCGAGTTCTGGTCCCGTGCGCCAAGCGGCTTGGCCGTTGGCGGCGCCGCGGCCGGGGTGGTGGTGCTCGGCAGGCAGCTCTCGACGCGCACCGCCGCGGTGGCCTCCGGCGTGTTCTGCGCGATCCTGCCCCGCTCGACGTGGGCTGGCGTCGAGGCCCGGCCCTACGCCGTCTCCATGATGGCCGCGGTGTGGCTGACGGTGCTGCTTCTGTTCTCCGCCCGCCGTGGCGACGCACGGGTCTGGTCCTTTTACGCTGTCGCACAAGCGGTTTCGATCGTGCTCGACGTGTACCTGGCGCTGCTGGTGCTGGCGCACGCGGCGTTCGTCGTCGCGTTCCTACGCAGGCGGACCGTCTTGGTGCGGTTCGCCGCCGCTTCGGCGCTGGCCGGCTGTGCGACGGCGCCGTTTCTGGCGCTGGCTGCCGGGCAGGTGCACCAGATCAGCTGGATCGCACCGATCGGGCGCCGGACGTTCGAGGACGTGGCGGTGCAGCAGCACTTCGAGAGGAATCCCCAGTTCGCGGTGCTGGCGGGCCTGCTCGTGGCGGCCGCGACCGTCGTCTGGCTGCGCACGCCGCGACCGGCGGATCGGCAGTTGTTGACCCTGGCGGCTGCGTGGCTGGTGATACCGACCGTCGCGATCGTGTTCTGGTCGGCCGTGGTTCACCCGGTCTACACGCCGCGCTATCTGGCTTTCACCGCGCCGGCGATGGCCCTGGTGCTGGGCTCCTGCGCCGCGGCGGTGGCTGTCAAGCCGTGGCGCACGGCGGTCCTGGTCGGCCTGTTCGCCGTAGTCGCCGCACCGAATTACATTCTGGTGCAACGTAACCAGTACGCGAAGTACGGAATGGACTACAGTCAGGTTGCCGATCTGATCGCCGCGCGGGCTGCGTCGGGGGATTGCCTGCTGGTCAACGACACGGTGACGTTCATGCCCGCCCCGATGCGTCCGTTGCTGGCGGCGCGTCCCGATGCGTACCGCAAGCTGGTCGACCTCACTCTGTGGCAGCGGGCAACGGATCGCGCCGACGTCTTCGACACCAACCTCATACCGGAGGTCGTCGCCGGACCGCTTAGCCACTGCGGAGTCGTGTGGATCATCACCCAGGCCGACGACGGGCCGCGGCCCGCGCACGAGCAGGGACCCGCGCTGCCGCCCGGTCCGCGTTACGGGCCGACCCCCGCCTTCACGGTGCCCCGCGACCTGGGCTTCCGCCTCGTCGAGCGCTGGCAGTTCAACCTGGTCCAGGTGATCGAAGCGCGGCGGTGACGCCTACCAGATGCGGATGTAGTCGATGAGCATCGTGCACGGGAATGTGCCCATCGCCGGGTCTCCGGCACCGACCCCACCGACCGCGAGCGTGTACATCGGGGTCATCCAATAGCCAGGATTGTTGAACGGCCAGCGCTTGTCGTCCGGGTTGCCGTGCACCGGAATCGGCTTGTTGGGCACGGTGAAGTACGGCTTGGCGCCGTCGACGTAGTCGCGCCAGAACTGGAATCCGTTTTCGCCCCAGTACATCCGCCACGTGTGCCACGCGCCATCGACCAACCCGGGGATCGACTTGCCCTCCCAGGTCTTGCCGTTGGACGCCGCGTGGACCGTGGTGCCCGCCGGCCAGCTGCCGTTGCCGTACCACTCGAAAATGTCGACCTCGCCGTCGGGCAGCGGGTCCTCGTTGACGGCCCAGAACGAGGGCCACAGGCCCGGGTACAGGCAGTCCAGCTTGATCCGGGATTCCCAAGTCTGGTTGATCATGCTGCGGAAGTTGCCGCGCAGTTTGCCGGTGTAATACGTGCCGAAGTCGTTGGTGGCGCGCAGGACCAGGTTGGATTTGCCGTCGAGGAACACGTTCTGGCGGTCGTCGCGGTATATCCCGTCGACCGGGGGGAACACGTCATCCTGCCAGGTCTGCACCGTCCATTTGGCCGGATCCGGCCCCGAGCCCGCCGGGCCGTCGAACTCGTCCTGAAAAATGTAGGGGCCTCCCGCCGACTGGGCGGGCGCCGACGGCGGCGATGGGTGCGCCTCGGCCTCCGGGAGATGGATCGAGGCCGCGGCAGCGGCCGCCAGCATGCCGATCCCCGTCGTCAACACGCTACGACGATCCATTCCTCGACACCACCCATCCGCAAGCCGGAACGCCCTGTTCCGACATTCCTCCAAAACAGCATTCCAAATGGTGTTGCGTAACCACTCGGCGGGGTCCGCTGCTGCGCTGGATGATGCCGGGCAGTGTCGGGACGGGCGCGCGACCGAGGGCGCGTTCGCCCCAGTCCCCAGAACTGGGCGGAGCTCGCGATCGGGCTGCTGACCGGGTCACGTCGACGGTGGCGTGGCCCCCTGATCGAACTGGGGAAACCTGGTCGTCCGGCGGGGAGTCAGCGGCGCGACCGCGCGCGCCTTCCCGGGTGGGCGGCCGAGCTCGGCGATGCGTTCAAGATCCGCAGAGCGCAGTTCGAACTGGGCGGCCCTTGCCCGCCCGGATCCCCTGACGGCGCTCGGCGCCGAGGTGGCGCGCGTGCGAGAAGCTGGACCACGTCGCGCGGCAGAAGAACCTTCTGCGCAGCGAGAGGAGACCGCCCGCCGGGGGTCGTTCGTGACGAGGACACGCCGCACGTCCATCCTCGCCGAAGTCAGCGGCTCAACGGGGAACCTACAGGCCCGGCCGACCCACGGGAACGCCCTTAAGGCGGTGAGTCCGCATCGCCGTCGAGGACGCTCACGGCAATGCCATACGGCAGGAAGCGGACCTTGCGCCGCGGATCGACGTTGTCCTTGTTGGCCCGCAGCGCGTCGAGTTCGGTGGCGTAGACCTGTTCGACGCGCGCCCCGCCGTCTGCGTCCACCGTGTAGAACGGCCCACACGCCATCGCCGGCCTCGCCGGCGGTCTCGGGCCCCGAACGGGTCCGCCCCGCGAGGTCCTCGAAGATCGCCGACCAGCCTGCCCGCGCACCGGGCGCGCCGACGAACCTGCCGATCCGGTCGAAGACATCACGCAGACCCTCGTTGGCTTCCCGGATCGCCCGGTCGAATTCGTCAGGATCGAATCCGAATGGGCCGTACTTGCTCACGCGACCTCCTAAAGCGTGTTGAACAACTCTGTTGAGTGTTCGGCACCGTCCTTCTTGGGCGTCCGTTGGTTTCGGGCCGCGGGTGCGGTGTGAACGTCGGTTCCCGCGTCATTCGGGCTGGTTTGGCCAACACGGGGGTGTTGGCCAGCGCCGTCCCGTCGGCGGGCTTTGGTGGCCCGGCCCCGTTGCTTGGGGGTCCGGGGATCGGTTGAGGTGTCGTGCTGGTGGCCCAGTTGCGTCCAGCGAAGTGGTGTACGGGGTCATAGGCCCGGTGGGCGTGTCGTAGCCAGGTAGAGGGCGGTCATCGCGTGATTCTTCGAACGACCCGCAAAAGTCAATCGAAGGAGAACAACGCGACGACCTCGTCCCACCCTATCGACGTCGAGAAGCTGTTGGCCGATCAACTCGCGACG
>CAYVQQ010000230.1:0-5182 GCA_964453085.1 uncultured Mycobacterium sp.
TTGGGCCCGGCCCGGCCGGCGGGGAGGGTTTTGCCGATCTGAGTAGCGCCGCGCGGTGTGAGGTGGAGTCGCCGTCGAGGAACGTCATTGGCTGATGCGCCCGCCGGAGGGGCCCGACCACTTCGATGCTTTCAACGTCCACATCCATGGCATCACCTGCGGAATTGGTCGCCGATCAGCCTCGGTGGATAGAGCGGCTACCGTCGATCCTCGACTTCATCGGCGATGACGTCGAGGTCGCCCACAACGCCGGGTTCGACACGGGAGTCATTCGGTGTGCCTGCGATGCCGATGGCGTGGTAGGGGCGCTCGCGGACGCGCTTGCCGTCACCGACGTAATCCGCGGGCTGTGTGGGCTGAAAGGGACTGCGGATCTGGAAACGCTTGCCACAGCTCTCGGAGCCCGGTCGGCTTCGGGCCGACGGATATCGGAATTGCTCATCGGCGCGCGACGGCCGGGATCAGGGCGGAACTCGACGTGCCGGCGCGCAACGGGAAAACCGAGCCTGTCCCGATTCTGTCATGACCTTTACGGCCGTGTCGTCGTATTCACGGGAACACTGCGATCGATGAGCCGTAAGTCGGGGAAAGCGGGATGTGCGTGAGATGGCTCTGCTGCTTTCGCCCAGGATGATCAAAAAATGCCTGCTAGAAGTCGTGGTTGAGTGATGGGGTGTTGTTTGAGATATGTCAGGTGACTCAAGTAAGTGGGTCAACAGAGTAAGTGGGTCAACAGCCGCCCGTAACCTGCCGACGTGGCACGTCGCAAGCGTCTAACCTTATGGGCATGCGATTCAGCCGTGTCACCATCGATCCGTACGTGATGGGGGGCATGCCGTGCATCCGGGGCTTGCGTATCCCGGTGGCGACCGTGGTCGCGATGGTTGCTGACCGGATGACCCCGGCTGAGATTGTTGCCGAGCTTCCCGACCTTGAGGAAGAAGACATTGCCGAGGCGCTGCGCTACGCGGCTGAGGCAGTGCGTGAGCGAGAGCTGCCGCTGCGTCCCACCGCATGAGGCTGTTGCTCGATGAGAACGTGTCGCCGGCGTTATCTCCGTTTCTCATCGAGGCCGGTCATGACGTCGTCCATGTTCGTGATCGTGGATTAGGTAGTGCGACCGATGACGTGGTCCTCGCGTTGGCTGCGGCCGAGGGGCATGTGCTGGTCAGCGCTGATACGGATTTCGGCACCTTGCTGGCTCGGTCCGGTGCGACGGCGCCGTCGGTTGTCCTGATACGGCGTGCAGTCGGTCGACGAGCCGCCGAACAGGCCCGTCTGCTCGTCGACAACCTTCCGGCAGTGCAGGACGACCTCATGGATGGGGCCATCGTCGTGCTCGGCGAGCAGACTATACGCATTCGCCGACTCCCGATCTAGCGACAACGAAAGCGGGTAGATTCCCGACTTGGCAGCAAGCTGAGATGGCTATGTTGATTTCGTCCCTGGTTGTCAACAAAAGCGCTGGTAAAGCCCCGGTAACGGGAAGGGGTGTTGTTTGCGACATCTGAGGTGCCTGACGTGTCTGTAGCAGCACGGGAGTAGATTCCGCCGCTACTGTGACCGTAGACATCGGTTTGCTGGTCAACCCGAAGATGCGCCAGAGATCATGTCGGCCACCTGATGGTGTCGGCAGCCCCGGCGAGCCTGTCACGCAGTTGCGCCAGCGCGTGCGGGCCTCCCAAGTGGTCTTCAGCGATGAGCCGCAGCAACTGCTCGCGGGCGATCGTCGACACCGGTAGCTCGCGGCGCCGGGCGATACGTTCCAGCGACTCCAGTTCCTCTGGGTTGAGTCGGACTTGCAGCACTTTGCTACGCGGGTTGCCGCGGGTGATCTTCACGTGCGGGGGACTCGGCCTGTCGGTCTGGTCGGCTTCGGCGGCCTCGGCCTCGTCGCCGATTTCGGCCTGTTGCCGGGCATTCTGGGTGACCACGTTGGGGTAGGGGTACCGGCGTTGAGGGTGAGGATGTTTGAGTCGATTCCGTGCGGCGGCATGGTGATGATGTCACGGTGGTGTCGAGGCCGTCGCGGTCTGGGTTCGTTTCGGCGATCATCGCGGTGCCGGAGCGGTGTGACGGAGTAATCGTCTGGTGCAGCATCGGTTTCGCGGCTTGCGGCCAACACGAGATGACCCCTTCTCCGCTTGCTCGTGGTAGACACCCTGGTGAGTCATGGCGGCCCGAGCGCTCGATGATCGTCTTCCGCACCCTCGAGTGGGCCGAGCAGGCCCTCTGCACGGGCGAGATCGACTGCCCGCACCCACGGTGCGGCGGCACCCTGACCCGATGGGGATACGGTCGCCGCCGACGCGTTCGTAGCCTGGGTACCCAGACCCTCGACGTCTGCCCGCGCCGAGCACGATGCACCCGCTGTGAGCACACCCAGACTCTGCTACCGGCCACCATGCAGCCTCGCCTGGCCGACAGCGGGTAAGTCACGGCAGAGCAAGCTAAGGGCTCTGACCGTCCTCAACCTACCCGTCCCGGGATTCTGGTAGACAAAGGTAGATAATTCGCTGGTAGCCTGGCCGCATGAAGTCGATCTCCGTCGGTGAACTGCGCCAGAACCCTGCTTCAATGATCGCCGACCTCGAACGGGGCGAGCCATACGCGCTGACCCGCCACAACCGCCGGATCGGCACAATCCTTCCCGCCGTCTCGTCGGCAGCCCTTATTCCCCGGAAGGCAAGCGGACCGGCACGTACCCGCACAATCGCCCGGCATGACCTCACCACGGCATCGACAATCGATGAACTCCTTGACGAAGAAAAGGGCCTGTGGTGACCTACCATTATCTCGACAGCTCCGTCGCGATACGCATCCTGCTCGGTCATTCGGCGTCAGCGGCCCAATGGTTCGACAGCACCACCGGCAGCGACGATGACCGCGTCGTTTCTTCCCGCATCCTCCGCACTGAGATCACTCGTGTGTTGCGGCGGGAGAGCTTGCCGGTCGCCGCCCGTGACCAGGTGCTGGACTACATCGACACGATCCCGCTCGATCACGCCGTTTTGCAGGAAGCAGAAGCCATCATCCCGCACATTCGCACGCTCGACGCCATTCACCTCGCGTCGGCGTTGCGTTCCGGCCTCGATGACCTTGTTGTCACCACGCACGACGTGACTATGAAATCAGCGGCTGTGGCGCTTGGGTTCCGGATCACCGACCCGGTGGAATAGCGCTCGCCCGGTCCGTGACCGGACCGCCCGCGCCGCAGGATCACAGGGCCCACACGCCTCGACGCACGCGAGGGGATGATTGATTATTTGTCACCAAGAACAAGTTGCTGTGTTGAATCGTCCCCGATCGCTGACGAAAAGCGCCGGTAGCAGCGACTCCGGGTCAACGGATGTTGTGAGTAACTTCGCCGAGCGTCCGACACGGCTTGCACGCGAAGTATTCAAGCGACCCGCGCGCACGTAGGTTAAGGACTTGTCGCTGGGTTCAATTACTTTTGCCGCGACGGTGAATTGGCAGGCGTCGCTGGGAAGATCCTGACAGAGCCAGTTGACCCTCTGACCTCGCCCTCATCTACCTTCTTGCTGTTGACGGGCCGGTAACCGAGCGAATAGCCGCCCGGTAGATGGCATGCTCATCGCGGAGCCCGATAGCTACGACATGGCGGGTGTCGTCGTCGATCAGAATCATGGTCATTGTTCAGACCGCGGCCGCGACCGCGGCCAATCTCTGCTGTTCAGGGCACACATGCGGCCAAAATTCGGGAAATCGTTTCGGCGAGCATCAGAAGGTTGCGGGCAGGATCAGTAGCAACGGTGCGACGGGGGCGGCGCCGGGCGCGGTGAACCGCATGGCGCGCCGGCCCCTCGGTAGGGTGTCATGGCCGATCATGGCTGACGGAGGTGGTGTTTGGTGTCGGTGCCCATCGGGCTGCGCCCCGACGCCGTCGTCGGCGCGCCACTGTCCGCGCTGGCGGCGCGAGCCGGCGCGGTGCCCGCCGACGGCGCGATGGCGGTCCCGGATGTCGCGGTCACCGGCGTGACGCTGCGCGCTCAGGATGTGGTGGCCGGCGACCTGTTCGTGGCCCTGGCCGGCGCCGCGACCCATGGCGCCCGCTACGCGGCCGCCGCGATCGAACGCGGGGCCGTCGCGGTGCTCACCGACGCCGCCGGGGTGAGCGAGCTGGCCCGGCCCGCCGGTGCGGCGCCGGCGCCGGTCCTGGTGCACCCCGATCCCCGCATCGTGCTGGGCGACCTGGCCACCACGGTGTACGGCCACCCGTCGGAGCGGATGACGGTGGTTGGGGTCACGGGCACGTCAGGCAAGACCACCACGACGTATCTGGTGGAGTCCGGTCTGCGGGCCGCCGGGCGTGCGGCCGGGCTGATCGGCACCGTGGGAATCCGGATCGACGGCGCCGACGTCCCCAGCGCGCTGACCACCCCGGAAGCCCCCACGCTGCAGGCCGTGCTCGCCGTGATGGCCGAACGTGGCGTGGATACCGTGGTCATGGAGGTGTCCAGCCACGCGCTCGCACTGGGCCGGGTGGACGGCACCGGATACGCGGCGGCCGGGTTCACCAACCTGTCCCGCGACCATCTCGACTTCCACCCCACCATGGCTGACTACTTCGCGGCCAAGGCCGTGCTGTTCGACCCTGCATCGCCGCTGCGTGCGCGCCGCGTCGTGGTATGTGTCGACGACGACGCCGGGCGCGCGATGGCTGAGCTGGCCGGCGACGCGATCACCGTCAGCGCCGAAAACCGACCGGCCCACTGGGGCGCCTCGGACGTGGCGCCGCTGGGTACCGGCGGACAGCAGTTCACCGCGACGGATCCCGCCGGTGTACACCACCGGGTCGGAATCAACCTGCCGGGTCGCTACAACGTAGCGAACTGCCTAGTGGCGCTGGCCCTGCTGGACGCGGTCGGCGTGTCGCCGGAGCAGGCGGCGCCGGGCCTGCTCGACACCCGGGTGCCCGGGCGCATGGAACAGGTCGACCGCGGGCAGGATTTCCTGGCGCTGGTCGACTACGCCCACAAGCCCGGCGCGCTGCGGGCGGTGCTGTCCACCCTCAAGAGCCCGGGCGGCCGGCTGGCGGTGGTGTTCGGCGCCGGCGGCGAGCGCGATCCGGGCAAGCGGGCGCCGATGGGCGAGATCGCCGCGGAACTGGCCGACCTCGTCGTCGTCACCGACGACACCCCGCGCGGCGAGGAGCCTGCGG
>CAYVQQ010000231.1:0-5159 GCA_964453085.1 uncultured Mycobacterium sp.
GACCCGACACCACCGCAACCCGCACCGCCGCCGAGCTCGGCCCAGCAACTGCCGGGCCTGCCGGCATTGGCACAGCTGAGCCCGATCATCCAGCAGGCGGCCGGCAACCCCGAGCAGGCGACCCAGCTGCTCATGGCCGCCGCCCAAGCCTTCACCCACAATCCGACCGCTCCCGCCGAGTCCAAGAACGTGGCCGCGTCGGTCGACCACTTCGTCCAGGCGCCGGTGGAGCACGTGCCACCGGCGGGGTTTGCACCCGGTCTTCAAGCGCACCTTCCCACCGGCGTCGATCCCGCACGCGCGGCGGGTCCGGCGCCCCTGGCCGCCCCGGTCGCACCACCGGTGAACACACCGCCGGCCGCGGCACCCGCGCCCGCCCCCGAGGCGGCGGTGACCCCGGCTTTCGGCCCCGACGCGCCACCCACCCAAGACTTCATGTATCCCTCGATCAGCACCAACTGCCTTGCCGACGGCGGCAACTCGATAGCGACCGCGCTCTCGGTGGCGGGTCCGGCGAAGATTCCGCTGCCCGGCCCGGGCCCGGGTCAGACCGCCTACGTGTTCACCGCAGTCGGCACGCCCGGGCCGGCCGAGGTGCAGAAACTCCCGTTGAACGTCACCTGGGTGAACCTGACGACCGGCAAGTCCGGCAGCGTCACGCTCAAGCCTCGCTCGGACATCAACCCGGAGGGGCCGACGACGCTGACCGCGATCGCCGACACGGGCTCGGGCAGCGTCATGTCGACGATCTTCGGGCAGGTCACCACCAAGGAAAAGCAGTGCCAGTTCATGCCCACGATCGGCTCAACGGTGGTGCCGTAGCGATCTTGTACAGACGTGTCGACCGGCGCGCCCCCACGACCGCGCGCGCCGGTCACTCGTCAGTACGCCATGAACAAGATGGCGTCGCGGTCGTACTCCAGTCCCGGATGGACCGCAGCAAGGTGGGCTTGGGTCAATTCGACCAGCTCGTCCTCATCCTTGCCGACGATGGCCTCCCCGCACGGGCACGTTATGTGTGTCTTCACGATGCCGCCCTTCCGCAGTGCTCACCCGAGTTATTTGGCCGCCTTGGCCGCGGCTTTCATCTGCTTCTTGTACGAGCGCACCTGCCCGAGCGAACGCGCGTCGACGATGTCGGCGACCGAGATGTGCGTGCCGGGCCGACCGAAGTCACCCGCCGCCTCACGCCAGCCCGCGGTGTCACCCCGTACTGCTTGCCGAGCAGCGCCAAGAAGATCTGCGCCTTCTGCTCGCCGAAACCGGGCAGGCCTTTGAGCCGTCGTAGCAGCTCGCGCCCGTCAGGCTCGCCGCTGCGCCACAAGCCGGCGGCGTCCCCGTCGTAGCGATCCACGACGATCCGCGCCAACGCCTGCACGCGCTTGGCCATGGATCCCGGAAAACGATGTATCGCAGGCTTTTCCGAACACAACGCCACGAACCGCTCCGAGTCGCAGTCGGCGATCTCGGTGGCGTCGAAACCGCCCATCCGGTCGGCGATCCTCTTCGGTCCCGCGAACGCCGTCTCCATCGGCACCTGCTGGTCGAGCAGCATGCCGACCAGCAGCGCGAACGGATTCTCAGCCAGCAACGCGTCGGCCGCCGGGTCTTGGACAAGCTGCAGTTTGGGCACCCGCACAGTCTAGAGCCGGGGAGAAACCGTTCCTGATTGGTGAGCGGAGTGGCTTCTGCCGGGGCGCGGCCCGAACGGTGTTGGCCGCCGGCGGTGCGTGGTCTCCGGCGGACCGGCGCACGCACCGCCGTTCACCCGCCCACCAGCACACTCACCAGAACGCGTTCGCACAGCGGAGCATGGGCATTGAGCGCCGCTCAGCCGCTCTTGCGGCGGAACTCGCGGCGGTTCTCCACCGGCCCATGCGCCCGCGACTGTTTGCCGCCGCCGTCCTTGTGAGCGGACCCGCCCGACGCATTGGCCGTCTTGCGGGCGAGGGCTTCGCGGAACCTACGCTTGGTCTCGTCCTCGGTGTCTTCCGACGCCGCCCCAGCGGGAGATCCTTCTGCTCGCGGAGAGCGCGACTCAGCCATACCGGCAGCTTAGCCCCTTCGGCGCGGTCAACGCCTGCCCGGCGGCATGCCGTAGACATGGGAGATCGGCAGCGTCAGCAGTACCCGCCGGTCGGTGACC
This sequence comes from uncultured Mycobacterium sp., assembly GCA_964453085.1. GTDB lineage: Bacteria > Actinomycetota > Actinomycetes > Mycobacteriales > Mycobacteriaceae > Mycobacterium. The sequence goes on from CAYVQQ010000231.1 coordinate 2,147, forward strand.
ATCGCCTGTCGGTACTCCTCCCAGTCCGGGTGTTCCCCGGCGAGGTCGCGGTACAAGGCAACCAGGGCCTCGACGGTGTCGTCGTCGGGCGCCGCGGCCGGGGGCGTCAGTTCGGCCGTGCCCTCGGCGACGGCATACGACCACCCGTCGTCGCTGTCGACCAGCAGGGACGCCCGCGGGTCACGGCGCAGGTTGCGGGTCTTGGCCCGCGGCTCGGCGATCGACACCCGCAACACCGCTTCCCGTGGATCGAAGTGGTACTGCACGTTGGACAGCTGGGGGCGTCCGTCCTTCTTGATCGTGGCCAGGACCCCGATGGAGTTCCCACTGATCACGGCCAGCAATTTGTCGTCGAAGACCTGACGTCCCATGGCGAAAGACTACGTCGCGGCCGCACGGTGCTGGTTGGATGGGGCCGTGCCCCGCTACCTGGCCTTCCTGCGCGGCGTCAACGTCGGCGGCGTCAGCCTCACGATGGCCGACCTGGCCGCCGCGTTGACCGATGCCGGATTCACCGATGTGCGCACCGTCCTGGCCAGCGGCAACGCGCTGCTGGACGCGCCGGAGGGCGCGGCTGCCGTGCGCGAGAAGGCGGAGGCCGCCCTGCGCGCGAGGTTCGGCTACGACGCCTGGGTGCTGACCTATGACGTCGCCGCGGTGCGCGCCATCGTCGCCGCCTACCCCTTCGAGCGCGAGGCCGACGGGTGCCATTCCTACGTCACGTTCGTCGCCGATGAGGCGGTGCTCGACGACCTGGCGGCGCTGGGCGCGCGCGCCGGCCCGGACGAGAAGATCGCCCGCGGCGACGGTGTCGTCTACTGGCAGGTACCCAAGGGCTCCACCCTGAACAGTGCCATCGGCAAGACGATGAGCAAGACCCGGTACAAGTCGGCGACGACGACCCGCAACCTGCGCACGCTGGCGAAAGTGCTGCGCTGACGGCCGGCCGCTAACGCGCGTCCCAGTCCTCGGACACGGCCTCGATGTAGCGCAGCGCCTCGGTCTTGCCCAGCCCCAGCCCTCGGGCGACTTGGACGTACTCCCGGGCCGCGGCCGCCATCGCGGCGTCCGTCGGGTCGTAACGGGCGATGAAAGTGCCGAACCGGCCACGGGTTTCGACGATCGCCGCGCTCTCCAACTCGCGGTAGGCGCGGGCCACCGTGTTGACCGCCACGCCGAGTTGGCCGGCCAGTTCGCGGACCGTCGGCAAGCGTGTTCCCGGCGGCAGCGCACCTTCCCGGACGCCGTCGATCACCTGCGTCCTGAGCTGGTCGAACAGGGGCTTGCGCCCCTTGACGTCGACTTGCAACCAGTCGGCCAACTCCACGCCCCCAGTATCCACGTGCGCCGACTATGTTGGGAGGATGCGCGTCACGGTGCTCAGCGGCGCGGGCATCTCCGCGGAGAGCGGCGTGCCCACCTTCCGTGACGACAAGAACGGTCTGTGGGCCCGCTTCGACCCCTACCAGGTGTCCAGCACCCAGGGGTGGCGCGACAATCCCGAGCGGGTCTGGGGCTGGTATCTGTGGCGCCACTACCTGGTGGCCAACGTCGAGCCCAACGCCGGACACCGCGCCATCGCCGAGTGGCAGGACCACGCCGAGGTCAGCGTGATCACCCAGAACGTCGACGACCTGCACGAGCGCGCCGGCAGCACGGCGGTGCACCATCTGCACGGCAGCCTCTTCGAATTCCGTTGCGCAGATTGCGGAGTCGCGTACACCGGCGAACTGCCCGAAATGGCCGAGCCGGCCCTGGAGGTTGAACCCCCGGTGTGCCACTGCGGCGGCCTGATCCGGCCGGGCATCGTGTGGTTCGGGGAGCAGCTGCCCAGCACGCCCTGGCAGCGCGCCGTCGAGGCCACCGAGGCTGCCGACGTGATGGTGGTGGTGGGAACCTCCGCCGTCGTCTACCCGGCGGCCGGGCTGCCCGACCTGGCGCTGTCGCGCGGCACGGCCGTCGTCGAGGTCAACCCCGAAGTCACCCCGCTGTCGGGAAGCGCGACGGTCAGCATCCACGACACCGCGAGCCGGGCGCTGCCCGGGTTGCTGCGGCGACTGCCCGCCCTGTTGGGTTAGTCCACCGGCCTCGTCCGGCGCCTTCTTTTCTCGGTGCGTCACCTCGGCATGGGTTGGCCCGAGGGCCGGCGGGCTCGCCCCAGCGCCAACTCCGTCACCGGCAACGGCACCCAGGCCGGCAGCGCCTCCTCCCGCCGGGCGATGTCCACTTCGAATCCGGCCGCGACGATCTCGCGCTCGGTGTCGCGGTGGGTGTGGCAGTTGCCGAACAGCCGCGGCCACAGCGTCGCGTCGGCGAGGCGCTGCAGCCTCCCCCGCATGCCGCCGGCGGCCACGTGCTCGAGGTAGCGCAACTCGCCACCGGGCCGCAGCAGCGAGTACAGCCGCCGCAGCACGCCGCCGGGCTCTGCCACAGAGCACAACACCAGCGAGCACACGACCGCATCGAACGGCTCGCCGCCATCGAAAGCCTCCACCGTGTCGCCGTGCACCACGACCCGCACCGGTGCCACGTCAGCGGCGGCCCGGGCCTGGACCGTCAGCCGCCGCTCGGGCTCCACGGCGACCACCTCGTCGACCGACTCCGGGTAGTACGGAAAGTTCGTCCCGATACCCGCGCCGACTTCCAGCACCCGGCCCCTCAGGCCGGCCAGATTCTCCCGGCGGAGCGTGGTCATCGCCGCGACCTCGTGGGCGGCGATGTAAGGCCAGATCCGCGCGAAGAACGGGTGGTCGACCCCTGCCCCGGCTGACGCCCCCATGCGCGTCATCCTTCCGGACCCTTCCGGACCACGAGTATCGACGATCGCCACGCCAACCAGATGGCTGGTGTGTTCAAGGGCTTCGGCTCACGCAATGCGGGCCAGGGACTCCCGGAGGATCCGGCCGGTGGCTTCGCGGTCGGGATCGCGGCGCAGCAGCATCCCCTTGGCGACCGCGAGTTTGTCGCCGGCGCGGCGGGGCAGCACGTGCAGGTGGATGTGGAACACGGTCTG
>CAYVQQ010000232.1:0-1328 GCA_964453085.1 uncultured Mycobacterium sp.
TGGCTCGCGTGAGCCCGTGATCACGCTGTCGCGGACCCACCCCAACCTGGTGCGCAGGCTGTTCTCGTTGGAGGTGCCCGAGATCGTCGACGGGTCGGTGGAGATCGTGGCGGTCGCCCGCGAGGCGGGCCATCGGTCCAAGATCGCGGTGCGGTCCAATGTTGCGGGCCTCAACGCCAAGGGCGCCTGCATCGGTCCGATGGGGCAGCGCGTCCGCAACGTGATGAGCGAACTCTCCGGGGAGAAGATCGATATCATCGACTACAGCGATGACCCGGCCCGATTCGTGGCCAACGCGCTGTCTCCGGCCAAGGTCGTCTCGGTGTCGATCATCGACCACGATGCCCGCGCCGCCCGCGTGGTGGTGCCCGACTTCCAGCTTTCGCTTGCCATCGGCAAGGAGGGCCAGAACGCCCGGCTGGCTGCTCGGCTCACCGGGTGGCGTATCGACATCCGTGGCGACGCGCCGGTGCACGCCGAGGACCAGTCCGATCACGGCGCCAGTCGGACGGCCGGACAATCGGGCTAGCCGGGACCGGATGCGAAGGTCACGGTACGGCTGCGGGTGGTTCTGACCACGGGTTGGGTGACGCTAGACTGAGCCGTGATCCAGCGCAAGCGTTCGGCTGTGGCACACAGAAGCACCGATGGGCCGGTGCGTACGTGCGTCGGTTGCCGAAAGCGAGAGTTGGCTGTCGACCTGTTTCGAGTGGTGGCTGTATCCACGGGGAACGGCTCGTGCGCCGTGACCGTTGATACAGGCAGTGGCCTGCCGGGGCGGGGTGCGTGGCTGCATCCCGAACCGCAGTGCATCGACCAGGCGGTTCGGCGGCGAGCTTTCACCCGGGCGCTGCGCATCGCCGGTTCACCGGACATCACCGCGGTGGTCGAGTACGTCAGCGCACTCGACTCGCCCGGCAAACAGAACAGGTAGCAAGAACATGAGCACACCATGAAGTCCCAATGACCATGCGTCATAGCTAAACCCGAGGCGCCGGCCTACGACTGTCGCGCCTCATAGACAGGAGATGTAGTGGCAGGTAAGGCCCGCGTACACGAGTTGGCCAAGGAACTCGGTGTCACCAGCAAGGAAGTTCTCGCCCGGCTGAACGACCAGGGCGAATTCGTCAAATCCGCGTCGTCGACCGTGGAGGCGCCGGTCGCCCGGCGGCTGCGCGAGTCTTTCGGCGGTGGGAAGCCGGCCCCTCACAAGGGCGCGGCCAAAGCTCGCGTCGCGGCGCCCGTCAAGGGTCCGGACAAATCGCTCGACCAGGCCCTCGACGCGGCGATCAGCAAGTCCGTCGGCAACGACGAGGCCGCCGCGGCGC
>CAYVQQ010000232.1:1338-5154 GCA_964453085.1 uncultured Mycobacterium sp.
TCGTCGTCGGCGCCGGCGGCGCAGGCTTCCCCTGCCCCGCCCGCCGTGACTCCGCATCCGGCGCCGACGCCAGGCCGCCCGGCGGCCCCTGCGCCCAGGCCGGCGCCGCCGGCCTCCGGTCAGCAATCCGTCCAGGCTGGGCCGCCCCCCGGTGCGACACCGGGCCCGCGGCCGGGGCCCGTGCCCAAGCCTGGTGCGCGCACCCCACGCGTCGGCAACAACCCGTTCTCGTCGGCCCAGCCCGTCGACCGGTCCATTCCGCGGCCGGCGGCGCCCCGCCCCGGCGCGCCCCGGCCGGGAGCGCCGCGCCCGGGCGGGTCGCCCGTAACCAGGCCTCCGCGGCCCGGCGGCGCCGCCGGTGGGCCGCGTCCGCCGCGGACCGGCGCGCCGCGGCCCGGCGGTGCCCGTCCCGTCGGCGGTCGCGCCGACGGCGGCGGTAACTACCGCGGCGGCAGCGGCGGTGGTGGTGTCGGCGCCGCACCCGGCGCTGGCGGCGGCTTTCGCGGCCGTCCGGGTGGCGGAGGCGGCGGTGGCCGTCCCGGGCAGCGCGGTGGTGCGGCCGGAGCGTTCGGTCGACCCGGCGGCGCGCCGCGGCGCGGTCGCAAGTCCAAGCGGGCCAAACGCGCCGAATACGAGAACATGCAGGCGCCCGTCGTCGGCGGTGTTCGGCTGCCCCACGGCAACGGCGAGACGATCCGGCTGGCCCGCGGCGCGTCGCTGAGCGATTTCGCCGAGAAGATCGACGCCAACCCCGCAGCGCTCGTGCAGGCGCTGTTCAACCTCGGCGAGATGGTGACGGCGACCCAGTCGGTCGGCGACGAGACCCTCGAGCTGCTGGGCAGCGAGATGAACTACAACGTCCAGGTCGTCAGCCCTGAGGATGAGGACCGCGAGCTGCTGGAGTCCTTCGACCTGTCCTACGGCGAGGACGAGGGTGGCGAGGAGGACTTGCAGATCCGTCCGCCGGTGGTGACCGTGATGGGCCACGTCGACCACGGCAAGACTCGACTGCTGGACACGATCCGCCAGGCCAACGTCCGCGAGGGCGAGGCCGGGGGCATCACCCAGCACATCGGCGCCTACCAGGTGACCGTCGAGCACGACGGCGTGCCGCGGCCGATCACCTTCATCGACACCCCGGGTCACGAGGCGTTCACCGCCATGCGGGCCCGCGGCGCCAAGGCCACCGACATCGCGATCGTGGTGGTGGCCGCCGACGACGGCGTCATGCCGCAGACGGTGGAGGCCATCAACCACGCGCAGGCCGCCGACGTGCCGATCGTGGTGGCGGTCAACAAGATCGACGTGGAGGGCGCCGACCCGGCCAAGATCCGCGGCCAGCTTACCGAATACGGTTTGGTGGCAGAGGAATTCGGCGGCGACACGATGTTCGTCGACATCTCCGCCAAGCAGGGCACCAACATCGAGCAGTTGCTCGAGGCGGTGCTGCTGACCGCCGACGCCACCCTGGATCTGCGGGCCAACCCCGAGATGGAGGCCCAGGGTGTGGCGATCGAGGCGCACCTGGATCGCGGTCGCGGGCCGGTGGCCACGGTGCTGGTGCAGCGCGGGACGCTGCGCGTCGGCGACTCGGTGGTGGCCGGTGACGCTTTTGGCCGGGTGCGCCGCATGGTCGACGAGCACGGCGAGGACGTCGAGGAGGCGCTGCCGTCGCGTCCGGTGCAGGTCATCGGCTTCACCTCGGTGCCCGGCGCCGGCGACAACTTCCTCGTTGTGGACGAGGACCGTATCGCCCGCCAGATCGCCGACCGGCGCAGCGCGCGCAAGCGCAACGCGCTGGCCGCGCGCTCCCGCAAGCGGATCAGCCTGGAGGACCTGGATTCGGCGCTGAAGGAAACCAGCCAGCTGAACCTGATCCTCAAGGGCGACAACGCCGGTACCGTCGAGGCGCTGGAAGAGGCCCTGATGGGGATCCAGGTGGACGACGAGGTGGCGCTGCGCGTCATCGACCGCGGTGTCGGTGGCATCACCGAGACCAACGTCAACCTGGCGTCGGCGTCGGACGCGGTGATCATCGGCTTCAACGTGCGCGCCGAGGGCAAGGCGACCGAGCTCGCCAACCGCGAGGGCGTCGAGATCCGCTACTACTCGGTGATCTACCAGGCGATCGACGAGATCGAGCAGGCGCTGCGCGGCATGCTCAAGCCGGTCTACGAGGAGAACACGCTGGGCCGTGCCGAGATCCGGGCGATTTTCCGGTCGTCCAAGGTCGGCAACATCGCCGGTTGCATGATCACCTCCGGTGTGGTGCGCCGCAATGCCAAGGCGCGACTGCTCCGCGACAACATCGTGGTCAGCGACAACCTGACGATCAGCTCGCTGCGCCGGGAGAAGGACGACGTGACCGAGGTCCGGGAGGGCTTCGAGTGCGGTATGACGCTGGGCTATTCCGACATCAAGGAAGGCGACATCATCGAGTCCTACGAACTGGTACAGAAGGCACGGACCTGACCGTCGCTGACGGCACAGACCGAAGCGGCGAGGAGGAGAACGGAGCAATGATGATGGCCGATCCCGCGCGGGTGCGCCGGCTGGCCAAACGGATCAACGCCGTCGTCGCTTCGGCGATCGAGTTCGAGATCAAGGATCCCGGGCTGGACGGCGTGACCATCGTGGACACGAAGGTGACCGCGGACCTGCACGATGCGACCGTGTACTACACCGTGATGGGACCGACCCTCGACGACGAGCCGGACTACGACGCCGCCGCGGCCGCGCTGGAGCGGGCCAAAGGTGCCCTGCGCACCATGGTCGGCGCCGGTACCGGGGTGCGTTTCACTCCCACGCTGACGTTCGCCCGGGACACCACGTCGGAGGCCGTACACCGCATGGACGAGTTGCTGGCCCGGGCGCGCGCCGCGGACGCCGATTTGGCGCGGGTCCGGGTCGGGGCCGAGCCGGCCGGGGAGGCCGAACCGTACCGCGACCGGGGGTCGGGCGGCGACGCGGGCTCCGAGGACAGCGGTGAGGGCGATCGATCCCGGGATTGAGGTGGCCATCGGGCTGGCCAGGTCCCCGTGCGCGGACGCGCGGGGCCGTTCCGTGGACGCGCTCGGCGCCGCCGGGCTGTTGTCGGAGGCCGCGACTGTCGCGGTGATCTCCCACGTCCATCCCGACGCCGACACGATCGGCGCCGGGCTGGCCCTGGCCCTGGCGCTGGATGCGCGGGGCAAGGGGGTCGAGGTCAGCTTCGCCGCTCCGGCCACGTTGCCGGAGTCGCTGGCGTCGCTACCCGGATGTCACCTGCTGGTGGGCCCCGACGCGATGCGCGCCGACGTCGATCTGGTCGTGACCGTCGACGTCCCGAGCGCGACGAGGCTGGGCGGGTTGCGCGGGCTGGCCATGTCGGCTCCGCAGTTGTTGGTCATCGACCACCACGTCTCCAACGAGATGTTCGGCACCACGAATTTCGTCGACGTCTCGGCGGATTCCACGACGATGATGATCGCCGACCTGCTCGACGTGTGGGGTCAGCCGATCGACCGGGACATCGCGCACTGCATCTACGCCGGGTTGACCACAGACACCGCGTCGTTCCGCTGGGCCAGCGCCCGCGCGCTGCGGCTGGCGGCCCGGCTGGTGGAGATCGGCGTGGACAACGCCGTGGTCAGCCGGACGCTGATGGACACCCATCCATTCGCGTGGCTGTCGCTCCTGTCGCGGGTGCTGGGCTCCGCGCGGCTGCTGCCTGAGGCGGTCGGCGGCCGGGGGCTGGTGTATGCGGTCATCGAGAACCGGGACTGGGTGCGCTCGCGGGCCGAAGAGATCGAGAGCATCGTCGACATCGTGCGCACC
>CAYVQQ010000233.1:0-5144 GCA_964453085.1 uncultured Mycobacterium sp.
CGGCCCCGCGGCGCGGCCGGGGCCGCGCCACCGTGTAGCTGGCGGTCTTGAAGGTGTCGACGTTCATCGCCGACGCTATCGACTCGGCGGCGCTGGCCTCGGCGACGATGTCGAGGAACTGCCCCCCGAGCACCTCGGTGCGGATGTCGGCCCACACCCGCAGGACCCGCCGGTGGGCGTCGGGCGGCAGGCCCGCGCCGAAGACGATGTCGTCGGCCCAGGCCAGCGCCAGGTCGCCGAGCAGGATCGCCGCCGACATCCCGAACCTGTCCGGGGAGCCGTGCCACCGCCGGTCCCGGTGCAGCTCGGCGAAGCGCACATGGGCGGTCGGTCTGCCGCGGCGGGTGGAGGAGTCGTCGATGACGTCGTCGTGCAGCAGCGCGCAGGCGTGCAGCAGCTCCAGCGCGGAGAACAGCAGCAGCACTTGGGGATCGGGATCTTCGCTGGCCACCGCGCGCCAGCCCCAGTAGGCGAAGGCCGGACGCAGCCGTTTGCCGCCACCGAGCACGAAATCTTCCAGCGCGGTGACGAAGACGCCGTAGTCGCCGCCGATGTAGGCGGTTTCGACACGCCGGTCGTGCAGGTACCGCCGAAGTTGATCGGTGACGGCGCCGGTCAACTCGGCCGTCGCCGTTGCGGCTGGGGCGTTCGGGCTCAGCGCGGCGCCCCCTTCTGCTCGGCTCGGCGCGGTGCTTGTTCTAGGCCCGACAGTGTATGTCGCCTCGGCGCCCGCAGTTGCTCCGGCTGGCGTACTATACCCGGGCTGGATTCCCCGCGAGTCGGCCATACCCCCACGCCTAAGCTGGCGGGCACCCGGGCTGTCTCGGCCCGGGCTGTCTCGGCCCGGAAAGGACCGAGCAGCCTTCCGCTGGAGAGGAGCCGAGTGACCCTCAACACCGTCGCCATCGAACTGGTGCCGCCCAACTCCGAAGGTGGTCGGGAACGGGCGCTGGCAGACGCGCGAAAACTGGTGCAGTGCTCGGCTGAGAGCGGCCTGGAGGGCAAAATCCGGCACGTGATGATCCCCGGGATGATCGCCGAGGACGACGATCGTCCCGTGCCGATGAAGCCGAGGCTCGATGTGCTGGACTTCTGGTCGATCATCAAGCCGGAGCTGCCGCAGTTGCGCGGCCTGTGCACGCAGGTGACCGCTTTCATGGACGAATCGGCGCTGCGGCGGCGGCTCACCGCGCTGTGCGATGCCGGCATGGAGGGTGTGGTGTTCGTCGGCGTGCCGCGCACGATGAGCGACGGCGAAGGTTCGGGCGTCCCGCCGACCGACGCGCTGTCCATCTTCCGGGACCTGGTGAGCAACCGCGGGGTCATCCTGATCCCCACCCGCGAGGGCGAGCAGGGCCGCTTCAACTTCAAGTGCGAGCGGGGCGCGACCTACGGCATGACCCAGCTGTTGTATTCGGACGCGATCGTGGGGTTTTTGAAGGAGTTCGCCGAAACCACCCACCACCGGCCGGAGGTCCTGTTGTCCTTCGGCTTCGTGCCGAACGCGGAGAGCCGCGTCGGCCTGATCAGCTGGCTGATCCAGGACCCGGGCAACGCCGCGGTGGCCGCCGAGCAGGAGTTCGTGAAGGAACTGGCCGGATGCGAACCGGCACGGAAGCGACGGCTCATGGTCGACCTGTACAAGCGGGTTATCGACGGCGTCGTCGACCTCGGCTTCCCACTCAGCATCCATTTCGAGGCGACGTACGGCGTGTCGGGCCCGGCATTCCAGGCGTTCGCGGAGATGCTCGCCTACTGGTCGCCGGGTCCGACGGCCTAGCCCGGCGGATGGTCGCGAGGGCCGCTGACCCGCGGTGAGCGGTCACGGCCGAACCAGGCCAACGCAGCCACCGCGCCGGCTGCGGTGAAGGACGCGATGGTGAGCCAGATGCCGGCCCCGGTGAACGACCGCGTGTTGGGATCGGTGTAGCGCGCCTGGGCGGTCATGGTGCTCACCACACCCGGCTTGAGCTTCCACGAGACGACGTCGGGTTCGGCGCGATCGCCGTTGGTGGAGGTGACCACCCCCGGGAATGCTACGGTCAGCTCGACCTCGGCATCGGGATCCGTCAGCGAGGTCAGATCGGCCCGGCCCTCCAGGATCACCAGGTTGCCGTTGCGGCGCAGCGACAGGTTGACGCCGGCGGCGTTGGAGTTCATGTCCGCCAGCTGCGGCACCTCGGCGAACGTGAGGTCGGAGAATACTGCCTGCGACCCCACGTAACCGTCGCTGTCGTAGTTGGACACCGCCACCTTCCGGGCAAACGGCAGGTTGTTCTCCAGCTGCGGGCCGGTGTCCTTGGGCGTCTTGGGTTTGGCGGCGGCGATGATCTCCCCGGACACCAGATCGTCCGGCGAGATGGTGATCGACGCCCTGACCCGCAGGCACCCGGTGGCCAGCGGGACCAGCAGGAGCAGCATCGCCGCGGCCAGCACCCGGCGTCGCCGAGCGGTGAATTCTCGGGGATGAATCGGGGGAGAACCGGCGCGCACCAGGTCATCGTGCCAGATGCGGCGCGGCGGGTCGGCAGTCGTGGCGTGTGCGCCGTGGTGCCTCGGCCGTAGGGGCCGGTCACTGCAGGGGCAGCGTCCGGCCCAGGACGGCGAACGCGCGGGGGTCGCCGGCGAAATGGTAGCCGCGGAGGACGTCGGTGAAGCCCAGTCTCCTGTACAACCGCCACGCGCGGTTGGGTTCGCCGTCGGTTTCCGGGGTCGACAACAGCACGTTCTCCTCGCCCCGACCGGCGAGCAGGCGCCGGACCAAGGCCTCGCCGAGGCCCCGCCCCTGGACACGCGGATGGATGTGCAACTCGGTCAACTCGAAATAGCTGCTCATCAGCCGCGCGATCGTCTCGGGCGGCGAGCCGCCGCGCTGCAGCCCGATCAATACCTGCTGCTGCCACCATTGCCCGGGTGCCCCGGGGTAGCCGTAGGTCACGCCGACCAGCGGCGCGTCGCTCAGCCGAGGGCCCGGGGTGGCGCCGTCGCCCGGCACGAACTCGTCGGTCTCCACCGCGGCGACCGCTTGCCAGCCGGGCCGCCGCAGGTGCTCGAGCCACATCGCAGCACGCTGCCTCTCGGTGTCCCGCGGGGATCGCATCGCCTCGAAATACACTCCCAGAGCGTCGCCGAGGCGGCGCTCCATGTCGGTCGGCGGCAGATCGACGAGGAATGTCGGCAACTCGCGGTGTCCTCCTCGTTGGTCGCACTGCAGTGGCGTGGCTCGACCGGCGCGGCCCGGCTCAGTCCATTCCAGTACCCGCCGCCTCACCGCCATTATCTGCCGCCCCTCGTCGCCCCGGTAGCTGACCGGTCGCGGGCCGACTGGCGGAAAGCCCGCCTGACAAGGCGGTTCCGATGCACTGGCGTTGCCCCGTCCGGCCGGGGCCGCCGACCGGGCCGGCCGCGATAGAATCGCGGCCGAACCAGTGGTACGGCGCAGATCGACCTCGTATCATTTGACTTAGTTGCCCCGAATCGGGCATCCGCGTGCTATCGATAGTTACGTGTCAAGCTGTCGGCAAGGAGGGACGAATGCCACTCTCCGATCATGAGCAACGGATGCTCGATCAGATCGAGAGCGCTCTCTACGCCGAGGACCCCAAGTTCGCGTCGAGTGTTCGCGGCGGAGGGTTCCGTGCGCCCACCGCGCGTCGGCGCCTGCCGGGCGCGGCATTATTCGTCATCGGTCTGGCGCTGCTGGTTTCCGGCGTTGCGGTCAAGGCCACGATGATCGGGAACTTCGCGATCCTCAGCGTCGTCGGCTTCGTCATGATGTTCGCCGGCGTGGTGTACGCGATCACCGGACCCCGGTTGGGGAGCCGCCCAGGGCATCCCGGACCCGCGTCGCCGCGGGCGCGCCGCACCAAGGGCGGCGGCTCGTTCACCAGTCGCATGGAGGACCGGTTCCGTCGTCGCTTCGACGAATAGCGGAACCGCCGCCGGCGAGGCACCGGTGTCGTTCGGCCTCGTGAAGGGGTAGCCCACGGGCTACCCTTTTTCGTCCCTTTTTTCGTGCGACATGTCGCTTTTTCGTGCGACATGTCGCGCGGCGATGCCTTGATTCCCCTGTCACGGGTTCCCTTGTCTCGGATTCCCTTGTCTCGATTCGAGGCCGAACCGCGTCCGAACCGAGTCCGACCGGTCTGCGGCTTGTCCCCCCACTTTGCCCCACTCGCCATAACATGCCTTTGACATGGGATTTTACGGTGCCGCCACCAGGTTCAGTGGCGCGATCCCGGTACGCCAGGCCAGCCTGAAGTGGCAAATTCCCCGAAAACCGGGCCGGTCGCGCCTCGATAATGGGGCAAAGTGGGGGATAGTGGGGTATGGTGGCTGCAGTGTTCGGGAGAGACTGAACCGCTGCGGGCGGGAGGTGAGTAGGTGTTTCTTGGCACCTACACGCCCCGGCTCGACGACAAGGGGCGGCTCACGTTGCCCGCCAAGTTTCGCGACACGTTGGCAGGGGGGTTGATGGTCACCAAGAGTCAAGATCACAGCCTGGCCGTCTACCCGCGCGCAGAGTTCGAGCAGCTCGCCCGCCGGGCCAGCAAGTCGTCACGAAGCAACCCCGAAGCCCGGGCGTTCCTGCGTAATCTCGCCGCCGGCACCGACGAGCAGCATCCCGACGCGCAGGGCCGCATCACGTTGTCGGCCGACCACCGTCGCTACGCGAACCTGTCCAAGGATTGTGTGGTGATCGGGGCGGTCGACTACCTCGAGATCTGGGACGCTCAGGCCTGGTACGACTACCAGCAGACACACGAAGAGAACTTCTCCGCGGCCAGCGATGAAGCACTCGGCGACATCATCTGAGGCGCATGCCCGTGCACCGTGGCCTCTGCCCGAACCGACCCTGGCGTACTTCCCCGACGCCAGGTTCGTGCCTTCGGACAGGGACCTCGGTGCGGGGGCACCCGCGGATCCGCACCGCGTGGTCGACGGCCGCCGCCAAACCCGGGGAGGCGTTGCGGTGGCTGATGATTCCGGTGACTACGGACACGTTCCCGTCCTGCTGCACCGCTGCGTCGAGCTGCTGACCCCGGCGTTGACCCGCCACGCCGCGGACGGGTCGGGAGCGCTGCTCGTCGACGCGACGCTCGGCGCGGGCGGCCACGCCGAGCGGTTCCTCACCAACCTGCCGG
>CAYVQQ010000234.1:0-5139 GCA_964453085.1 uncultured Mycobacterium sp.
GGGCCTGGAACAGGTTCCAGGTCGGGCTGTTGATGGCGATGTCCATGTCCCGCGCGAAGATCGCGAAACCCTCGACCCCGTGGTAGGGGCCCGAGTAGTCCCAGGAGTGCATCTGACGGAAGGGCACGCCCATCTTGTGGAACACGTACTTCTCTTTGACCCCGGCGCCCATCAGGTCCGGCTTGAGCCGGCGGGCGAACTCCTCCAGCTCGTAGGCGGTGGGGTCGTCGTAGATCACCGTGGCGGACTTCATCTCCGGATACGTGCGCTGGTAGTCGTCGGAGTGACCGAATTCGTATCCGGTGCCGATGACCTCCATGCCCAGGTCCTCATAGGCGCCGATGGTGTGCCGCGGCCGCAGGCCGCCGATCAGCAGCATCACCGTCTTGCCCGCCAGGCGATCCGCGTAACGCGCCTTGACCGCGTCGAACGCGGGTTGGTAGGCGGCGATCGCCTCCTCGGTCTTCTCCTTGATGTGATCGTCGAAGAACTCGGCGATCTTGCGCATCGACTCGATGATCTTGGTCGGGCCGAAGAAGTTGTACTCCACCCACGGAATACCCCACTTCTCCTCCATCGTGCGGCAGATGTAGTTCATCGACCGGTAGCAATGGATGACGTTGAGCTTGGCCAGGTGCGTGGTGGCCAGCTCGTTTACGGTGCCGTCACCCGACCATTGCGCGATCACGCGAAGACCCATGTCCTCCAAGATCTTCCGCGACGCCCACGCGTCACCGCCGATGTTGTAGTCGCCGATGAGCGCGATGTCGTACGGTGTCTGCTCGGTGGTGTCGCGAGTGCCCAGCACCCAGTCCCGAATCGAGTCGTTGGCGATGTGGTGGCCAAGCGACTGGCTGACGCCGCGGAAACCCTCGCAACGTACCGGCACGACCGGCATCTCGAGCTGTTTGGACGACTCCCGCGCAACCGCCTCGATGTCGTCGCCGATCAACCCGATCGGACACTCCGACTGGATGGAGATGCCCTTCGCCAGCGGGAACAGCTCGGCGATCTCCTCGTTGAGCTTCGCGAGCTTCTTGTCACCACCGAACACCACGTCGCGTTCCTGAAAATCGCTGGTGAACTGCATCGCCACGAAGTTGTCGATGCCCAGCGAGCCCCGGGAGTAATTGCGCCTGGTGGCCCAGGAATACTGGCCGCAGCCCACCGGTCCGTGGCTGATGTGCACGACGTCTTTGACCGGGCCCCACACCACGCCCTTGGAACCGGCGTACGCGCAGCCGCGCACGGTCATCACACCGGGGCGGGACTTGATGTTGGACTTGACCGCGCACTCCTTGGACCCCTCCGGGTCGTTGGGCTTGATGTGCTTGGCCCGGTCCTTCTTGGCCTTGTCCGGGTAGACCGACAGGACGTCGGCGATCATCGCCTCGGTCTGCTCGCGAGTGGGCTCCTGCGTCGGGGCGCTCATCGTGCGGCCTGCCCGACCAGGGCCTCGTCGGCGACCTCCATGATGCCGAACTCGATGAGCAGGTCCTCGAGCTCGTCCATGGTGATGGGGGTCGGGATGGTCTTGCGGTCGTTCTCGTGGATCTTGCGGGCCAGCTCCCGGTACTCGTCCGCCTGCGGAGCGTCCGGCTGGTACTCGATGACCGTCATCCGGCGCAGCTCGGCGTGCTGCACGATGTTGTCGCGCGGAACGAAGTGGATCATCTGGGTGTTGAGCCGGCGAGCCAGCTCACCGACGAGTTCGGCTTCCTTGTCGGTGTTACGGCTGTTGCAGATGATGCCGCCCAGCCGGACGCCGCCGGAGTGCGCGTACTTGAGGATGCCCTTGGCGATGTTGTTGGCCGCGTACATGGCCATCATCTCGCCGGAGGCGACGATGTAGATCTCCTGGGCCTTGCCCTGACGGATCGGCATCGCGAACCCGCCGCACACGACGTCGCCGAGGACGTCGTAGCACACGTAGTCCAGGTCCTCGTAGGCGCCGTTCTCCTCCAGGAAGCCGATCGAGGTGATGACACCGCGACCCGCGCAACCGACGCCGGGTTCTGGGCCGCCGGACTCGACGCAGCGGATGTTCCAGTTCTTGTTCGGACCCTCGAGCACGACGTCTTCGAGTTCCAGGTCCTCAACCGAACCCTCCTCGGCCGCCAGCGCCAGGATCGACGTCTGAGCCTTGGAGTGCAGGATCAACCGCGTGGAGTCCGCCTTCGGATCACAGCCGACGATCATGATCCGGTGGCCCTGCTCGGCGAGGGCCGCCATGGTGTTCTGCTGGGTGGTGGACTTCCCGATGCCACCCTTGCCGTAAAAGGCGATCTGCCTCATACCGATTCCTCTCCTTTGTGTGGATCTATGCCGTCTGGAATAGATCTCGGACCTCTGCGGACCGAAGCGGCCGCTTTCGTTCCGACGTCTTTACCCGGATGCGCTCGAGCAACGCCTCGAGTTCCGCCGCGCCAGCTGCGATGCCGTGTTGCGCCAGCGCGTGCCGCAGCGACGCGCGGCCGCTGTGCTTGCCGACGAGCAGGCGCCGGCGTCCTCCGACCTCGGCGGGATCGAACGGTTCGTAGGTCGCAGTGGCCTTGAGCACGCCGTCGACGTGGATGCCGGACTCATGGGTGAAAACGGAGTTGCCCACGACGGCCTTGCCGGCGGGAAGGGGGCGGCAGGCGGCGCGCGCCACAAGACAGGCCAGTGCGCGGAATCTGGTGGTGTCCAGGCCCGCATCCACACCGTGCAGGTGACGCAGACCCATGACAACCTCCTCCAGGGGCGCGTTTCCCGCCCGCTCGCCGAGGCCAGCCACCGTGGTGCTGACCCAGGTGAAACCCGCGCGCACCGCCGCGAGGCTGTTGGCGGTGGCCAACCCGAAGTCGTCGTGCGCGTGGATCTCCCACACACCGGGCACCGCATCGGCCAGGCGGGCCAGTCGCGCGTAACCGTCGAACGGTTCCAACACCCCGACGGTGTCGGCCCACCGCAGTCGGTGCACCCCCAACCGGGTGAGCCGATCCGCCAATTCGGTGACGAACCCGTCGTCAGCTCGCGAAGCGTCTTCGAAACCCACGCTCACCCGCAGGCCGCGGTCGAGCGCATCCCGGACGCAGTCCTCGATGTGGCGCCGGGCCCATTTCCGGTTGCGACCGAGTTTGCGACCCAAGTGGAGATCAGAAACAGGTATGGTCAGATGGACCGAGCGCATTCCGCATTTCGCGGCGGCGTGGATGTCGAGGCGGCTCGCCCGGCACCATCCAACGATCTCGGCCTCCAGCCCCGCGGCGACGATATGCTGAAGTGCTTCCTGCTCAACGGTTCCCATCGCCGGGACGCCAGCCTCAATGACATGGACCCCGCACGCGCTCAGGGCGGTGGCGATGGCCAGTTTTTCCTGTGTGGTGAATGAGACACCCGGAGCCTGTTCACCGTCGCGCAGCGTGGTGTCGCATATTTGGACCGGCCAAACGATGTCCATAAATCTTCCCATTTCCATGCACTTTTCCGGTTTTCGCGTTCCCCTACAATCGCGTTCCGGTATCAACCTCAGGGCCGTCGAAGTACTTGCAATGCTGCCCCACCGATTGTGTAGACCGTGTAAACTGCGGTTACACCGAGATAAACATGAAATTTATGGATTCCGAGCTACAGAAAATTATATAGATAAATGCGCGGAAAATATTATCCTTCGCCGTTTTCTGAAGCTGCGGGTGGCCTCCTGCGAGGGTACGATAGCCCGAATCGGGGGTGGTCCAGCCGGTAACGGCGTGTTCGAGCAGGTCGTTGCCCTGGGCGCCGGGTGGTGGCCGTGCGCCGCCGAAGGCGAATACCGCAGCGTCGCGGGCGAAGGAGCGAACCAAATGTCCCACAACGGCGAACGCGTTGGGTCGGCGCCGCCGCACGCAGATGCGCCGAATAACTGGGAGGAATTGCGCGCAGCCGTGACACGGCATTACGGCGTTTATCGACTCTCGATGGAGCAACTGCGCGGAATCGGCGGCTACGGCCGGCTCGGCACCAACGTCCGTCAGGTCCTCTCCGCCAAGCTCGCCAGTCTCGGACTCGGCCACCTGCCCGCCGAACTCCCCGCATACCAGGACAGGCACGTGCTGTTGTACCTCTACGGAACGCCTGCGGCGGAGGTGATCTCGGCACTGCGTAGCGAGGTCGTGGACGCGGCCGAAACCGCTCTGGTCCAACTGAACGCATCGAGGGACGGCGAGCGCGTGCGCGAGGCCTCGCTAAAGGCCGCCGAACTGCTGTCTATCCTGTCCGACCGCTGCCAGGGATGCATCGGACCGCTGGACCGGTGAGTTGCACCGGCCGCGACAGCGCCAGCGGTATCGTCGGCCAGCCCAGCCGCCCCGGCGCCTGGCAGCGCCGGCGGTCCCAGAGGACCCGAGTAGGTGGCGACGCTGCGCCCTCACCGACGCAACAGCGAAACCACCTCGGCCACAACGATGTCCACACGCACCGACGCCTGCTTGCCGGTCGTGAGGTTCTTCACCCCGACGGTGCCGGCCTCGAGATCGCGGTCGCCGGCGACCAGCGCGAAGCGGGCGCCGGAACGGTCGGCGGCGCGCATCGCGCCCTTGAGGCCGCGGTCGCCGTAGGCCATGTCGACCCGCACGCCGGCCTCCCGCAGCCGCGCGGCCAGCACCGCCAGCCGCAACTTGGCCGCCTCGCTCAGCGGCACGCCGAACACGTCGCAGCGCGTCGTCTCCCCCGCGCTCTTGCCCTCGGCCCGCAGCGCCAGCAAGGTCCGGTCGACACCGAGCCCGAATCCGATGCCGGACAGGTCCTGTCCGCCGAGCCGGTGCATGAGGCCGTCGTAGCGGCCGCCGCCACCGATACCCGACTGCGCGCCGAGCCCGTCGTGCACGAACTCGAACGTCGTCTTGGTGTAGTAATCCAGCCCGCGCACCATGCGCGGGTTGATGACGTAGGGCACGCCGAGGGCGTCCAGGTGGGCCAGCACGGTGTCGAAGTGCGCCTTGGCGACGTCGGACAGATGGTCGAGCAGGACCGGCGCATCGGCCGTCATCGCCCGCACCTCGGGCCGTTTGTCGTCGAGCACCCGCAGCGGGTTGATCTCGGCGCGCCTGCGGGTGTCCTCGTCGAGGTCGAGCCCAAAGAGGAACTCCTGCAACAACTCCCGGTACTGCGGGCGGCAGG
>CAYVQQ010000235.1:0-5130 GCA_964453085.1 uncultured Mycobacterium sp.
TCGAGGTGGATGCCCGCGACGGTGCCCTGCCGCGCCGCCGCGGCCAACGCCCGGACCCCGGCGAGCAGCTCCGCAGGCGTGGCGGTGACCAGACTGGCCAGCGTCGTGGTGGTGCCGTGCCGCAGGTGGAAGTCTGCGGCATCGCCGATCTCCTGCGCGACGGGGTAGGAGGCGCCGCCACCTCCGTGCACGTGCATGTCGACGAACCCCGGCACCACAACGGAATCGGGGAAATCGCGATCGGGCGCACGTGGTGGCGGGCCGCCGTCGCACCGCAGGATCCGGGTGCCGGAGATCTCCAGCCATCCGGGCCGGCGGACCCGCCCGTCGAGGACCATGGTCCCCGCGCTGATCAGGGTCATCGGTTGTCCCAACGTCCGCCGTTCTCCCAGAAGTGCCGGATGTCCTCGAGCTCACGGCCCTTGGTCTCCGGCGCGTAGCGGTAGACGACGCCGAAAGCGATCACCGCGAGAACCGCGAACACCGCGAAAGTCCCGGCCCCGCCGAGGGAGTGCAGCATGGTCAGGAAGATGGCGGCCACGACGGCGTTGGCCACCAGGTTCGAGGTCAGCATCGTGCTCGACCCGATCGATCGCAGCCGCGTCGGGAAGCTCTCGCCGGCGTAGACCCAGCCCAGAGAGCCGAAACCCATGGTGAACCCGACGATGAACAGCAGCACGCCGGCGAAGCCGAGGACCACGCCGCCCACGCCCCACCCGAACGCGACCATCAGGACGCCGTCGGCGGCGATCATCATCGCGATGCCGCACAACAGGATCGGACGCCGGCCCACCCGGTCGACCAGCAGCAGCGCCGTGAACACGGCCCCCAGACCGGCGACCTGAACCAACGCGGGCAACCCCAGCAGCGCGAAGTCGCCGGTGAACCCCATGGCCTGGAATATCCGTGGGCTGTAGTAGATGATCCCGTTGATGCCGGTGATCTGGATCAGGAAGCCGAGCGCGACGACGAACAGGGTGGCCCGCAGGTACGGTGGCCGCAGCATCTCCGCTGCGCCGCCCCCGGTCCCCGCCGAGCGCGCGGCGACCGCGCCGCCGATCTCGGCGAGTTCATTCTCGACGTCCGCGGTGGGTTCCACCCGCAGCAGCGCCGCGCGCGCGTCGGCGGTCCGACCCTTCATCACGTACCAACGTGCGGTGTCTGGCACGCGGATCAGCAACGGCAGCAACAGCATTGCCGGCACCGCGGCCAGGCCCAGCATCCAGCGCCAGGCGTGGGTGGCGGCAAACAGGTACGCGGTGAGATAGCCGACGATGAGCCCACCGACGATCGCCAACTGGTAGACCGCGAGCAGCGACCCGCGCACCGCTGCCGGAGCCGACTCCGCGACGTAGACCGGCACCACCACGATCGAGACGCCGACGGTCAGACCCAGCAGGAACCGGGCCGTCAACAACATCGGCAACGAGACCGACAGCGCACCCAGCACCGCGAACGCCGCGTAGCCGACCAGCAGCGACACCACCGACCGCTTGCGCCCGATCGCGTCGGCCAGCACGCCGGCGCCCAGGGACCCGGCGATCTGGCCGAGCACCGCCATCGTCGTCAGCAGTTCCTGCTGTCGAGTCGTGAGCCCGAACTCGCCGGTGACGAACAGCTGGACGCCGGCGATGATGGACAGGTCGTAGCCGTAGACGACGCCGACGCCGGCGGCGGCCAACCCCACCAGCTGACCCCGGGGCCGTGCGCTCAACGATGTTGCGGCCGGCGGTTCATCGACCGCGCCGCCATGATCAGCCCGAACACGACCGCCGTGCCGACGACGCCCACGCCCACGCGTACGGGCACCGCGTCGGCCGACGGAATGAGCCCGGCGGCCTGCCCGCCGCCGGTGCGTTCGGCGGCGGGTGTCAGCGAGGGGTCGGGCGCGACCAGCGAGCCGACCTGGGTGCCCGGTGGGGTGGCGAAGCCGTAGTCGAGCAGGTGCGCGGCCTGTTCCCACGGGGCGATGGGCTCCCGGGTGCCGTGCAGCAGCACCGCCACCAGCCGTCGTCCCTCGTGGTTGGCCGCGCCGACGAACGTCTGCCCGGCGTCGTCGGTGTAACCGGTCTTGCCGCCCAGCGCGCCGGGATAGTTGTAGAGCAGCTTGTTGTCGTTCTCCAGTTCGTAGCCGGGGTGGTCGCCGTGGCCGGGGAAGTGGAAGGTCCTGGTCGCGACGATGTCGGCGAAGACGGGGCTCTGCCAGGCGTAGCGGTAGAACAGGCCGATGTCATAGGCCGAGGTGCTCATGCCCGGGCCGTCCAGCCCGGATGGCGTCGCCACCCGGGTGTCACGGCCGCCGAGATTGGCGGCCAGCGCGTTGATCTTCTCCAGCGTCTGCTGCATCCCGCCGAGCTGCATGGCCAGCGCGTGCGCGGCGTCGTTTCCGGAGTGCATCAGCAGCCCGTGCAGCAGCTGGTTGACCGTGTACACCCCGCCTTCGGCGACGCCGACCTTGGTGCCCTCGACGGCCGCGTCCTCGGCGGTGCCGGGGACCGTCGTGTTCTGATTGAGCGCGTTGATGGCGGCCATCGCGACCAGCACCTTGATGACGCTGGCCGGCCGGTGCCGCGCATGCGGGTCCTTGGCGGCGATGACCGCGCCGCTGTCGAGGTCGGCCACCAGCCAGGCGTCGGCGGAGACGTCGGTGGGCAGCAGTGGCGTGCCGGGGGCGACGATGACGCCGCAGCTGCCCAGCGCCTCGCCGCCGACCGGCTTGGGAGGCACCGCGAGCGGGAGCGGCGGGTCGCCCGCCTGGGGGACTTCTGAGGAGTCCACCGCGGGCGGAGTGGTCACCCTGTAGGGGCAGTCCGTGGATCCGGCGTGGGGCACCGGCTCGGCCCTGCCGATCGGCACCGTGCCCGGGGTGCCCGCCACCGCCGGGGCGGCCATCAGGAAGACCGCCGCTGCCAGGCACGACGCGGTACGTAGGAAGCTCATCGGTGTGCAGACTAGGCGATCGGGCGGTCGATCCCCGGGAGCCGCGCTGTGACTAGTGGGGCGGAAGTTACTTTCCGCTGCCGCGAAAGTGCGTTCCACCACGGGCGTACCCGCGAAACGTGTCGGTGGTTGCACCCTCGCGGCCAGGCAGGTCCAGACCCGCCTTCAGGCCCGCCGGCCGGCGTCGCGGTGCACGCGCGGATGGGGCCGCTTTGGCGTCTGCTCGGGCAAGCTCAGCGCGAGAACATCAGCGCGCGCTTGACCTCCTGGATGGCCTTGGTGACCTCGATGCCGCGCGGGCAGGCGTCAGTGCAGTTGAACGTGGTCCGGCAGCGCCACACGCCGTCGACCTCGTTGAGGATGTCGAGGCGCTCGGCGGTGGCCTCGTCGCGGCTGTCGAAGATGAACCGGTGCGCGTTGACGATCGCGGCGGGGCCGTAGTACCTGCCCTCGGTCCAGAAGATCGGGCAGCTGGTGGTGCACGCCGCGCACAGGATGCACTTGGTGGTGTCGTCGTAGCGGGCGCGGTCGGTCGGGCTCTGGATGCGTTCCCGCGTCGGGGGAGTGCCCGTGGTGACCAGGTACGGTTTCACCGCCCGGTAGGCGTCGAAGAAGGGCTCCATGTCGACCACCAGGTCCTTTTCGACGGGCAGTCCGCGGATGGGTTCGACGGTGATCGTCAGTTTCTTCTTGGGCTTGTCGGGCAGCAGATCGCGCATCAGCACCTTGCAGGCCAGCCGGTTGACGCCGTTGATGCGCATCGCGTCCGAGCCGCATACCCCGTGGGCGCAGGAGCGCCGGAAGGTCAGCGTCCCGTCCAGGTAGCTCTTGATGTAGATCAGCAGGTTCAGCAACCGGTCACCGGGCAGGCACGGCACCCTGAAGCTCTGCCAGCCACCCGTTTCGGCGAACGCGTCGGGCTGGTCGGGGTTGAACCGGGCGATCTTCACGGTCACCATCACCGCGTCCTCGGGGACCGGCGGCAGTGGCGGCTCCAGGGTCGGCTCGGCGTCTGCTGCCATCAGTACTTCCGTTCCTCAGGTTCGTAGCGGGTCTGCACGACGGGCTTGAAGTCCAGCGTGATGTCGCTCAGTAGGTCGGTGCCCCCCTTGTCGTCCCCAATTGCCTTGTCGGCCCCAATTGCCTTGTCGTCCCCAATTGCCTTGTCGTCCCCAATTGCCTTATAGGCCATGGTATGTCGCATATAGTTGACGTCGTCGCGGTTGGGGTAGTCCGCGCGGGCGTGCCCGCCGCGGGACTCCTTGCGGTTCAGCGCGCCGACCACCGTGACCTCGGCGAGCTCCAGCAGGAAGCCGAGTTCGACGGCCTCCAGCAGGTCGCTGTTGAACCGTTTCCCCTTGTCGTGCACGGAGATTCGCGAATACCGCTCCTTGAGTGCGTGGATGTCGGTCAGCGCCTGCTTCAGGGTCTCCTCGGTGCGGAACACCGCGGCGTTGTTGTCCATCGTCTGTTGCAGGGCCTCCCGGATGTCGGCGACGCGCTCGTTGCCCCGCTCGGAGAGGATGTCGCCCACCCAGGCGACGACCATCGCAGCAGGGTTCGGTGGCATGTCGACGAAGTCGCGGCCCCGCGCGTAGGAGGCCGCGGCGATACCGGCCCGGCGGCCGAACACGTTGATGTCCAGCAGCGAGTTGGTGCCCAGCCGGTTGGCGCCGTGCACCGACACACACGCGCACTCGCCGGCCGCGTACAGGCCCGGGACGACCGAGGTGTTGTCGCGCAACACCTGACCGGTGACGGTGGTCGGGATGCCGCCCATCACGTAGTGGCACGTCGGGTAGACCGGCACCAGCTCGTGCACCGGGTCCACGCCCAGGTAGGTGCGGGCGAACTCGGTGACGTCGGGCAGCCTGGCCTCGAGCACGTCCGCGCCGAGGTGGCGCACGTCGAGGTGGACGTAGTCCTTGCGCGGGCCCGCGCCGCGGCCCTCGAGGACCTCGAGCACCATCGAGCGGGCGACGATGTCGCGCGGCGCGAGGTCGACGGTGGTCGGGGCGTAGCGCTCCATGAAGCGCTCGCCGTCGGCGTTGAGCAGCCGACCACCCTCGACGCGCACCGCCTCGGAGATCAGGATGCCCAGGCCGGCCAGCCCGGTCGGATGGAACTGGTGAAACTCCATGTCCTCCAAAGGAAGTCCTTTGCGGAACACGATGCCGATGCCGTCGCCGG
>CAYVQQ010000236.1:0-5112 GCA_964453085.1 uncultured Mycobacterium sp.
CGACTACGCCGAGGTGCGTGCCGACGGCGTCATCACCCGCGACGTCGCCAAGTCGGCCCTGGAGGTCTACGACGTCGACGAGCTGGGCCTGGACCGGCTGGACCGGGCGGTGCTGTCGTCGCTGACCGGCAGCTTCGGCGGGGGCCCGGTCGGGGTGTCGACGTTGGCGGTGGCGGTCGGGGAGGAGGCCGCCACCGTCGAGGAGGTATGCGAGCCGTTCCTGGTGCGCGCCGGCATGGTCGCGCGCACCCCACGCGGCCGGGTGGCCACCGCGCTGGCGTGGACCCATCTGGGCATGACGCCGCCGCCGGGGGCCGCCGGACTCGCACAGCCGGGCCTGTTCGACTGAGCCTTCCGGCGGACCGCGCACGCCGCGCCACGGGACGGGCAATCGCCGTGCTTTGCCCTACAGCCCTACAGCAAGCCGAGCAACTGCAGGTCGGTGGCGTACTTGACGATGACCGGGGCCGTGACGTGCGGAATGTCCTTGTCCGGTCCGATCTTCGCGTCCTGCACCGCAGCGCGGAAACGATCGGTCGGCGCCAGCGACCCGCACAGCGGTTTCTCTGGCTTGCCGTAGTTGTGCAGCAACGGCAGCAGCGAGTACTGGCGCTGCTTCTCCGGCAGGGCCCGCAGCGCGGTCTCGAAGCGCAGTAACCACTCCGCGTAGTCCCCGACGCGGCGGATCCCGTACCCGGCGTCGACCAGCCAGTCGACGAACTCGTCGAGCCCGATCCCGTCGTCGTAGGGGTTCATCGCGTGGTACGTCTGGAACGCGTCCTCGTCCTGCAGCGCCTGCGCGCCCAGCGTGGAGATCGCCGCCGCGACGAACTCGACCGGCAGGCCGTCGTAGTGCGCCCGCTGCCGGTTGCCGTCGGCGTCCAGCTCGTAGAACGACCCGGGCGCGATCCCGGTGGCCATCAGGCTCAGCATCAGCCGGGTGAACATGTCCGGCAGGTTGAGCTGGCCCGCGTAGGTGGTGTCGGCCAGGATCATGTCGCACCGGAACACCGCGACCGGCAGGCCGCCCAGGTCGTGCGCCTCACGCAGCAACACCTCGCCGGCCCACTTGCTGTTGCCGTAGCCGTTGGCGTAGTTGTCGTTGACCTCGCGCGTCGCGCTGATCTGCCGGATGTCGGCGTCCTCGACGAACTTGTCCGGTGCGATCTGGTCGCCCACGCCGATGGTCGACACGTAGATGTAGGGCTTCAGCTTGCTGGTCAGCGCGATCCTGATCAGTTCGGCGGTGCCCACCGCGTTGGGGCCGAACAACTCGCTGTAGGGCAGCACATGGTTGACCAGCGCGGCCGGATCAACGATCAGATCAACCGTATCGGCCAGCCGCTGCCATGTCTGCCGGTCCAGGCCGAGGTCGGCCTCGCCCTTGTCGCCGGCGATGACCTCGAGATGGTCGGCGGCCAGCTCGCGGTAGTGGGCGACCAGTTCGGGATCCCCCCCGGGAGAGCCGACGCCGAAGGTCTGCTCGAGGCGGGCCTTCGCGTCGTCGTCGGACTTGGCGCGCACCAGGGCGATCACCTTGCCGTCGACGAGATCCATCCGCTCCAGCCAGTCCAGCGCCAGGTAGCGGCCCAGGAAGCCGGTGGCACCGGTCAGCAGCACCGTGCGCACCTCGGCGGCCGGCCTGGGCAGGCTCGGGGCGGCGGCCAGTGTCGCCTCGTCGAGGAACTTGTCCAGTGTGAGGTCGCTCGCCCGCACCGTCGTGGCGTCACGCCCGTGCACGCCGGCGAACGTGGGCCGCTTGTGGCCCTGCAGCGCGGTCTCGATGTAGTCGGCGATGGCCTGCAGGTCGTTGGCCGGGCTGACGATGACGCCCACGGGCACGTCGACGTCCAATATCGCGTGCCGCTGGTGGCCGACCGACAACGCCCACACCGCGTCCCCGCCCAACGGGGTGACGTGGAGGTGGGGGGACTGGTGGGAGCCGCCGGCGCCGAGCTGGGCGCCGGCGGCCCGGCTCACTGTGTGCAGCACCGGCGCGTCGGCGCCGGTGCGGCGCAGCTCGACGAGCTCGTTGGCCTGCCCCTCGGCCAGCTCGGCGTAGAGCCGCTCCAGCCGCTCGCCGTAATGCTGCTTGAGCTTGGGCCAGGCCAGCTTCCGGATCCCGGTGAGCAGACCGTTCTCCACGGTGAACGGCGTGGTCTCGACGATGAAGTCGCGCGGCACCTCGTAGGACTGCAGACCGGCCTCCCGGGCGACCTGCTGCAGCGTCTCGGTGATTCGCGGCTTGAGCGCCGCCGGGTCGTCGACGCCGGCCAGGGCGTCTTCGGTCGGCACCACCACCGCCAGCAGGTAGGGCTGGGCGCTGTTGCCGTAGACGTAGATCTGCCGGATCAGCGGACTGTTGCCGAAGACGGCCTCCAGCTTGGCCAGGGTGACGAACTCGCCCTGCGCGAGCTTGAGCACGTTGTTGCGGCGGTCGACGTACACCAGATGGTCGGGGCCGGTCTCGGCGACGACGTCTCCGGTTCGGTAGTACCCGTCGTCGCCCAATACTTCCGCGGTGATCTCGGGCCGCTTGTAGTAGCCGGGGAACATGTTCAGGGTCTTGAGCAGCAACTCGCCCCGCGGGTAGGGCCGGTCGGTGCTGAAGTAACCCAGTTCGGGAACGTCGATCAGCTTGTAATCGATGACGGGCGGGCGCTGCACCTCGCCGTCGAACAGCACCATCCCGGCCTCGGTGGAGCCGTAGCCGTCCATCAGGTGCATCTCGAGCAGCGACTCCACCCACTTCCGTAGCTCGGGGGAGGTCGGCGCCGAGCCCGTCATGGCGAAGATGAACCGCCCGCCCAGCAGGTACTGGCGCTGCTCGGCGAGGACCTCGGCGTTGATCGCGGCGCGGTCGGCGGATCCGCCCGCCTCGGCGAGCCTCCGCTCGACGCGGCGCTGGAATTCGTCGAACAGTGTTTCCCAGATGCGCGGCACGAAATTCAACTCGGTGGGCCGCACCAGGGCGAGGTCTTCCAGCAGCGTCGACAGGTCACTGCTCGCGGCGAAGTAGGCGGTGCCGCCGTTGCCCAGCGTGCCATAGAGAATGCCGCGGGCCATGACGTGGCTCATCGGCATGAAGTTGAGGGTGATCGACGCGGCGCTCGGACCGAACCAGTTCCTGCTCGACCGGCACCACATCTTGGCCACGTTGCTCTGCGGATACATCGCCCCCTTGGGGGCGCCGGTGCTGCCGGAGGTGTAGATCAGCAGGGCCAGCGGGTCGTCGTCGGCCGCCGCCGGTTCCGGTGCGGCCGGCAGCGCGTTGCCGCGTTCGAGGGCTTCGGCCAGCGTCTCGACGCTCACCGCGGTGCCCTGCAGGCGACCGCGCGCGGTCTCCACGGCCTCGAACTCGTCGTCGACCTGGGGATGGTAGTCGAACACCACGAGCTTGGTGGGCGTGGTCGCGCTCTCGTGGCGGCCGAGGATCAGTTCGACGGCCACGGGCAGCTGGTTTACGCTGGCCGCGATCGCAGACGGCTCAGTCTCGGCCGCGATCGGCTGCAACTGGGTGATCACCGCGCCGGTCTGTAGCGGTACCGACACCGCGCCGATCAGGCCCAGTGCCACGTCGATGGTGGTGAGGTCGACGCTGTTGAAACCCAGGATGGCCACCCGGTCGCCGGGATGCACCGAGTCGTCGCTCAGGGCACGCGCCAGCGCGGTGGCCCGCTCGCCCAGCTCCCGGTAGGTGAAGGTCTCGAAGCGGGGGAGCAGCTCCAGCGCCGTGCGCCCGGTCTTCGGGTGCTTGACGAATTCCGCGACACGGTGCCCGAGTGCGGGCCGGTCGGCGTAATGCTCCAGCACGGTCCGGATCACCTGCGGCAGCTTCAGCCCGGGCTGGTCGAGAGCCTCGGCGACGGCCGGGTCCGGTCGGGCGGCGGCGAACTGCGGGTCGGTTGCGGTCAGGTGCTCGACGCGGCGGGCGAGCCAGTCCGGGTGGGTTGTGGTCGACATAGACAGTTTCCTTTTGCGATTTTTGATCTCAACGAGCCAAAGTGCGCAACCTCGCGCCAACGTTTAGAACGTTAGCGGAAGTAATGGAATTTCTCCAGGAAACGGCGCGTGAGCCTCACGACAGCCCCGGCCGCGACGAACCCGACAATCCCGACAATCCCGACAATCCCGACAATCCCGACAATGATGTGCGGGCGCGGCCGGTCCTTCAGAGGTCGGCCAGGATCCCGCCGAGGACGTCGAGGCCCTCGCTGAGCAGGGCGTCGCTGATCGTCAGCGGGGGCAGCAGCCGGATCACATTCCCGTACATTCCACAGGTCAACACGATGACCCCGGCCGCATGGGCCGCGGTCGCCAACTGGCGGGTCAGCTCGGCGTCGGGCTCCGCGGTCCCCGACTTGACCAGCTCGACGGCGACCATGGCGCCTCGGCCACGGACGTCGCCGATCCGGTCGTCGTCGGCCTGGAGCCGGGTCAGCCGGTCGGTCATCAGCCGTCCCAGCTGCCGGGCCCGCTCGACGAGGTTGTCCTGCTCGATGGTCTCGATGGCGGCCAACGCCGCCGCGCACGTCACCGGGTTTCCGCCGAAGGTGCCGCCCAAACCGCCGACTTGCGGCGCGTCCATGATCTCGGCACGCCCGGTCACGGCCGACAGCGGCAGACCGCCGGCGATGCCCTTCGCGGTGCAGATCAGGTCGGGCTCGATCCCCTCGTGCTCGCAGGCGAACATCGCACCGGTGCGGGCGAATCCCGTCTGCACCTCGTCGGCGATGAACACCACGTCGTGGGCGCGGCACCAGTCCAGCAACGCGGGCAGGAACCCCTCGGCCGGGACGATGAACCCGCCCTCGCCCTGGATCGGCTCGATGATCACGGCGGCCAGGTTGCCCGCGCCGACCTGCTTGTCCATGACACTGATCGCCCGCTCGGCGGCCAGTTCGCCGTTGGAGGCCATCTCCTTGTCCGACAGGCCATCGCGGTAGGGGTAGGAGAGCGGCGCGCGGTAGACCTCCGGCGCGAACGGCCCGAACCCGCTCTTGTAGGGCATGGACTTGGCGGTGAGCGCCATCGCCAGGCTGGTACGGCCGTGGTAGGCGTGGTCGAACGCCACCACGGCGGGCTTGCGGGTGTAGGCCCGCGCGACCTTGA
>CAYVQQ010000237.1:0-3407 GCA_964453085.1 uncultured Mycobacterium sp.
GGGAGAGGGGCCGCCGGCCGCCGCGCCGGCCGGATTCGGCGAGGCGGAGACCAGGGTCGCCGAGTTGACCGCCGATCTGCAACGGGTGCAGGCCGATTTCGCCAACTACCGCAAGCGGGCATTACGCGACCAGCAGGCCGCCGCGGATCGGGCCAAGGCCGGCGTCGTCAACGAGTTGCTGGGCGTGCTAGACGATCTCGAGCGGGCACGCAAGCACGGCGACCTGGACTCCGGGCCGCTGAAGTCGGTGGCCGACAAACTGATGAGCGCGCTGACCGGACTCGGCTTGACGGCGTTCGGTGCCGAAGGCGAGGACTTCGACCCGGTGCTGCACGAGGCCGTGCAGCACGAGGGTGACGGCGCCGAGGGCGCCAAGCCGGTCATCGGCACGGTCATGCGCCAGGGCTACCGCCTCGGCGACCAGGTGCTGCGGCACGCGCTGGTCGCGGTCGTCGACACGGTCGAGTCCGGCGATACCGGGCAGGACACGGACGATGACGATAACGGCCCCGGCGCCGGTGACTAGAACGCACAATCAGGGCATGACGATCGGTGAGAGGAGGTGACGCGGCATGGCCCAGCGTGAATGGGTCGAAAAGGACTTCTACAAGGAGCTCGGCGTCTCCTCTGACGCGAGTCCTGAAGAGATCAAGCGTGCCTACCGCAAGCTCGCGCGCGACCTGCATCCGGACGCCAATCCCGACAACCCCGCCGCCGGTGAACGGTTCAAGGCGGTGTCGGAGGCCCACAATGTGTTGTCGGACCCTGTCAAGCGCAAGGAGTACGACGAGACGCGGCGGCTGTTCGCCGGCGGTGGGCTCGGCGGGCGCAGGTTCGACGCCGGCACCTTCGGCGGCTTCGGCGCGGGCGGTGACGGCGTCGAGTTCAACCTGAACGACCTGTTCGATGCCGCAGGCCGAAGCGGAGGCGCCACCATCGGCGACCTGTTCGGGGGCCTGTTCGGGCGCGGCGCCGCTGCCCGGCCCAGCCGGCCGCGGCGCGGCAACGACTTGGAGACCGAGACGGAGTTGGACTTCGTCGAGGCCGCCAAGGGCGTCGCGATGCCGCTGCGGTTGACCAGCCCCGCGCCGTGCACCAACTGCCACGGCAGCGGCGCGCGGCCGGGCACCAGCCCGAAGGTGTGCCCGTCCTGCAACGGGTCCGGTGTGATCAACCGAAACCAGGGCGCGTTTGGCTTCTCCGAACCCTGTACCGACTGCCGGGGCAGTGGCTCGATCATCGAGCACCCCTGCGAGGAGTGCAAGGGCACCGGGGTCACCACCCGCACCCGCACGATCAACGTGCGGATCCCGCCCGGAGTCGAGGACGGCCAGCGGATCCGGTTGCCCGGGCAGGGCGAGGCCGGGCTGCGCGGCGCCCCGTCGGGGGACCTGTATGTGACGGTGCACGTGCGCCCGGACAAGGTCTTCGGCCGCGACGGCGACGACCTGACGGTGACCGTCCCGGTCAGCTTCACTGAATTGGCTTTGGGCTCAACGATTTCGGTGCCGACGCTGGACGGCAAGGTGGGCGTGCGGGTGCCCAAGGGCACCGCCGACGGGCGCATCCTGCGGGTGCGTGGCCGGGGCGTGCCGAAGCGCGGCGGCGGCAACGGGGACCTGCTCGTCACCGTGAAGGTGGCCGTGCCGCCGAACCTGGAAGGCGCTGCCCAGGAGGCGCTGGAGGCCTACGCGGCCGCCGAGCGCGCCAGCGGCTTCAACCCTCGGGCCGGATGGGCGGGTAACCGCTGATGGCCGCGAAGTCGAGGAAACCCGAACGCGAATCCCGCACGTTCCTGATCTCGGTGGCCGCCGAGCTGGCCGGCATGCACGCGCAGACCCTGCGCACCTACGACCGCCTCGGGCTGGTCCGGCCGCGCCGCACTTCCGGTGGGGGACGCCGTTATTCGGAGCGCGACGTCGACCTGCTGCGCGAGGTGCAGCGGCTCTCCCAGGACGAGGGCGTCAACCTCGCCGGTATCAAGCGCATCATCGAGCTGACCAACCAGGTCGAGGAGCTGCAGGCGCGGGTGCAGGAGTTGACCGACGAACTGGTCACATCGTCACGCGCCAACCAGCGCCGTGATCTTGCGGTGCTGCCCAAGAGCACCGCGCTGGTGGTCTGGCAGCCCCGCAAACCCGGGCACCGTAGATGAGTAATTTCACGGGCTGCTGCTGGTGTGTCCATCGTGATTCGGGGATGAAGGTCGAGTGCACCTCCGAGGCGCGGTGGTTGCGCTACGTCTCTGACCGGGGCCCAAGCCGACGAACGCGAAGCTGCGTTCGCTCGACGCCGATCCGAACCCCCGCCCCGGACAACGCTTCTTCACACCGGTATGCCAGGTCATCGTGTCGATCAACAACGCCACGACCGAACCGAACAAACCGTCCTACGATCCCGCCTACGACCACTGACTGGAATCACTCAGCAAAGGGAAGGGACACCGACCAGAAATGCCGCCCGACGAAACAGCAGCCAACGCAAACCCCGACGGGCCAGATGGCGAAACAACCGCTCTGGCGCCAATCACCCACGTCGCACCGCAATTGGCATGGTCAGCCGACCCCACCGACGACGACCCCGACCCCACCGGCGAGGGCTCATGGCATAACGCGATCGCCGGGGCGACGCGGCCGCTGTTCGCCGTCGCACTAGTCGCATTCACCGCCGCGGTCACGGGCTGGCTACTCCTCGACGGCCGAACCGCACACCTACTCTCCGCACCGCAATGGCTATTCGCGGGTATCGGCATACTCCTGGAAGTAGCGATCATCTGGGCTTGGATCGCAAGCCCTGTCGTCGGCACAGAGGACAAACCGAGGTCTTCTCGGTAGTTTCCGCGTTGGCGCGTTGACAAGACGATTGTGGCGCCGACACGTGCACCGATTCGTTTGGGGCACAGATGAATTCGTCCTAGGCGTCGTCAGCGTCCTTTGAGTTCGGCGTTGGCGCGTTCGCCCAGCGCCCGTAGGCCGGTCCGCGGTGCGTTGCAGTCGGCGTGGAGGTCGCGGCCCTTGACCGCGCCGAGGCAGTGCTGGCGGGTTTCCGGTGACGTCGGCGGGGCGTTTCAGGCGCGGATGGAGAACACCGCGCCAGCCGGCTCGCCCGGTCGTGCACACCGGTAGCCGCCGCGGCGCAGCGCGTCGGTCGGTGCGGTCATCGGCTCGAAGCACACCACGTCTTCACCGGGCGGGGCGAAGATCTGGGCCGCCGGGTATCCCCGCTCGAAGTGGGTCTCCAGCCGTCGTCCCCCGCCGGAGACCGCGAAGACGGCACCGTCGGGCACCTGGTCGTAGGCGTCGTCGAAAGCCCTGGCGCCCAAAGGCTCGCACGTCGCCGGTCGCGCGCGGGACGCGCCCGTGGGCAGTCCCTGCCAGTCGAGGCCCAGGTGCCGCAGCGGCGGTGTC
>CAYVQQ010000237.1:3417-5107 GCA_964453085.1 uncultured Mycobacterium sp.
TCTCGATCATCCACTCGCCGCGCGCCACTCCGGGTAGGTGCAGATAGGGGTGGAAGCCGAAGCACAGCGGCACCGCCGTGTCGCCGGTCGCGGTGACCGTGGTGGTCACCGTCAACGTGCGTTCGGCCAGCCGCACCGACACCGCGAGCACGTGAGGGTAGGGGAACGCGGCCAGCAGCGCCTGGTCAGCACCGAAGTCGACCTCGGCGGAAAGCTCGTTGCCCGTTTCCGTCGTCACCTGCCAGCGCGGGTAGGCGGCCATGGTGCCGTGGATCGGCAGCCCGTTGGGGTCGGTGCGCACACCGTTCTCACCGGGCCTCAGCCGCACCGTCAGACCCTCCGCGGTGTAGGTGTCGCCGCCCAACCGGTTCGCCCACGGGTACAGGATGGGGATGCCCATCGTCTTGCCGGCCTCGACGTAGGCGTCCAGGCCGCGGCGCTGGCCGAGCAACTCCACCCCATCGTCGGTCAGGGACGTGCCGATCATCCCGGCCTCCGGAATGAACCGGGCGGCGACCGGCGAAGACGGGTCGCGCAGTGTGACGATGTGCATGACCTACCTCGGTGCCTCGAGTTATCCGGACAGTGGGTCTTGCTGGATGCGTTCCGGCGGAGCGCCTTTGGCGATCAGGGCGGCCCTGGTGGCTCGAACCATGTCGGGCCCGCCGCAGATCAGGATCTGCCGGTCGCTCCAACCACCGTATCTGGTCACCACCTCGGGCAGCCGGCCCGTCTGGTGCACGTGCAGCCCGCGGGGCGGCGTGCAGTCGGGATAGTCGGCGGCCCAGGACGGGTCGGTGCTGTAATCGGAGACCGGGGAGACCGACAGCCACGGATTGTGCGCCGCCACCTGCCACAGCGTGGGCAGGTCGTAGAGCTCGCAGCGGTAGCGGGCGCCGAAGAACAGGTGCACCCGCGGGTTCGCCGCGCACCGGGCGAGATCCAGTATCAGTGCGCGCAGCGGTGCCAGGCCGGTGCTGCCGGCCACCATCAGCACGTCGCCGCCGTCTCGGTCGACGTGCAGCCCGCCGTGCGGGCTCGACAGCCGCCAGCGGTCGCCGGGCCTGGTTTCTCCTACGACGGCGGTGCTGACCAGCCCGCCGGGGACGACGCGGACATGGAACTCGACAAGTCCGTCCGGGTCCGCTGGGATGGCCGGGCTCAGGTAGCGCCAGCGGCGCGGGCACTGCGGGATCTGGACGGCGACGTACTGACCGGGGTGGTAATCCATCGGGTGGTCCAACTGCAGCCGCACGACCGCCAGATCGCGGGAAGCTCGGATGTGCTCGATGACCGTGCCATCCCACCAGGCGGGTCCCTCCTCGGCGTCGGCGGCGCCGCTCATCACCCCGGTGATCAGGTTGAGCGACGCGGAGGCGGCCGCGGCGACGGTGTCGGTCCAGGCCGCCCGGCCCGGCTGGCGCAGGTGATCGCGCAGCGCGGCGTAAAACGCGCGGCGCATGGTGTCGTAGTGAGCCGGGAGCAAGCCGTATTTGCGGTGGTCACGGCCCAACTGCGCGAGGAAAGCCACCGGCTCTGCGGCGCGTTGCTCGACCAGTTCGCCGAAGACCCATCGCAACGCCTGGGCGAAAGCCGCCTGCTGGCCGGCGATTTCGGGCGGGAACAGATCACGCACCGATCCGTCGAGGGCGAACCACAGCGTGTAGAACCGGTGGATGAGCGGGTCCTG
>CAYVQQ010000238.1:0-5083 GCA_964453085.1 uncultured Mycobacterium sp.
GCCGCCGGTGATTTGGCGGCTCGACCAGGGAAGCGACGCGACGTTGTCAGCGCTCGGCCCGATATGGGTGCCGAGCAAACGGACACTGCCCGATAACTGGAAGGTGAAGAACCGCAACCGGTCTGCGGAGCGCGGCGCTCGAAGGTGTTGTTTGCCAATGGTATAGGGTGGTCTGGTGCCGGGTAGGCGTGATGGTGCCCAACGAAACCACCACGTACCCAAGGGATCTGCCTGTCACACACGGGCGCACAATCGGCGTGGCGTCGTTATCGGCTGTGCCGGGCGCCGCCGCAGGTGCACGGGCCGCGAACCGGCCACGGCGTTGCTCGGCGACGACCGAGCTGTTGGTCGCCGGTTTCGGCTTCCGGCCTAACGTGAGGTCATCGCGGGTTCGGCGGGCCGCAGACGGGCGCCCAGAGAGGGCCGTTCGAGGTATCAGGATGATGATTGACAGTGGTGCGCCGTCGCGAGAGGTACAACCCCGCTCAATGTAGCCCGTGGTCCAGCCCGTGAAGATTCCGTTTCCGGCGGCCGGGCGGCGGGTCGGCGTTGTCGGTCGTCGATGCGATCATGCGTGAGGGCCCGCAGCGCCGCGGCCGACATCTGCTGGCCGGAACCGCTGAGCCGGCCACCCCGGGCCGGGCGCACCGGCACAACCCCAACCGCCTGCACGGCCTGCGCAATGACCTACCCCGCGCCGAGTGCGATGGCGCATTTCACCCTGCAAACGAGACCCAGCCTCCCGCCACTCTGGGTCGGCGGTGCGACGCAGTCTCAGGACACCGAGGCGGGCCAGGTTGACCGCGGCGGCCGTAGGGAGAATTCGGCGCCGACCTTGCCCATGCCGCGCTCCCGCGCACGGCGCATCCTGTGGCGACCTTGCTCCGCTATCGCGTGTGTCGCCTGGTGGCCGGCGACTCGGGCGGGCTTGGCCTGGGTGGTGCGGGCGCTCGTACAATTCGCCTCGTGCGGGTGACCATGATGGTGCGGCCACCTGCCGAACATCCGGTCCGGCCGCTGCAGGCCGGTCCATCGAGCGCACGTGTCCAGCAGCCCAGGGCTAGCCTTGACTGTCCAGGTCGCCGCTGCGGAGCAGCCGACGCCGCACCGACAGCAGTTCGAACTCGGGATGCGCGGCGACCAGGCGTTCGGCAGCGTCGAGGACGTCGACCGCGTGGCTGCGGTCGCCAGACACCGTGGCCACCCCGATACCGGCCCTGCGATGCACCTCGGGGGAACCGATTTCGGCCGCCGACACGCTGAGCTTGCGCCGCGGCTCGACGACCACCGGCCGGACCACCGAGCGCTTCTGTTTCAGCGAGCGCACGTCACCCAGCAGCACATCGAATTCGAGCCAGCCGATCCACATCGCCGGGGTCAACCCGGGGGAGCCGGAGCCGGAGGCTTCGAGGGGGGCGCTGCGGGGACGGTCGGCGCGCCAGAGGTCGTCGGCGCCGACGACTTGCCCAGCGCCAACAGCATATCGGCGGTCTGTCGCGACAACTGCCAGCCGCCCTGGGAGGGGGTGAACTCCATCGGGAAGGTGAAGTTGCCATTGTCGGTCTTGGCGGTGTTGACGGTGACCGTGGCCCTGACATTCGAAGGGTTCGTGTCCGACCACGCGATGTCGTTGGCCGCGAAGGTCATCGGCAGATAGCCGTTGTCATGCAGCGCGGTGGTGAACTTGTCGAGGGTACCCGCGTTTTCGGGTGTCGCGCCCTCGATCAGGTTGACCTTCTCGGTGGCGGGGAAGTTCGGGTCGGCGAGCCGACTCAGCAGGTCGGTCAGCGCCTGGGGTGCCGGCAACGGGACCGTCGGGGGTGCGGTGACCGCCGGGGGCGGCGACGTCGGGGATGGCGGCATCGACACGATGGGCTTGGCGTGCGAGCATGCCGCGAGCCCGAACACGGCCACGGCGGACAGCGTGACGCAGAGTTGCCGGCGCATCCGGTCGGTCAGATCCCGCGCCCTGCGTCCGCGCCGGTGGCCGGACTGTCGGATGCAGCACATGTCACATCGGTGGCTCCCGGGCCGGGGACGACGGCGGTAGCGGAGCCCGTGGCGAGGGGTTTTGTAGTCACGCCTTCCCTTCCGGTTCGCCGATTGCAACGCGACGTTACCAGCGGCGTCACAGCTTGTACTTTTCGGCGGCAATCGGTTCCGCACATGAAGCGCCAATCGCCGGTAGCGTTGAAGTATCCGCTGCACCAACTCCTGGTGTGGGAAAGGAGCGCAACATGGGTGATTCAGAGCGTTCTGATGCATTCGGTGACCACCGGGGTTCGAACCTGTCCAGCGGTGACGCCGCCGAACTGGAACGGCTACGGCGCGAGGCGGGAATGCTTCGCGAGCAACTCGAACATGCGGTCGGCTCGCACGGCGGTGGCCGTGCCGGTCGCGACGTGCAACAACTCGAGGCGCGTATCGATTCGCTGACGGCCCGTAACTCGAAATTGATGGAAACTCTCAAAGAGGCCCGCCAGCAACTGCTGGCGCTGCGGGAGGAGGTCGACCGGCTCGGCCAGCCGCCCAGTGGCTATGGCGTCCTGCTCGGCGCACACGACGACGACACGGTGGACGTTTTCACGTCGGGCCGCAAGATGCGTTTGACGTGCTCGCCGAACATCGATGCCACGGCGCTGCGGAAGGGGCAGACGGTGCGGCTCAACGAGGCCCTGACCGTCGTCGAGGCCGGTGCGTTCGAGTCGGTTGGTGAGATCTCGACGCTGCGGGAAGTCCTGGCCGACGGCAACCGTGCCCTGGTCGTTGGCCATGCCGACGAAGAGCGCGTCGTGTGGCTTGCCGAGCCGCTGGTGGCCGCGGACCTGCCGGACGGTGTGCCGGATGCCCTGAACGACGACACCAAGCCCCGCAAGCTGCGTCCCGGTGACTCGCTGTTGGTCGACACCAAGGCGGGCTACGCCTTCGAGCGCATTCCCAAGGCCGAGGTCGAAGATCTGGTCCTGGAAGAGGTGCCCGACGTCAGCTACCAGGACATCGGTGGGCTGACCCGTCAGATCGAACAGATCCGTGACGCGGTCGAGCTGCCGTTCCTGCACAAGGAGCTTTACCGGGAGTATGCGTTGCGGCCACCCAAGGGCGTGCTGCTCTACGGCCCGCCCGGTTGCGGCAAGACGCTGATCGCTAAGGCGGTGGCCAACTCGCTGGCCAAGAAGATGGCGGAGCTGCGTGGCGATGACGCCCGTGAAGCCAAGTCCTACTTCTTGAACATCAAGGGCCCCGAACTGCTCAACAAGTTCGTCGGCGAGACCGAGCGGCACATCCGACTGATCTTCCAGCGGGCGCGCGAGAAGGCGTCGGAGGGGACGCCAGTGATCGTGTTCTTCGACGAGATGGACTCGATCTTCCGCACCCGCGGCACCGGGGTCTCCTCGGATGTGGAGACGACTGTCGTCCCGCAGCTCTTGAGCGAGATCGACGGCGTGGAGGGGCTCGAAAACGTCATCGTGATCGGCGCCTCCAATCGCGAGGACATGATCGACCCGGCGATCCTGCGGCCCGGTCGTCTCGATGTGAAGATCAAGATCGAACGGCCCGATGCCGAAGCGGCACAGGACATCTTCTCGAAGTACCTGGTCGAGTCGCTGCCAGTGCACGCCGACGACCTGGCCGAGTTCGACGGCGACCGGGCGGCCTGCATCAAGGCGATGATCGAAAAGATCGTCGACCGGATGTACGCCGAGATCGACGACAACCGCTTCTTGGAGGTCACTTACGCCAACGGAGACAAGGAAGTCATGTACTTCAAGGACTTCAACTCCGGGGCGATGATCCAGAACGTCGTCGACCGGGCGAAGAAGAACGCCATCAAGGCGGTGCTTGAAACGGGCCAGCCGGGTCTGCGTATCCAGCACTTGCTCGACTCGATCATCGACGAGTTCGCCGAGAACGAGGACTTGCCCAATACCACCAATCCCGACGATTGGGCGCGGATCTCGGGTAAGAAGGGCGAGCGGATCGTTTATATCCGCACCCTGGTCACCGGCAAGTCGTCGAGCGCGTCGAGGGCCATCGACACCGAATCCAACCTGGGCCAGTACTTGTAGGCCGTCACCGACCACAGTGACCACGCACGCCGCGCCCGGCGTGCGTGGTCACTGTGTCGGCCGAGCGAATAGCTGGAATAGCTGTTGGTGAGGTCGTCCCGGGTGGCCTTGGCCGACCGGGACGTGGTGTCGATGCACAGGGGTTTCGGCGAGTGCACGGGACAGGCCCCGGTGCAGCCCTTCGGTGTCGACCAGGTCGTGGATCCGGCATCGCAGATGAAGACCGTCACAGTGCGGGACCCTGCGACTCCCTTTTTAAGGGCCTTCATCCCCGGTGGCGCGCCCCGCCGCCGCGAGGGCTCCGTGGTAGCGGTTGCGCGCGATCAGGGTGACCTGCAGGTCCTCGATCAGCGGGTCGAGGAGGGTGGAACGATATTCACCGTCGCCTACCGCGCGGGCACCGATGTACATGAATGCCAGCGCGACGAGGAAGAGACAGGTGTTGATCAGCGGCTGCGGCACCGGAATCGTCATTCCCAGCAGCGACCCGTGGGTCGTCCCCTTGTTGTGGGTCCATTCGGCGAGCAGGGGTGCGCTGAGCAGGATCAGGCCGAGAACGAAGAAGATCGTGGCGATGACCGCGGCCACCACCAGGATCTGCACCAGCTGCGACGCGGCGAGTACGAACACCACGTTTACGCGTTCGGTCCTGGTCAGTCGAGGGCTGACCGGCGGGTCGGGCATGTCCGCGAAAGGTGTGCCTTCCAGCCGTCCGCAGTCGAGGGGCGGCGCGGGGGTCGCCCGCAACATCGGCCGGACCCGTTCCAGGCTCCCGGATACGACGAACGCCGCCGCGATGGCGACGAGGAACGCAAGCGCCAGCCAGAGCCGCCGCTGACTGATCGTCGCCGCCATGAGCCAGACGTAGGGGTTGAGGAACACCAGCACCGTCAGCAACACGACGGGCAGGGCCCGCACCGCCATGGAGCCGACCGCCGCGAGGTGCGACAACATCATCCGCACTGCCCAGGCGAACACCGCCCCGATGCCGGAGGCGGTCAAGACCAATACCAGCG
>CAYVQQ010000239.1:0-5078 GCA_964453085.1 uncultured Mycobacterium sp.
CCCCACAAAATCACCGACGACGGCCGCGAACAACTACGCGCCCTCGGCTTCACCGCTGACTTCGTCGCCACACGGTAGGCGGCGGGCGCCGGTGCGTAGCGGCTCACCCGATGCCGGTGCACGCGGTGAACCGACCCGGGGCCGCTTCCCGCCCCGGGGAGATCCAGGCGATTCAGGCAACCCGTTCCAGAATGGCCGTTACAGAAAGGCCCCGCATGTGAGCGTCACCGTGTCCATCCCGACCATCCTGAGGTCCCACACCGGCGGCGAGAAGTGTGTGTCCGCGAGTGGCGACACCCTAGGTGCGGTCATCGGCGACTTGGAGGCCAAGTACTCGGGCATCTTCGAACGCCTGATCGACCACGACAAGCCCTACCGCTTCGTGAACATCTACGTGAACGACGAGGATGTGCGATTTTCTGGCGGCCTGGACACCGCGGTAGCCGACGGTGACTCGGTTACCATCCTGGTCGCCATGGCGGGCGGATAAGCCGCATGGTGCCGGCGTCAGTTTCTCTCACCAGGCCCTCGGTGCCCCGTTTTGGCCTCCGCACATCGCTCGCACCTGGTCGCGGCCCAGGGCTCTGGTGCTGCCGTCCGGCAGTCCGAGGATGCGGTCAACGGCGTGTCCATGCAGCCGGTACCGCGTGGTGAGGGCCTCTATCGCCTGCTCACGGGTAACCCCGTCAGCCGCTTCGAGAACCTTCAGCAGCATCGTGTTGGTGCTCGCGGCAGGGGTTTGCAACATGTCACCGACACCCTCGGGGTCGAAGGTGTTGAAGACACCGTCGTGGACACCGTCCGAGATCACCCGGGTGAGCAGTGGCCGGAACAATTCGTGGCTGACGGCGACGATTCGGTCATATAGGGATTCGGTCATATAGGTGCGCGTTCTCCGGACGAGAGCAGCGAAGTCATGGCTGCCAAAAGTCCGGGGACCATCTGTACTTTCACGTCCCGCTTCCAACAAGGTGTTCAGGCGTTCCAGCGCGTCACCCGTGCACCTGTGCACAGCGTCTGCGACCAACTTGTAGGCCCGCTGAGCATTGCGCTCCGCCAGTGCGGCGATCAGCGCTTCTTTCGACGCAAACCAGTGGTAGAAGGCGCCTTTGGAGACTCTCGCGGTGGAGATGATTTCGTTGAGGCTGACGTTGTCGTAGCCGCTGCGCAGAAACACCACCATCGCCAGATCGAGGATCTCGGCGCGGCGTTGGTCGGGATGTTTGACTATTCAGGGCACGTCTATCCGGTGCTGGAGTTCTGCGCCGTGACCGGCGGGGCGACGCTGGTCGCCTTGGCGCGGGCGGGTTTGGCCACCCAGCCGTAGGTCAAGTACAACCCGCCGACGGCCAGCAGCACGAAGAACAGCCGGGTGATCGTGCTTCCTGCGCCACCTTGTTCCAATTTGTCGCCGGTCTCGATGTAGGCGTGGGTGAAGTACAGGATTGTCACGCCGCGCAGCAGCGCGACGTAGCCGAAGAACGAGACGATGGACGCGGCCAGCCCGCGCCACGACCGATGGTTTGCGATGACGAATATCCCGATGAACAGCAGGGCGCCATAGAACCATTGCCACATCGGGTCCCCGGCGAACGCCTGGAACAACGCCTTCATCCAGGTGTTGAAGTCCAGCGCGACCGCACCGGGTAACAGCACCACGTAGACCCAGCACGCAGGCGAATTTCCGGGTGACGGGTTGGGTGTCGGTTGACGTGCTCATCTCGCCGGCCCTTTCATGGTAGACCGATGGTCGTTTTAACAGACCAGTGGTCTACCACTATCGCGCCGAGCTGTCGGTGCGCAAAGATCGAGCGCCGCGGCGGAGATGAGCGGCCCCCGGTGGTCGCGGCCGGTCGTTTCCGATCCGCACCACGCGACGGCCACGAGCGGGGAAGGCTTTTCCCGGCTTCCGCCGAGGTGACTTGACTCGGCATCGAACTGCTGTTCGAATGGGGTGTATGCGCTGGTCTGGTCAAGCCGTCGCGGTGGACGGAAAGCCCGTCGATGACGGGGCGCTGCCCGGGTTGCAGCGGATCGGGTTGCTGCGTAGCGTGCACCATCCGCAGTTCGAGGGCATCACCTTCCACGAGGTTTTGTGCAAGTCCGCGCTGAACAAGGTTCCTGA
The DNA here is from genome assembly GCA_964453085.1 of uncultured Mycobacterium sp. Classification (GTDB taxonomy): domain Bacteria; phylum Actinomycetota; class Actinomycetes; order Mycobacteriales; family Mycobacteriaceae; genus Mycobacterium. The sequence continues at coordinate 2,126 of CAYVQQ010000239.1, forward strand.
TGGGTCGGCGCTGCCGTTCCGGTACACCGTCAACGGTTACCGCGGCTGCTCGCACGCCTGCAGGTACTGCTTCGCCCGGCCGACGCATGCATACCTGGAGTTCGATTGCGGCGCCGATTTCGACACCCAGGTGGTGGTGAAGACGAACGTCGCCGAGGTGTTGCGCCGGGAGTTGCGCCGGCCGTCGTGGCGGCGGGAGACGGTGGCGCTGGGCACCAACACCGACCCGTATCAGCGGGCCGAGGGCCGCTATGCGCTCATGCCGGGCATCATCGCGGCGCTCGCCGGGTCGGGCACGCCGCTGTCGATCCTGACCAAGGGCACGCTGCTGCGCCGCGACCTGCCGCTGATCGCTGCGGCGGCCGCCCAGGTGCCGGTGTCGGTCGCGGTGTCCCTCGCAATCGGCGATGCCGAGTTGCACCGGCAGGTCGAGCCGGGCACACCGACCCCGCAGGCGCGCCTGAGTCTGATCAGCGCAATTCGCGACGCCGGTCTGGACTGCCGCGTCATGGTCGCTCCGGTCCTGCCGTATCTCACCGACTCGGTTGAGCACCTCGACGGGCTGCTCGGCCGCATCGCGGAGGCCGGCGCCACCGGCGTCACCGTCTTCGGTCTGCACCTGCGCGGCTCGACCCGCGGCTGGTTCATGGCCTGGCTGGCGCGGACACATCCGGGCCTGGTCGGCCGCTACCGCGAGTTGTACGGGCGCGGCGCCTATCTGCCGGCGGGCTACCGGGAGATGCTGCGGGAGCGCGTCGCGCCCCTGATCGCCAAGCACCGGCTGGGAGGCGACGCCCGCCGGTTCCCGCGATCTTCCGCGGCGGCGGCGCCGGCGCAGCCGACCCTGTTCTAGCTATGGCTGGGACTTGTCGCCGCGGGGCTTGCTGAGCGTGAACTCCTCCACGGCGGTCATCTCGCCGAACGGCCCGCTCAGCGCGTAGTGCGTTGCCTTGATCGACGTGTTGCCGCCGGGGTGGCCCGGGTCGACCTCGAAGGCCGCGAAGCCGTGCGCATACTCGCGGTCGCGAAACGCCGACCACGGCGCCTCCTCGGTCACATAGATCGGCGCCCTGCGCCCTCTCGTGGAGTCGAAGGGGCCGACGCCCATCACCACCCGGCACCGCCGGTCGGGGAAGAACATCCGGTTGGACGGCTGCGAGGTGCCGCCCCCGCCGATGACGACGTGTACCGTCCCCCGGGTGGTGTCGATCACCCCGTCGCCGGTTTCCACGGGCTTGGGCGTGCGGGTGTCGGTACCGAGCGCACCGCGCACCGGATGCGACCGCTCGTAGTGGTGCTCGTGGCCGCACACCACCAGGTCCACCCCGTATTGATCGAACAGCGGCAGCCACTGCTCGCGGATGCCCAAGTCGGCGCCGTTGGTGTGGTCGGCGGTGGAGATCGCCGTCTGATGCATGCACACCACCACCCAGTCGACGTCCGGGTCGTGTCGCGCGGCGGCCAATTCGCCTGCAAGCCAGCGCTTCTGCTCGCCGCCGGAATAGCCGTGCACGTAGGAATCGCCGCCGTCCTGAAAGCACACGTCGTCGTTGCTGAGGCTGATCACCCGCACCGAACCCGCGGTGAACGAATACCACAGGCCGCGCAGCTCTTCGGTGGCGCCCGACTCGGGCACCGCGAAATACGTTCGGTAGGCGGCGTAGCCGACGGGCCCGTTGCCCAATTCGTTCTCGTGGTTGCCCGGCGCGGGCATCCAGGGCCGGTAGCGCGCCGAGCGGGTGTTGTTCTCGAACCAGTTCGACCAGGTGCGGATCCGGTCGTGGGCGAGGTTGGCGTAGCACAGGTCGCCGTTGACCAGGTTGAACAGCGGTCCGACTCGTTCGATCGCCAGCGTCATGTCGGCGGCCGCCGGGGATCCGATGTTGTCCGTCCCGTAGCCGCCGTCGGGCAGCTTGTCCAGCAAGGGAGTCGATTGGTCACCGAAGCTGGTGAAACACAAAGGATTTCGACCCTTGGGCGCGGTCCGCACCGTGCCGGTCACGGGATCGGCGCCGTCGTGCACCGCGGCGTAGACGTAGTCGGAATCCGGGGTGAGGCCGGTCAGTCGGGCGTGGTTGACCCGAACCTCGATGTTGGACTTGGCGTCCCGGTACGTGCGGGTTTCGGCCGCGACCGTGCGCCCGAGGCCCGCCGTCGGCGTGCCCAGCATGACACGCGGATTGCGGACTGCCTCGATGGTGTGCCAGGACACCACCACCTCCGTGCCGGCGTTCCGGCCGAACTGCAGGTGCAGCCCGGACACCGGCGGCGCGCCGGTGCGGTCCGGCTGGTACCAGGTACTCGGCCCGTGCGGGTGTGACCACAGCAGCGCGCCGGCTCCCACCCCTAGGCCCGCGCCCACACCGGCCCCGACCGCCGCGGCGGCGCTCGTCGTCAACAACCTGCGGCGGCTGACGGTGCGGGGCGGCTCGGACTCGTCGGTCATGCATGCTTCATACCCGACGCGGGCGACCGCGGGCCAAGCCGCCGGTGAACACCGGTTTCGGCGCGGCCATCCGTGATGAATTCGGTACCGTCTCCGACATGATCAACGCGCGCAACGCGATCGTCGTATCCGGGGCGGCAGTGGCCGCGGCGACCTTCGCCGGAGCCGTCTCGCCCGCGACCGCGCAGGCCGACCCGGCCGGCCATCAGGTGACCTACACGGTCAGCGCCACCGGTAACCTGACCGGGCAGGTCCGGTACATGAACACCGACCCGCCCAGCCAGTCCGCCTTCGACGACGACTCGTCGCGGTACATGACCACCGTGCAGGCGACGTTCAGCGCGGACCGGCCGCTGGTGTACACGACCACGCTGGCAGACCCGATGCGGTGGGCGTTTGTCAGCGCCAGTGGCGGATGTCATTGGCCGGATTGCGGTTCAGGGTCGGGTTCGTTGTTGCGGTGTGAGGTTGTTGTGGATGGCCGGGTGGTGGTGACGCGGGATGCTG
>CAYVQQ010000240.1:0-5046 GCA_964453085.1 uncultured Mycobacterium sp.
CTCCGCCCGCAACGTGCGGACCATCCGCACCGCAGCGGCTTTCTCGTCCGGGCTGTAGCGACGCGCCGTGGGCTTCCCAGACGACTGTTCCTTCGGCATACCTGCATCCTCGTTTCCAAGGTCAGCAGCCTCCGGGATTTCCAGGGCGATTCAGGGGGTGGCGGCGGTGTAGATCGGTGTGAGGTCGACGCTGATCTTGTCCCAGTACTTGGGTGAGGCGTACCGGAAAGCATTGCCGATCAGGTGGATGATGCAGGTCTGCACCGTCGCCAACGGGAACGCAGCGAGGCCGCAGACATCCGCCCTCGCCGAGGTCGGTGGCGCGCATCAAAGCACGGCGCAAAACGCGGGCCAAGATAGGACAGGGCCGCTCGGCGCGAACCTCCACTACCAGCCTGCCCACGGCGATCGCCGCATGAACGGCCATCGAGACAGCCGGCCGGCACGAGGAATCCCCCCACTTCGCTGCCGGGAGGACGTCAATAGTGGTCGACCCCGGCCATCGAACGCGCCGGGCCGAGGACCACCGGCAGCATCGACCAGCCGCGCAGAACCCGCGTGTCACGCCTGCTGCCGGTCCCGGCGGGCCGTGCTTCGGGGAAGCGCTCGAAGAACGTCCGCAACCCGACCTCGCCTTCGGCCCGGGCCAGGGCGGCGCCCAGGCAGAAATGCCGGCCCCCGGAGAACGCGAGATGCTTTCCCGCATTGGGCCGCTCGATGTCGAAGCGGTGTGGGTCGGTGAAGACCGCGGGATCGCGGTTGGCCGCGGCCAGGTATACGACGACCAGCTCGCCCCGGCTGATCGGAGTTCCCGCCACCTCGACGTCGTCGAGTGCCATCCGCGCGGTGAGTTGCACGGGGGAGTCCAGCCGCAGAATCTCCTCGACGGCGTTGGGCCACAGCTGGGGATGTTGCCGCAGTGTTTCCACGTGGTGCGGCGCGTCCAGCAGCATGCGGATACCGTTGCCCAGCAAGTTGACCGTGGTCTCGAACCCTGCCGCCAACACCAGCCCGGCGATCGCCTGAAGTTCGATTTCATTCAAATGTATTTCATCCGAACCGCTTTCGGCGATCTGGATCAACCGGCTCATCAAGTTGTCGCTCGGCGCGCGGCGCAGCTCCGCAAGGTGGCCGGTGAGCCAGGAGTTGAATCCGGCGAGGCCGTCCTGCACTCTGCGGTACTGCCGCCATGGCAATCCCATGTCCAGGCTCGGCGCCGCCAGTTCACCGAACTCCAGGACGCGGCGCCGGTCCTGCTCGGGCACCCCCAGGATGTCGCTGATGATGGCGACGGGAAGCTGCGAACAGTACCGTTCGACGACGTCGACGACCCCGGAGGTCCCTGACCCGCGGGCCAATTGGTCCAACAGGCCGGCGGCAGTCTGCTCGACGCGATCACGCAAGGCAGCGACCGCCCGGGACGTGAAGACCGCCGATACCGTCTTACGGTACCGCGTGTGGTCCGGGGGCTCGACGGCCAGCAGCGACGGGGCGCGCAGCGGGTGCATCATGTCGTCGCGGGTGCGGCGTTCCAGCCACCGCAGCGGCCCAGGCAGGTTCGACCCCATGTCGATCACCCGGAAGTCATCGGACCGCAGCAACTCCTGGGCCAGCGAGTGGTCAGTGGTCACGTAGTTGACGCGACCTTTCACCAGTGGCCCCGAAGCGCGCAGCTCGTCATAGAACGGGACGGGATTCGCGGCTATCGACGGGTCGGCGATCAGCCTGGCCTGCAAGTCGCCCCGCCGGGCCCCGATCGCTGCGACGCCCCGGACGAACCCGTGCATTGCCAGCCAGTGCAGTCTTTCCTTCACCGGGCCAGCGTAGGACGAATCCGCTGCGGTCCTCAGCGCTCGGTGGTGATTTTAACGTCTATCGTCACCCCACGCTCGGGTTGCCGGCGGCGACGCCGCAGGCGCTTCCGTCGATGGCGCGGCCAATGCACCAAGCCGCCCTCGTTGCGGCGGACGTGGCCGACGAGTTTGGCGTCGGGCATCGGGCCGAGGACACCGCCCGGCCGTCCACCGAACGGCGCATGTTACTGCGGCGCGGCGAGCTGGATCAGCCCGTTGATGATCTGCTTGATGCCCTGGGCCGGGTGCGAATACCACCCGACCGGCAAGCCGGATTCGGCACCGCACCTCGGCCAGGGCTCCACGCCTTCCTCGGCGAAGACCCGGTTGGCGACCGCGATCTGCTCCTCCCGTGATGAGGCCGCCGGATTGCCCACGCCGCCGTAGCGGGTCCACGTGCTCGGCTTGAACTGCAGTCCGCCGTATTCGCCGTTTCCGGTGTCGGCGTGCCAGTTGCCGCCGGACTCACACTGCGCGATCGCGTCCCAGTTGGGTGTCGGTGGCGCGGCGTCGGCCACGCCGGGGGGAGAAGTCAGCGACGCTGCAACGATCCCGCCCACCACCATGGTCTTGACGAGAGGGCTGCAGCGTCTTTTCATGCCCAGGATTTCGGTGGGCGTGTCTAAAGCGTTACCCGTTTGAAAATGGCGCGAGATATGCCGTCGATCTGCGGAAATCGCCGCACCGGCCGGACAAATCAGACTTTTAGAATTCGGTGAGAATAAATTAAATTATCGCTGGCAATATCGTTGAGCGGCTAACGCCAAGCTCCAACCCACACAACAATTTCCCACGCGCCCGACCCGACCACGCTTTCCCGCCGTCATCGATCGCCACCGGCTCAGAGGCGCGACTCGGAGTCGTCCGCGTCTGCGCCGGCGCGCCTGTTCGCCCAGCGCGCCGGCGCAACGTCAGCAGCCGGAGCGAACCGCTATTCGCCACCGCCGGCAGTGGCGCCCAAGGTGCTCTGCAAGTCGGGCTTCATCGCGTTGAGTTGGGCGCCCCAGTACTCCCAGCTGTGGGTGCCGTTCTGGTCGAAGTTGAACACGGCGTTGTGGCCCCCGGCCGCGTTGTAGGCGTCCTGGAACTTCAGGTTGCTGCTGCGCACGAAGTTCTCCAGGAACTCGGCGGGCATGTTGGCCCCACCCAGTTCCGACGGCGTGCCGTTGCCGCAGTAGACCCACAGGCGGGTGTTGTTGGCGACCAGTGTCGGGATCTGCACGGTGGGGTCGTTGCGCTGCCAGGCCGGGTCGCTAGACGGTCCCCACATGGCGTCGGCCTTGTATCCTCCGGCGTCACCCATGGCCAGGCCGATCAGGCTCGGGCCCATGCCGCTGGAGGGGTCCAGCAGGGCCGAGAGCGAGCCGGCGTAGATGAACTGCTGAGGGTGGTAGGCCGCCAGGATCATCGCGGACGACCCCGACATCGAGATGCCGACCGCGGCGCTGCCGGTGGATTTCACGCTCCGGTTGGACGCCAGCCATTGCGGCAGTTCGCTGGTGAGGAAGGTCTCCCATTTGTAGGTCTTGCAGCCGTCGTTGCCGCAGGCTGGCTGGTACCAGTTGGTGTAGAAGCTGGACTGCCCACCGACAGGCATGACCACCGACAGACCCGACTTGTAGTACCACTCGAACGCCGGGGTGTTGATGTCCCAGCCGTTGTAGTCGTCCTGGGCGCGCAGCCCGTCGAGCAGGTACACAGCCGGGGAACCGCTTCCACCGCTTTGGAACTGGACCTTGATGTCGCGGCCCATCGACGGTGACGGGACCTGCAGGTATTCGACGGGCAGACCCGGGCGTGAGAACGCCCCCGCGGTCGCCGCGCCCCCGGCAAGACCGATCAGGCCGGGAAGCGCGGTGGCGGCTGCCGCACCGGCCAGTAGCCGGCGTCCCCACGCCCGGATCTTGTCATTCACGAATGTCATACCGGCCCCTTAGTCGTATCTCGCCGCATGCCTGCGCTGGAATTTACCGTCAATGGAGGCCGGATGTCGATCAGGACACGGCTTCGTCTCGTTCCGGTTGCGTCGTTCGCAACGCAGCGCGGCGGGGCGGGGCAGGGCCTTGGGACGGCTCTGCCCGGCTCTCCGGCGGGACAACAATGCAGGTAGACCCACCGGTCCGCATGATTCCCACGGCCGGATCCCGGTGTGGTGATGACCTCCGCGTTCTCATCGACGACGCAGTCCGGGTGCGGCTCGCCGCGCCGGATGTGGCATGATTCGGCCGCCCGCTGGCTGTCGTCTGTGAGTCAGGCGCGGATCGCGGACCGGAGCACCCAAACGCGCGTCGAGCACGTAGGCTTCCTCGCAGCACGCCGATGGAGCCCATGCTGGCCGGTCCGTTCCGGCCCTCACGAACCGCCGTTCCGACGGTTGCCTCGTGCGCGACGGTGAGGCTGAGGGCATCGGTGGTGGAGCGATTGAGGTGCAAATTTGGACACGGTCCTGGGACTGTCGGTGACGTCGACCGCCGTCGGGTGGGTACTCGCGGAAGGTCACGACGCCGAGGGCACCATCCTCGACCACCGTGAGATGTCTCTGTACGACGACGACGGCGGCGGGGCGCGTGCTGTGAGCGCCACCGCCGCACAGGTGGCCGGTGAAGTGCTGCGGGTGCAGGCTCAGGCGGCCGCGAATGACCAGCGGGTACGGGTCGTCGGCGTGACGTGGACCGACGATGCCGCTGCACAGGCCGCTCTGCTGATGGAAGCGTTGACCGACGAGGGTTTCGACAACATCGTGCCGGTCCGGTTGCTCGACTCCGTCGAGACGCTGGCTCGGGCCATCGCACGGGTCATCGGCTTCGACCAGACGGCGGTGTGCATTCTTGATCGCGCGTTCGCCACGGTCGTCACAGTGCACACCTGCGACGGCGCGACGCATACCGCCGTCGAGCACGTGGGCGGCGGCTTCGAGGGACTGACGTCGTGGCTGACCGGGATGTTCGAGGGCGATGGCTGGCGTCCCGGGGGAGTGGTCGTCGCCGGCGCGGAAGGCGACATTCACGATTTCTCGTGGGACCTGGAAAAGGCTTTGCCGGTGCCGGTTTTCGCGCAGAACATGGTTCAGGTGACGGTGGCGCGAGGCGCAGCGTTGACCGCCGCGAGGAGCACCGATTTCACCGACGAGCAGATGGTGGTGCGCGCGCCCGAATCCGCACCAGAGCCCCCGAGCCCGCAACGGTTGTCGTGT
>CAYVQQ010000241.1:0-1495 GCA_964453085.1 uncultured Mycobacterium sp.
TGGAGAACCTCGACCCCGACATCGACCTGGACGTGGTGGCCGGCAAACCCCGGCCCGGCGAATACAACTACGCGATCAACAACTCGTTCGGATTCGGCGGACACAACGTGGCGATCGTGTTTGGGCGGTACTGACCCGGCGCTATCCACCCTCTCGAGCCTCTCGAGCATCACCGGAACAGGAGACACGCGATGACAATCACGGCCTCGGAGGCGGTTGGCGAATCGCTCGACCCGCGCGACCCGCTGCTGCGTCTGAGCACGTTCTTCGACGACGGCAGCGTGCAGTTGCTGCACGAGCGGGACCGCTCGGGAGTGCTGGCCGCCGCGGGGACCGTCAACGGCGTGCGCACCATCGGCTTCTGCACCGACGGAACCGTGATGGGCGGCGCGATGGGCGTGGAGGGCTGCGCGCACATCCTCAGCGCCTACGACACGGCCATCGAGGAGCAGAGCCCGATCGTGGGCATTTGGCATTCCGGCGGGGCCCGGCTGGCCGAGGGCGTGCGGGCGCTGCACGGGGTCGGCCAGGTGTTCGAGGCCATGATCCGAGCTTCCGGCGACATCCCTCAGATTTCGGTGGTCGTCGGTTTCGCCGCCGGAGGTGCCGCCTACGGGCCCGCGCTCACCGACGTCATCGTGATGGCGCCGGAGAGCCGCGTGTTCGTCACCGGGCCCGATGTGGTGCGCAGCGTCACCGGTGAGGATGTGGATATGGCGTCGCTCGGCGGTCCGGACACCCACCACAAGAAGTCAGGGGTCTGCCACATCGTCGCCGACGACGAACTCGACGCCTACGCGCGTGGCCGTCGGCTCGTCGGATTGTTCTGCCAACAGGGCCATTTCGATCGTGACAGAGCCGAAGCCGGTGACACCGACATCAGGGCGTTGCTGCCCGAATCACCGCGACGGGCCTACGACGTGCACCCGATCGTGACCGCCGTGCTGGATGCGGACACGCCGTTCGACGAGTTCCAGGCCAAGTGGGCACCGTCGATGGTGGTGGGGCTGGGTCGGTTGTCGGGGCGCACCGTCGGCGTGCTGGCCAACAACCCGCTGCGGCTCGGCGGCTGCCTGAACTCCGAAAGCGCCGAGAAGGCCGCGCGGTTCGTGCGCCTGTGCGACGCGTTCGGCATTCCGCTGGTGGTGATCGTCGACGTTCCCGGCTATCTGCCGGGGGTCGGCCAGGAGTGGGGCGGCGTGGTACGCCGCGGCGCCAAACTGTTGCACGCGTTCGGCGAGGCCACGGTGCCGCGAGTCACGCTGGTCACCCGAAAGATTTACGGCGGGGCCTACATCGCGATGAATTCGCGATCGCTGGGCGCGACCAAGGTGTTCGCCTGGCCGGACGCCGAGGTCGCGGTGATGGGTGCCAAGGCCGCGGTGGGCATCCTGCACAAGAGAATGCTGGCTGCCGCGCCCGAGCATGAGCGCGAGGCGCTCCACGACGAGTTGGCCGCCGAAGAGGTGGGTGACAATCGGGTAGACGGCAAAGC
>CAYVQQ010000241.1:1505-4994 GCA_964453085.1 uncultured Mycobacterium sp.
ATCCCGAGCACGAGCGCATCGCCGGCGGTGTGGACAGCGCCATCGAGATGGGCGTGGTCGACGAGAAGATCGACCCGTCGCACACCCGCAGCAAGCTCACCGAGGCGCTGGCCCAGGCGCCGGCACGGCGCGGCCGCCACAAGAACATCCCGCTATAGCCTTCACTCGCCGCAGCCTTCACCCGCCGCAGCCTTCACTCGCCGCTCTCCGCGAGCGTAACCCCACTGCGAAAAATCGCCTTGAAAACCGCAGTGGCGTCACGCTCGCGGAGGTCTACCGGCCGAGGATCGCCGAAAGCGCTTGCTGTAGCGCCCTTCCCGGGTCCGCCGGAAGCTCCTCGGCGCGCCAGCCGACGAAGTCGTCCGGCCGGACGAGGAGCGCGCCACTTGGTCCGAGTCGCGTGATCGCCGCCCACTCGTCGCTGCAGATGCGATGCGCAGGCACCGAGATCGAAGCCGCTGCCGCACACCAGCGCTCATCCCCGGTGAGCACGGCGAACCCGGGTCCGAGCAGGTCGAGCGTCGACACACCCTCGCGCACCCACACGTGCGGAACCCGCGTGCCAGGCTGACCGCGCAGCTCCCCCACCAGCTGAACCGCGTCCGGGTCCACTGGCGGCTCGTCGGTCAGGACAGCCGCCGAACGGTACCGGTAACCGATGAGCAGGGAGAACATCGAGCACTCTTCGTCGGCCGGCAGTCGGGGCCGGTCCTCATCCGACCGGAGCACGGCCACCGCCGGCCCGGTCAGCGACTGGCGGGCGGCGAATCGTCCCACCGGGTGACGCTCGGCGTGGTAGGTGTCCAGCAGCGCCCGATCGGCAGACCCGTCCAGCACGGCGGCGAGTTTCCAGGCCAGGTTGTGCGCGCTCTGGATCGCGGTGTTGGCTCCCCCGGCCTTGAACGGCGGCATGGTGTGCGCCGAATCGCCGGCGAGGAAGACGCGCCTGCAACGGAATTGGTCGGCCACCTGTTCGTAAGGTTGCCACGCGGCGACCTCGATGATGTCGATGTCCAGCTGCTCGCCGATTGCCTTGGCGAGCAGCCCGCGGCAACGTTGTGGTGTGAACTGTTCGGCCGTCTCGCCTTGGCGGGGGAGATACGTGGTGATGAACATGCCCAGATCGCCCTCTACCACCAGGAAAATGCCGTCGACGTCGGTGTTTTTGACCTGCACGGCATCGCCGTCGGCCAGGTGCGAGACGAACTTCCTCCACGGTGCCCGGAAGTAGATGAAGACAACGTAGACGGGCAGCGCACCGTAGCCAGACACACTGATCCCCAACGATTTTCGGATCGGACTGTGCGCGCCGTCGGCTGCGACGAGATACTCGGCGCGGACGGTCTCGGACTGCCCCGAGTCCCGGTCGCGCAGCACCGCGGTGACGCCGGCGTCGTCCTGCTCCATCGAGCAAAGTTCGGTCCCGTATCGCACTTCCCCGCCGTGCCGGCGGGTTTCGGCGAGCAGGATCGGCTCAAGGCGACTCTGCGGGCAGTATTGCGCCGTGGGCTCCGGGCTGAACTCGCCCAAGCCGGCGAAGATCGCATCAACGTCAAGGCCCGGTCGTTCCTCCCGGCTGTTGAGCGCGGCCTTGACAACCATGGCCGAAACGTGGTCGGCGACCGCGTGTACTTCGTCGCTGAGCCCGAGGCCGCGCAGGATCTCCAGGGTGCGGAAGCTCACATTGCGGGCTTTCGGGTAGATGAACACCTCGCGCCGCTTTTCGACCAGCAGCGACCGGACACCGTGTTGGGAAAGCAACGCCGAGGTGGCGAGACCGGCCGCACCGGCGCCCACGATGAGGACGGGAACACGTCGCGACACCCGTATATGATAGACACTTCCAAATAAAAGTGTCTACCATAATTCGGAGCGGTGTCCTCCGCCCGCGTGGACCCTTCCGCCCCACTGACCACTTGCTCCCCGTGGCGCGGCACCAGCCCGGTGCGGCGGCGGGATCGCCGCCTCCTAGCCCACGCCGCGGCTCAGCCAGGTCACCTCGCCGGCGTCGCCGCCGTCGCGGTAGGCCTCGAGCGCGTCGTCCCACGCCGTGCCCAGCACCGAGTCCAGCTCGGCGGCCAACGCATCGGCGCCCTGGGCCATCATGGCCCGCAACCGCATCTCCCCGACCATGATGTCGCCGTTGGCGCTCATCGACCCGCTCCAGAGGCCCAGCTGCGGGGTGTGGCTGAACCGTTGCCCGTCAACGCCGGGACTTGGGTCCTCGGTGACCTCGAAGCGCAGCACCGACCACGAGCGCAACGCGTTGGCCAGCCGGGCGCCGGTGCCCACCGGCCCCACCCAGTTGGTGACCGCCCGCAGCTGTCCGGGCATCGCCGGCTGTGGCGTCCACGTCAGGTTGGCCTTGGCGCCCAACGTCGACGACAACGCCCACTCGACGTGCGGGCACACCGCCGCGGGCGAGGTGTGAATGTACACCACACCAGCCGTCGCGTCGGCGAATTGATTCATCGCACGCATCTCTTGCTCCTTCGGTTCCACGAGGGACGTCTTCCCCAACGACCTGGCGGACCCGACAAGCGGGATGCTGTGCTGATGATTCTGCGTCTTCTGTGTTTATTGTGCCCTGTGATACCTGTGTTGCGCTAGTCTTTACGCCCGATTAGTAGCCGGCCAGCACGGCGTCGGAGATCGCGGGCCACAGTTCGTGCGCCCACATGCCGAACTCCCGGTCGGTGAGGACCACCAGCGCCAGCGCCGCGTCGGGATCGACCCAGATGAACCCCCCTGACTGACCGAAATGGCCGTAGGTGCGCGCGGAATTGCCGGCGCCGGTCCAATGCGGCGACTTGGCGTCCCGGATCTCGAAACCCAGGCCCCAGTCGTTGGGCCGCTGCACGCCGAAGCCGGGCAGCACCCCGTCCAGGCCCGGGAATTGCACCGTCGTCGCCTCGGCGTGCAGCTCGGCTGAGACAAGCGACGGGCACAGCAGCTCACCGGCGAACGCCGCGAGGTCGGCCACGGTCGAGGTCGCACCGAACCCGGCCTCCGCGGCGCCGCCGTCCAGTCGGGTGCTCGCCATGGCCAGCGGTTCGCACACCGCCTCGGTGAGGTAACGCCCGAACTCGATACCCGACTCCCGCTGCACCGTCTCGGCGAGCACGGTGAAACCGGAGTTTGAGTACATCCGCCGGGTGCCCGGTTTGGCCAGGACCCGATCGGAGTGCATGGCCAGCCCCGACGCGTGCGCCAGCAGGTGGCGAATCGTCGCACCGGGCGGGCCGGCGGGAGTGTCCAGGTCGACGACCCCCTCCTCGACGGCGACCTGGGCGGCCCGCGCCACCAGCGGCTTGGTCACCGAAGCCAGTTCGAACACCCGCCGGGCGTCACCGAAGCCGGCCAGCACGCCGCCGGGCCCCACCACGGCGGCGGCAGCGGCCGCAACCGGCCAGTCGGCGATCGCCGCCAGGGCGTCGGCAACGGCCATCACTTCCTGGCGATGTAATAGTTGTTGATCGGGTTCGACTC
>CAYVQQ010000242.1:0-4992 GCA_964453085.1 uncultured Mycobacterium sp.
GGCGCCGGCCAGACCGGTGCCGAACCCGACGAACGCGACGAACGCCGCGACGATCAGCGCGGCCATGGCCGCGGTTCGCCTCGCGAAAACGTCGAGCACGAGCCCATTATCACCGGGCGGGGATCCCGAGCGGTGACCTGCTTCGGAACGGGAAGCAGCGGGTCCCCCTTGAGTGCTAGCACTCTCATGTATAGAGTGCTAGGTGGCAATCGGACGCACCCCTGCGCCGGCACCCGCGACGACGGTGCGAGGGTACGGATGACTGCCAGACCACCTGACAACGGACGGTTCGAGGCACGCCGCGAACCGACCGCCGACTCCGGCCCGGGGCGACGGCTCCGGGCCTGCTACCACTAACTGGAGGGCTCCCATCGTGGCGAAGGTGAACATCAAGCCACTCGAGGACAAGATTCTCGTGCAGGCCAACGAGGCCGAGACCACGACCGCGTCCGGTCTGGTCATTCCCGACACCGCCAAGGAGAAGCCGCAGGAGGGCACCGTTGTCGCAGTCGGCCCCGGCCGCTGGGACGAGGACGGCGCGAAGCGGATCCCGCTGGACGTGTCCGAGGGCGACACCGTCATCTACAGCAAGTACGGCGGCACCGAGGTCAAGTACAACGGCGAGGAGTACCTGATCCTGTCGGCGCGCGACGTCCTGGCTGTCGTATCCAAGTAACCGTGTCCCGCCCCGGCGATCCCCGTGTGATGCACGGGTGATTTCCGGGGCGGCATGCGTCAGTAGGCGAGAAGGAGCCTGATGAGCAAGCTCATTGAGTACGACGAGGACGCGCGCCGTGCCATCGAGGCGGGCGTGAACACGCTCGCCGACGCGGTCCGGGTCACCCTGGGGCCGCGCGGTCGTCACGTGATGTTGGCCACGTCCTGGGGCGGCCCCACGGTCACCAACGACGGCGTCACCGTCGCGCGGGAGATCGACCTGGAGGACCCGTTCGAAAACCTCGGCGCCCAGCTGGTGAAGTCGGTGGCCACCAAGACCAACGACGTCGCCGGCGACGGCACCACCACCGCCACGGTGCTGGCCCAGGCCCTGGTGACGGGCGGCCTGCGCCTGGTCGCCGCCGGGGCCAACGCATTGGAAGTCGGCACGGGTATCAGCAAGGCCGCTGACGCGGTGTCCGAGGCGCTGCTGGCCTCGGCGACGCCCGTGTCCAGCAAGGAGGCGATCGCCCACGTGGCGACGGTTTCCTCACGCGACGAGGAACTGGGCGGGCTGGTCGCCGAGGCGATGCACAAGGCCGGCGCCGACGGCATCGTCAGCATCGAGGAAGGCTCGACGATGCACACGGAGCTGGAGTTCACCGAGGGCATGGGCTTCGACAAGGGCTACCAGTCGGCGTACTTCGTGACCGACTTCGATGCCCAGGAGGCGGTGCTCGAAGATCCGCTGATCCTGTTGCACCAGGAGACGATCGGTTCGCTGCCCGACCTGCTGCCGATGCTGGAGAAGGTCACCAAAGCGGGCAAGCCGCTGGTCATCGTCGCCGACGACTACGGGGCCGAGGTCTTGGCGACGCTGGTGGTCAACGCGATCCGCAAGACCCTCAAAGTCGTCGCGGTCAGGGCGCCGATCTTCGGCGAGCGGCGCAAGGCGTTCATGGAGGACCTGGCGATCCTCACGGGCGCACAGGTGGTCACCCCCGACGCCGGCCTGCTGCTGCGCGAGGTCGGGCTGGAGGTCCTGGGTTCTGCACGTCGCGTCGTGGTCAGCAAGGACGACACCATCATCGTCGACGGCGGCGGGTCCGCCGACGCGCTGGCCCGTCGCATCGACCAGCTGCGGACCGAGATCGAGACGACCGACTCGGAGTGGGACCGCGAGAAGCTGCGGGAGCGGCTGGCCAAGCTGACCGGCGGAGTCGCGGTGATCAAGGTCGGCGCCGCCACCGAGACGGCGCTCAGGGAGCGCAAGGAAAGCGTCGAGGACGCCGTTTCGGCGGCCAAGGCGGCCGTCGCGGAGGGTATCGTGGCCGGCGGCGGCACGGCGCTCGTCGGGGCCCGCAAGGCGCTGGAGAGCCTGCAGGCGTCGCTGACCGGCGACCAGGCGGCGGGTGTCGCCGTCTTCTCCGACGCCCTGACCGCGCCGCTGTACTGGATCGCCACCAACGCGGGGCTCGACGGTGCGGTCGTGGTCAACAAGGTCAGCGAGCTGCCCGACGGCCAGGGCCTGAACGTCGCGACGCTGAGCTACGGCGACCTGATCGCCGACGGCGTCATCGACCCGGTCAAGGTCACCCGGTCGGCGGTGCTCAACGCGGCATCCGTGGCCCGGATGGTGCTCACCACCGAGACCGCGGTAGTCGACAAGCCGGCCGACGCCGAAGACCACGGGCATGGCCACGGGCACGGCCATGGACACGGGCACTGCCCGGGCCATTACCGCCGTCATTAGGCCGTCATCAGGCCCGTCATTAGGCGAAGTACTGCGGAGCGCCCCCGGTTTCCGGCCGGGGGCGCTCTCGTCTCACCATGCCTCCGAATCGGATGCCCGCGACGGGCGGTGGGTCGCTGATACCGTGTCCGCGTGAACACGCCTTCACCGGCACCAGGTTGGTACCCCGATCCATCGGATCCAGGGAAGCGGATCTACTGGAACGGCAGCGCATGGAGCACGCCCACACCCAGCGCCGAGTCCAACCGCGGCACAAAGGCGGCGGTTGCGGTTGGCGTCTGCGTACTCGTCGCCATCGGGCTGGTGATGTCAATGCAATCCGTCAGTCTCATCACCGGCTCAGGTCAGGTGTGGACCGGCGTCGCCGTCGTCGCCGCCGGCACGGCACTTGCATTCTTCCTACGGGCTCCGACATGGGTCCGTGTCCTCGCCGCCCTGCTCTTGGCCGTGTCTCTCGCGAACGGCCTCTACGTAGAGAAGCAGCTCTCCGACAAACGCCGCGAGCTGACGCACATGTTCGACCGCTAAGGAAGCCACGGTCAGGCCCGAGCAGGCGGCCGAGTTGCGTGATCCGTTGGTGGCCGCTGCACCGTCTGGTGCGCGGGTTGCGGACCCGGCTTCGCGTGAACGAGACCGATGAGGCGGTGCTGCGGCAGGTCGGTGCATTGCTGGGGCCGGGGCGATTGGTGTCGGGTGCTGGTCTTTGAGCAGCGTTGGGCAATCGAGTGAGGTCAAAGCGATGGAAGAGCCGCTACTTTTGCAACACCGCGATGAACGCGGCGTCGTCACGCTGACGTTGAACCGCCCGCGCGCCTTCAACGCGCTGTCCGAGGCGATGCTCGCGGCGCTCGGTGACGCCGTCGCGGCGCTCGCCGAGGATGAGGCGGTGCGCGTCGTCGTGCTCGGGGCGGCCGGCACCGCCTTCTGCGCCGGCCACGACCTCAAGGAGATGCGGGCCGAGCCATCGTTCGAGCGCTACCGGCGCTTGTTCGCTCGGTGCACCAGCGTGATGCTGGCGCTTCAGCGCCTGCCCGCGCCGGTGATCGCGCGGGTCCACGGCCTCGCGACCGCCGCGGGCTGCCAGCTTGTCGCGATGTGCGACCTCGCGGTGGCGAGCCGCGACGCGCGCTTCGCGGTCAGCGGCATCAACGTCGGGCTGTTCTGCGCGACCCCGGGGGTGGCGGTGTCGCGCAATGTGCCCCGCAAAGCCGCCTTCGAGATGCTCGTCACCGGCGAGTTCGTCTCCGCCGAGGAGGCGCGGATGCTGGGGCTGGTCAACAAGGTGGCCGCACCCGAGGCGCTGGACGACGCGGTGGAGGCGCTGGTGGCGCGGATCGTCGCCAAGCCGCGCGTCGCCGTCGCCATGGGCAAGGCGCTCTTCTACCGCCAGATCGAGGCCGGCATCGAGGCCGCCTACGAGGACGCGGGCGCGACGATGGCCTGCAACATGATGGATCCCAGCGCGCTGGAGGGCGTCTCGGCCTTCCTCGACAAGCGCCCGCCCCGCTGGCCCCGGTAAGGCCGCGGCAGGCCCGCGCACCCTTGAGTCAGAGCCTGACGACGACCGGGACGCCGGGAAACTGCCGAAGCCTGCCGCGGCCGGATCGGCACAACTCAGGCCGAGCGGCGGACGCCCCGCCCGCGGCCGATGCCGCCCTTGAGCAGCAGGTCGCGCTCGGATTCCGACAAGCCGCCCCACACGCCGTAGGGCTCACCGAAGTCGAGGGCGTGGGTGCGGCACTGCTGGATGACCGGGCACCGCCAGCACATCTCCTTGGCGCGCTGCTCACGTTGCGTGCGCGCCCGGCCGCGCTCGCCGTCGGGGTGAAAGAACATCGACGAGTCGATGCCGCGGCACAGGCCCTGGAGTTGCCAGTCCCAGATGTCGGCGTTGGGGCCGGGTAGCTGCTCAGGCTGTGGCATTGGCATATTCCCTCTCTGCACGGCACGCTCGGTCGAATTCGAGAAGCTGTGATCCACCTTTGATGAAGCGGTGTCGCCGATGACAACCCGTTACGGGGTAGACGTTAGGGCGGACGCTGAATTGCCGTCAATAGCCACCGAGGAGTCACTGAGGCCGGAGAAATGCGCGAGGGTTGAAGCAGAATTTACCCCGTGTTCATCAGTGTCGTATTTTGCTCACACAACGGGCGCTACCAGGTACTTGGCCGACCTGAGATCTTCGCAGCTCAGTACCGGGGCCGCGGGGGCGGCCAATTTTCGCCGCCGCGGGAGCGATTAACATTTCGGTAACACGGCCTGTACACACTGTTTACGATTATGGCCAGGGTTGAGACTGATCACACTTCCGTGATCGGCCACAGGTTGGCCGACGCCGCCTTCGGCGACGACCCGGGCCGCTGGCCGTTGCCGACGGCGGTGACACCGGAGCAACTGTGGCTGCGTGCGGTCGCGGCCGGTGGGCAGGGCCGCTACAACAGCGCCTACCACGACCTCGCCCAGTTGCGACGCGGTGGGGCGCCCGGCCGGTTGGTCTCGCTGGCCCACAGCACGCAGGGATCGTTTCTGCGCCAACTGGGATGGCACGCCGTGGCTCGGGGCTGGGATGGGCGGGCGCTGGC
>CAYVQQ010000243.1:0-4949 GCA_964453085.1 uncultured Mycobacterium sp.
GGGCGGCGCGCAGGTGAGGCAGAACCGCGTGCACGGTTTGACCGGCGGGGCCGGGAACCGGCGGGAACGTCGGACCGACGGCCGAACCATTCGCCACCGCGCCGGCCTTCGACCCTGCAGGCTGGAGTGGCGCGGCGGACCTGCGCTGGTAGCAGCGGCGGCTTGCCGGGGCATTGTTCAGAGTGGTTCAGAGTGCGTGACAACTACCTGATCTGTCGTTGCCGCGGCTGCCGGCGCAGATCCCTGGACCGGTGGTGGATGCAGTGCCCGGCGCCGACCGACCGGATCTCGCCGCGACACCCACCCCACCGTGTCCTGGCTGATCACGTTGACCGGCAAGGAGTTTCGCCGCCCTTTCGACATGCTGCCGCTGACCACACCGACGACGACGACATCGATGTCGAGCCAGTCCGGCAGCAGGAAAACCTAGGATCACGCACTACGGCTGCAGTCACTAGACTCTGAGCAGTGATCGAACCGCAGGCCGGAGCTCCGTCGTCGCGTCCGCGGCCCTCGGACCGCGTAGCAGAGATGACCACCGCGGATGTGCCCGGTGCGTCGGAGGTCGGGTCGCGGACGCTGCCACCTTCTTCTGTCCACGGACGTCACATCGGCTCCGCGCCGGCACCGGTTCGGGCGACCGGGGCGGTCGCGGGCGGCCCCGCCGATTCGCCGTCGACCGCGGCGCCTTCGGCGATCTACATTGCGGCACCCGAGGGGGACGCGGGGCTGCCGACGATTGCGCTCGGGATCGTGCACCGGTTGGCGGCGACGGTCCCCAAGGTGGGTGTGTTTCGGCCGATCATCTGCCTGGATGGTGACCGCGATTACCTTTTGGAGCTGCTGCTGGCGTATGCCACCGCCGGTATACCGTACGAACGCTGCGTCGGGGTGACCTACCAGCAGGTGCATGCCGACTGGGATGCTGCGCTCTCCGATATCGTCGACCGCTACCACGCCATGGCCGAGGCGTGCGATGCGGTGCTGATCGTCGGCAGTGACTACACCGACGGCGCCGGCCCGGTCGAGCTGAGCGTCAACGCCCGAATCGCGGTGAACCTCGGCGCCCCGGTGGTGCTGGCGGTCAGGGCCGGGGGACGATCAGTCGCCGAGACCGCGCATCTGGTCGAGGTGTGCCTGGATGAGTTGGCCGCCCAGCATGCCCATACCGCAGCGGTGGTGGCGAGTCGTTGTGAGCCGTCGCAGATGGGCGCTGTGGCGCAGGCGCTGGCCGCGTTCAGGCCGCGAAGTTACGTGCTGCCCGAGGAGCCGTTGTTGGAGGCACCGACGGTGGCCGATTTGCGGAGGGCCGTGAATGGGACGTTGGTCAGCGGCGATCCAGCGTTGATGGGGCGCGAGGTGACGGGTGTGGTGGTAGCCGGGATGACCGCCGATCACGTGTTGGAGAGGTTGAGCGACGAGGTCGTGGTGGTCACTCCCGGCGACCGCTCGGACGTGGTGCTGGCAGTGGCCAGCGCACATGCCGCCGAAGGGTTTCCGTCGTTGTCGTGCGTCGTCCTCAACGGCGGGTTCGAGCTGCATCCGTCGATCGCGAAGCTGGTGGCCGGTCTGCAGCTGCGGTTACCGATTATCAGCACCACGTTGTGCACCTTCGACACGGCCAGCGCGGTCGGCTCGGCGCGGGGGCGGGTCACCGTGGGCTCGCAGCGCAAGATCGACACCGCGCTGGAGTTGGTGGAGCGCCATGTCGACATCGCGGATCTGTTGGCACAGCTGGCCATCCCGATTCCAACGGTCGTCACCCCGCAGATGTTCACCTACCGGCTGCGCGAGCAGGCGCGCGCGAATCGTCGGCGCATCGTGCTTCCCGAGGGCAAGGATGATCGCATCCTGAAGGCTGCTGGCCAGTTGCTGCGGCGCGGTCTGGCTGATCTGACCATCCTGGGCCGGGAGAGCCGGATCCGTTCGCGGGCCGCGGAGTTGGGTGTCGACCTGGATGCGGCGCAGGTGATAGACCCGCGCACCAGCACGCTGCGTGACCAGTTCGCGGTCCAGTACGCCCAGCTGCGTGCGCACAAGGGGGTCACGGTCGAGCAAGCCCGCGAGATCATCGGTGACGAATCGTATTTCGGCACCATGCTGGTCTACTGCGGCATGGTTGACGGGATGGTCTCCGGCGCGGCGCACACCACCGCGCACACAGTTCGCCCGGCGTTGGAGATCATCAGGACCGCGCCGGGCATCTCCACGGTGTCCAGCGTTTTTTTGATGTGCCTGAGGGATCGGGTGTTGGCGTACGCAGACTGCGCGATCGTCCCGGACCCCAGCTTCGAACAGCTGGCCGATATCGCGATCAGTTCGGCGCGCACCGCCGCGCAGTTCGGCATCGAGCCTCGGGTGGCGATGCTGTCGTATTCGACCGGGGAGTCGGGCACCGGTGCTGATGTCGACAAAGTGCGGGCGGCAACACAGTTGGTGCGCAGTCGGGCGCCCGAGCTGCTGGTCGAGGGGCCCATCCAGTATGACGCCGCTGTGGATCCGACGGTGGCGGCCGCCAAGATGGGCGATTCGGCCGTCGCCGGGCGAGCGACGGTGTTGATCTTCCCCGATCTCAACGCGGGCAACAACGCCTACAAGGCGGTGCAGCGCAGCGCTGGTGCGATGGCGATCGGCCCGGTGTTGCAGGGCCTGAACAGGCCGGTCAACGATCTGTCCCGCGGCGCGCTGGTCGACGACATCGTCAACACCGTGGTCATCACCGCTATTCAGGCGCAGAGCAACCCATGACCGCGAATCGCCTGGTGCTGGTGGTCAACTCCGGCTCGTCATCGCTGAAATACCAACTGGTCGAACCTGAGTCGGGGAGGATGCGCGCGGGTGGCCTGGTGGAGCGGATCGGGGAGGAGTCGTCGTCGGCCCGGTTGGATTTCGCCGATCAACGTCTGAAACGCGACGACCGGCTCGCCGATCACGACGCTGCGCTGCGCGCCGCGTTTGACCTGATGGCCGAGGCCGGTTTCGACCTGCACACCCTCGGCCTGACCGCGGTCGGGCATCGGGTGGTGCACGGCGGCAACGAATTTTTCCAACCGACCGTCGTGGACGACTTGCTGACCGCCAAGCTGAAAGAGCTCTCGCCGTTGGCCCCCCTGCACAATCCGCCGGCGCTGCTGGGCATCGAGATCGCACGCAAGCTGCTCCCCGACGTTCCTCACGTTGCGGTGTTCGACACCGCGTTCTTCCACGGTCTGCCCCCGTCAGCGGCGACCTATGCCATCGACCGTGAGCTGGCCGAGAAGTGGCACATCCGCCGCTACGGTTTCCATGGCACCTCGCACCGCTACGTCAGCGAGCAAGCCGCCGCCTTTCTGGACCGGCCGCTTGCGGTGCTGAATCAGATTGTGCTGCATCTGGGTAACGGCGCGTCGGCGTCAGCGATCGCCGGTGGCGACCCGGTTGACACGTCGATGGGCCTGACCCCGATGGAGGGCCTGGTCATGGGCACCCGCAGCGGTGATATCGATCCCGGTGTCATCAGCTACCTGTGGCGCACCGCAAAGATGAGTCTGGAAGAGATCGAGGCGATGCTCAACCAGCGCTCCGGTGTGTTCGGACTGGCTGGCGAACGTGACTTCCGCCGGCTGCGTGAGTTGATCGACTCCGGTGACAGCTCGGCGCAACTGGCTTACGACGTCTACATCCACCGGCTGCGCAAATACATCGGCGCTTATCTGGCGGTGCTGGGCCACGTCGACGTGGTGAGTTTCACCGGCGGGATCGGTGAAAACGCCACCGCGGTGCGTCGCGACGCGCTGGCCGGGATGGCGGAGTTGGGAATCGCCGTCGAGGAGAACCGCAACACGTGCCCTGGCGACGGCCCGCGGCGGATCTCCACTGACAACTCACCGACGGCGGTGCTGGTGATCCCCGCCAATGAAGAACTCGCGATCGCCGGCGACTGCGTGCGAGCGATCGGCTGATGGTGCGTGCCGGTACCGTGATTCGCTGTCGTTGGTGTGGATGCGACGGTGTTCGATGACGCGGTGGCCACGGGGCATGGTGACCCGGCTGGAGGCGGCGATCCCGCACTGCCTGGCTGGACGACCGGATCGACGACTCCGGCATCCTGACAAGACGGGCGGCCAAGACAGTGGCGGGTCGTCGCTGTCTGGCGATCGGGGAGATCGGCGCACTCGGGCTGACCGAAGACGGGATCGGCGGTAACCACCGTCGTGCCCACTACGGTTGTGGTGTGCAGGTGGGTAACGCCTATCACGGGGAATCGACAGCGGCCGGCGCGCCGGTGCGTCGGCCGTGTGCGCGTGAGCGGGTGCAGGGGGCGCCCGCGCAGGTGCGGTCGCGGCCGCTGAGGCCGACCCCAACGCGGTGTGGTGTGATCGGGACACGGATCTTCACCCGGGGTGCGGGCGTCGGTGATGGGTGAGTTCGTCGCGCGTGGCCGCGTGGTGAAGGCCGGTGCGGGGGTGTTTGCCGCGGTGCGGCAGCGGCTGGGCTGCGACGGCACGCCGCGGTTTAGGTCGGTCGAGCGCGGTTGGTTGGCGGCCAAGGACGGTAACGTCGCGTTGCGGCCCAACACCGACCCGCAGGGGCGCCTGGCCGGGTTGCCGTGGCGTGCGGAGTGCGTCACGTCGATCGCAGCACCCGCCGACAAGGGCCGGCGCGGCGAGGGTCAGCAGGCCGAGCCGGCTGAGCTCGAAGGGCTGATCGCGGCGGGCCAGGTGTTGTCGACGTGCGGCCACGCGACGGGCCGCTGCGCGTGGCGGCGCTCGCGCCGCGAGCGGCGGACCGTGATGCGACGGAGCCACTCGGCCCACGACCACCCGCCCACGGCGACAGCCGCATGAACGGCCATCGAGACAGCCTGTCGGCACGAGAAATCCCCGCAGCGCACTGCGGAGAGGACGTCAACCCTGGCCACGAAGGAGACCGGTGATGCGTTCCATCGAACTGAACAAGCACGGCAAGAT
>CAYVQQ010000244.1:0-4873 GCA_964453085.1 uncultured Mycobacterium sp.
CACCGCGGCCGCCAGCAGCTCCGGGTCCAGCGGTGCCGCGTGCAGTTCCTGCAGCAGCCGCACCGCGGCCGAGGGTTCGGGCTCCTTCTCGGCCGCCTCGATGAGCTGGACGACCCTGGCCTCGACGTCGGCATGCCGCCCGATCAGGCCTTCGCCGTTGAGGATGGCCAGCCCGCCGAGCCGGCCGAGTTCGATGGCGAACTCCGGTGACACCAGGGCATCGGTCGGATGGGCCAGCACCGGGATCTCGAACCGGTAGGCGTCGAGCTGCCAGGCCGTCGACACGTCCTTCGACGAGCGGGTGCGGCGCGACGGCACGATGCTGACTTCGTTGAGTTCATAGGTGCGACGGGCGGTGCGGCCCATCCCGATCTCTACCATTGTGGGTGTCCAGCGGGCTTTCTATCGGGCGTAATAGTTGGGTGCTTCGACGGTCATGGCGACGTCGTGCGGATGGCTTTCCCGGAGTCCGGCGGCGGTGATCCGGACGAACTGCGCCCGCTGCAGCGCCTCGATCGTCGGCGAGCCGGTGTAGCCCATGGCGGCACGCAGCCCGCCGGTCAACTGGTGGATCACCGACGACAGCGGGCCGCGGAACGGCACCCGGCCCTCGATGCCCTCGGGCACCAGCTTGTCCTCCGAGAGGACGTCGTCGGCGAAGTAGCGGTCTTTGGAGTACGACGTGCCCGCCGCGCCCGAGCCCCGGCCCGCCATGGCGGCGAGCGAGCCCATGCCGCGGTAGCTCTTGAACTGCTTGCCGTTGACGAAGATCAGTTCGCCGGGCGCCTCGGCGGTGCCGGCCAGCAACGAGCCCAGCATGGCCGTCGACGCGCCCGCGGCCAGCGCCTTGGCGATGTCGCCCGAGTACTGCAGCCCTCCGTCGGCGATGACGGGCACGCCCGCCGGCCCGCACGCGGCGACGGCCTCGAGGATCGCCGTGATCTGCGGGGCGCCGACACCGGCCACCACGCGCGTCGTGCAGATCGACCCCGGCCCGACCCCGACTTTCACCGCGTCGGCGCCGGCCTCGACCAGGGCGGCGGCCGCGGCCCTGGTGGCCACGTTGCCGCCGATCACCTCGACCCGCTCGCCGACCTCGGCCTTGAGCTTGCCGACCATGTCGAGCACCAGTCGGTTGTGGGCGTGTGCGGTGTCGACCACCAGCACGTCGACGCCCGCGTCGACCAGCATCATGGCCCGCACCCAGGCGTCGCCGCCGACGCCGACCGCGGCTCCCACCAGCAGCCGGCCGTCCTTGTCCTTGGTTGCCAGCGGGTGCTGCTCGGTCTTGACGAAGTCCTTGACGGTGATCAGTCCGGTGAGCCGGCCGTGCCCGTCGACGACGGGCAACTTCTCGATCTTGTGGCGGCGCAGCAGGCCCAGCGCCGCGTCGGCGCTGACCCCTTCCTGGGCGGTGATCAGCGGGGCCTTGGTCATCACCTCGGCGACCGTCTTGGTCTGATCGACCTCGAACCGCATGTCCCGGTTGGTGATGATGCCGACCAACGCGCCGGAGTCGTCGACCACCGGCAGGCCGGAGATGCGGAACCGCGCGCACATCGCGTCGACCTGCGCCAGGGTGTCGTCCGGGCGGCAGGTCACCGGGTCGGTGACCATGCCCGCCTCGGAGCGCTTGACGGTCTCGACCTGGCCGGCCTGTTCGGCGACGGGCAGGTTGCGGTGCAGCACGCCCATGCCGCCGGCGCGCGCCATCGCGATGGCCATCCGCGCCTCCGTCACGGTGTCCATCGCCGAACTGACCAGCGGCACTTTGAGCCTGATCTTCCTGGTGAGCTGGCTGGCGGTGTCCGCGGCGGCGGGCACCACGTCGGACGCCGCCGGCAGCAACAGGACGTCGTCGAACGTCAGACCCAACATGGCTACCTTGTTGGGATTGTCGCCCCCGGTCGGCACCGCGTTCTCTGTCAGGCCGCCGCGCAGGTACGGCCTCACAACCGGGTCCGAGCTCATTTCCAGGTGGGACATGCCACGGGACATCGGCGAGGCCTCCATACGCATGCGAAGTGAGGTCCCCATCCTATCGGCTCGTCCCGTCCCGGCGACGACGCGCGCCGCCGAGCGGACCGGCGCACCGGCGCGGCGGCGGGGACGCCTACCTGCTGGCGTGCTCGTCGTGGGCGTGCGTACCCTAAAGGGGTGCGCGACTACCTCCCCCCGGGTCTGCCGCCCGACCCGTTTGCCGACGATCCCAGTGACCCATCGGCGGCGCTGGATGCCGTAGAGCCCGGCCAGCCGCTGGACCAGCAGGAGCGCATGGCGGTCGAGGCCGACCTCGCAGATTTGGCCGTCTACGAAGCGCTGTTGGCGCGCAAGGGCATTCGTGGGCTGGTGGTGTGCTGCGACGAGTGCCAGCAAGACCACTACCACGACTGGGACATGTTGCGGGCCAACCTGCTGCAGCTGTTGGTCGACGGCACCGTCCGCCCGCACGAGCCCGCCTACGACCCCGAGGCCGACTCCTACGTGACGTGGGACTACTGCCGGGGCTACGCCGACGCGTCCCTCAACGAAGCGACGTCGGACGCCGACGGCTATCCTCGGCCGCACTGAATCACGCCCGGATCAGGCGGCCGCTTGGTTGCTCGTCTGCGGCCCGCCGCGGCGGTCGTAGACCCAGTGTGGCCTAAGAGTTGTCTGAAGAAAGCCTCGGTGAGCGCACCGGCGCCCGGCGGCTGCACGAAGCCCGGCCACGCAGCCGTCGCGGATCCGGGGGCCGGGGCCAGCCGGGTTCGGCTTGTCCGTGCCGGGCGCCGCTGCGTCTGCTGTGGCGGCTGATCTGCGTCACACCGCTGCGCAATTGCGATTCCTCAACCGCGTCGCGTTCAAAGAATCGCGGTGGGAAAGCGGTTCGGCGGTGTGACTCAGGGCGCGTTCGGTTCCCCCGGTGCGGGCACGGCGGTCTGCACGTGGTGGCGGTGCGAGCCGGAGAACGGCGTGGGCGACGGACTCGCCCCCGCTTCCGGCGGCGGAGTCACGGCGGCGTCCGGCGCCCCGGACGCCGGTGGCGAAACACCCGGTCCCCCGGACCCGGGGGCCAGCGTGGCGTTCGGGTCGCGGGACTGGACCTTCGTGTTGAGCAGGTTGACCTGATTCATCAGGTCGTCCCGGCTGGCGGCGTCGCTCATCGACTGCACGGCGGTGCTGACCTCGGCCAGCTGATCGTGCGCCTGGTCCCACTGGCCCTGGTTGATCATCTCCTGGACCCTGGCCAGCTCCGCCTTGGCGGACAACGTGATCTGGTCGTCGTTCACGCGCGGCTGGTCGAAGATCATCGCGTGCAGGCCGTAGAGCGCACCGCCCGGGCGGGCTTCGGTCACCAGGGCGCCGAAGCCGCTGAGGATCAGCAGTGTCACGACCACCGACGTGATCGCGGCCAGGCCGCGCCGGCTGCGGCGCCGTTCGGCTATGCCGGTGCGCAGCGCCTCAACGGCCTCCTCCGGCGACACCAGCGCGCTGGCCGGCGGCCAGCGCAGGTTGTCGCGCCAGTCCTCCAGCAGTTGAGCCAGCGCCGCGTCGTCGGGGTCCTCGCGATCCTGCAGATCGACCGGCAGCCTTTCGGCGAGCGCGTCGAGCAGCAGATCGGTGCGGGCGAACTCGTCCAGCCCCGGCCGGTCGCCGACTGCCCGCCCAAACTCACGCATAGTCACCTGCCGCGACGATCTCGGATTTGAGCCGCGTCAGCGCGCGATGCTGGGCCACCCGCACCGCACCCGTCGTGCTGCCGACAGCCACGGCGGTCTCCTGGGCAGACAGTCCGACGACGACGCGCAGGATCAGGATCTCGCGCTGCCTGGCGGGCAGGATCTCCAGCAACTCGCTCATCCGGCCGACCGAATCGGCCTCGATGGCCCGCTGCTCCGGGCCCGCCTCGGCCGACCAGCGCTCGGGCATCGTCTCCGCCGGATAGCTGAGATCGCGGCCCGCCGCCCGGTGCGCGTCGGCGACCTTGTGGGCGGCGATGCCGTACAGAAACGCCAGAAAGGGGCGCCCCCGTTCGCGGTAGCGGGGCAGCGCCGTGATGGTGGCCAAGCACACCTCCTGAGCCACGTCATCGGCGGACAGACCGCCACGCTCGACCGTGCCGACTCGCGCCCGGCAAGAGCGCACCACGATCGGACGGATGGTCTCCAGCACCTCCCGTAGAGCGTTCCGGTCTCCCGCTACGGCCTGAGCCACCGCAGCGTCGAGACGTTCCCTTTGAATTGTCATCGACGGCGGTATCTCCAACATCACGAATCGGACACATCCCGGAGCCTTCCAACGCACTGACAATAACGGGCGCGGGGCCGCTTCAACCGGTATGCCAGATTCCACCGGCGCGTCGCACCTGACCTGCGCAGATGTTACGAATTTCGTGCACTTTCCGTGCCGGAAGCGTGACGCTGCCGAGATCGATCAGCAAGGATGCCAGCGCCCATCGCAGGGGCGTCAGCCCCAGCCGGGCGGTCTCGTCGAGCGCGGCGTCGGCGACGGTGCGGGCCTCGTCGGCGGCACCGGCGCTGCACAGCGCGGCCGCCAGTACGACGTCGCTTTTGACCCGGTGCCGCGCCGAGGCGACCGCCATCGCCCGGGACAGCCGCACCGCCTCACCGGCGTAGCGCACGGCGACGTTGCCGTGGCCGGAGGCCATCGCCAGCTCGGCGGCCACCCACCAACGGCGCACCGCGAGCCGATCGGGAACCGCAGCCCCCGATTCCAGTACCGCGTCCACCCGGGTCAGCAACGCCGCCGCGGCCGCCAGGCGCCCGACGCCCAGCGCGTCGGCCGCCAGCCCGGTCAGCGCGTCGGCGCGGGCCTCGGGGTCCGCCGCCGCCAGCGCCAGCGCCCGCCCCTCCCAGCCCCGAGCCACGGC
>CAYVQQ010000245.1:0-4871 GCA_964453085.1 uncultured Mycobacterium sp.
TGACCGGCGACGGCACCAACGATGCGCCCGCCCTCGCCCAAGCCGACGTGGGGGTGGCCATGAACACCGGGACTCAAGCCGCCAAGGAAGCGGGCAACATGGTGGACTTGGATTCCAACCCGACCAAACTCATCGAGATCGTCGAGATCGGCAAGCAACTGCTGATCACCCGGGGCGCACTGACCACGTTCTCGATCGCCAACGACATCGCGAAATACTTCGCCATCCTCCCGGCGATGTTCGTCGCGCTGTTCCCCGGGTTGGACCTGCTCAACATCATGCGACTGCACAGCCCGCAGTCGGCGATCCTGTCGGCGGTGATCTTCAACGCGATCATCATCGTGGCACTGATCCCCCTGTCCCTGCGCGGCGTGCGCTACACGCCGAGCAGCGCGTCAAAGCTGTTGAGCCGCAACCTGTACGTGTACGGGCTCGGCGGCATCGTCGCCCCGTTCATCGGCATCAAGCTGATCGACCTCGTCGTCCAATTCGTCCCCGGGATGTCCTGATATGAAGTTCACGAGTTTCGTTCGCCTCCACTGGGCGGCCCTGCGCGCGCTGCTGGTGCTCACCGTGGTCACCGGGCTGGCCTACCCGCTGTTCATCTGGCTGGTCGCCCAGCTGCCGGGACTGCACGACAAGGCCGAGGGGTCGATCCTCACCGCCAACGGCAGGCCGGTCGGCAGCAGGCTGATCGGTCAGCTGTTCACGGACTCCGACGGCAAGCCACTGCCGCAGTACTTCCAGAGCCGGCCCTCGGCGGCGGGTAACGGCTACGACCCGCTGTCCTCGGGTGCGAGCAACCTCGGTCCGGAGAACATCGTCGACACGTCTGCCAAGCCGAGCCTGCTCACGCAGGTGTGCACGCGCAGCATGGCGGTGGGCCGCCTGGAGGGGGTAGACGGGTCGCGGCCCTTCTGCACGGGCGGGGGTGTCGCGGCGGTACTTTCGGTGATCGGCCCGCGGGACGCGCACGGCAACGTCGTCCACCCCACGCAGGTGGTCAGCGTCAACGAGCCCTGTGCATCGACGTCGACGCCGTTTCTGGCAAGCTACGAGGGCGTGCGGGTCGAGTGCGCGAAATCCGGCGAGGACTACTCGATCGGACAGATCGTGCCCATCCGCGGCGCCGCACCCTCCGACCCGGTCGTCCCCGCCGACGCCGTCACCGCCAGCGGCAGCGGCCTGGATCCGGACATCTCGCCCGCCTACGCCGAACTGCAGGTGGCGCGGGTGGCAAAAGCGCGCCATGTCAGCCCGGACCAGATAGCCAAGCTCGTGGCGCAGAACCGGAACGGCCGCGCCCTCGGCTTCTTCGGCGAACCGACCGTCAACGTTCTGCAACTCAACCTGCAGCTCGACCACTGGTATCCGCTGCCCGGCTGATCGCCGGGGGATGATGGTTGACGTGAACGATCACCCACCCAAGCGCGGAGAGCTGCGCATCTATCTCGGCGCGGCCCCCGGTGTGGGCAAGACTTATGCCATGCTCGGTGAGGCCCATCGCCGGCTGGATCGTGGGACCGACCTGGTGGCGGCGGTGGTCGAAACCCACGGCCGCGCGAAAACCGCTGAGCTGCTCGAGGGCATAGAAGTCATCCCGCCGCACTACGTCGACTATCGCGGCGGCAGTTTCCCCGAGCTCGACGTGCCGGCCGTACTGGCCCGCCATCCGCAGGTCGTCCTGGTCGACGAGCTCGCCCACACCAACACGCCGGGCAGCAAGAACGCCAAACGTTGGCAGGACGTCGAGGAATTGCTCGACGCGGGGATCACGGTGATCTCCACCGTCAACGTCCAGCATCTGGAGAGCCTCAACGACGTCGTCGCCCAGATCACGGGGATCGAACAACGGGAAACTGTACCGGATGCGATCGTGCGCGAGGCCTCGCAGGTCGAGCTCATCGACATCACCCCGGAAGCGTTGCGCCGCAGGCTATCCCACGGAAACGTCTACACCCCCGAAAAGATCGACGCGGCGCTGTCCAACTACTTCCGGCGGGGAAATCTCACCGCGCTGAGGGAATTGGCGCTGCTGTGGCTGGCCGACCAGGTCGACACCGCGCTGGCCAAGTACCGGGCGGAGAACAAGATCACCGCCACCTGGGAGGCCCGGGAGCGGGTCGTGGTGGCCGTCACCGGCGGCCCGGAATCGGAGACGCTGGTGCGGCGGGCGTTCCGGATCGCATCGAAATCCAGCGCCGAGCTGATGGTGGTGCACGTCGTCCGCGGCGACGGGCTGGCCGGGCTCTCGGCGTCCCGGATGGCCAAGATCCGCGAGCTGGCCAACAGCCTGGACGCGTCGCTGCACACCGTGGTCGGTGACGACGTGCCCGCGGCACTGCTCGATTTCGCCCGTGAGATGAACGCGACCCAGCTGGTGATCGGCACGTCGCGGCGCTCCCGCTGGGCACGCCTCTTCGAGGAGGGAATCGGACCGAGGGTCGTCGAGCTGTCCGGCAAGATCGACGTACACCTGGTCACCCACGAGGAGTCCAAACGCGGCTTCCGAGCGGCGTCGCTGACCCACCGAGAGCGGCGGGTCACCTCGTGGCTGGCCGCCTTCCTGGTGCCGTCGGTCATCTGCGCGATCGCGGTGTCCACGCTGGACCAGTACCTGCAGACCAGCGGTGCCAGCGCGCTGTTCTTCGTCGGCGTGGTGGTGGTCGCGCTGCTGGGAGGCGTTGCCCCCGCCGTGTTCTCGGCCGTGCTGTCCAGCCTGCTGTTGAACTACTTCCTGACCACCCCGCGGCACACGTTCACCATCGTCGCGCCCGACGCCGCCGTCACCGAGGTGGTGCTCCTGCTCGTAGCGGTGGCGGTCGCGGTGCTGGTCGACGGCGCGGCCAAACGCACCCGGGAGGCCCGGCGCGCCTCGCAGGAAGCCGAACTGCTGACCCTGTTCGCGGGGTCGGTGCTGCGCGGCGCCGATCTCGAGACGCTGCTGGAGCGCGTGCGGGAAACCTACGCGCAGCGGACGGTCACCATGCTGCGGGAGGCCGGATCCCAAGACCACGCCGCCGGCAAGAAGTGCCAGGTCGTCGCCTGCGTCGGCAAAGACCCCTGCCTGACCGTCGATTCCGCCGACACCGCGATCGAGGTCGGCGACGACGAATTCTGGATGCTGCTGGCCGGCAGAAAGCTCTCCGCACGCGACCGTCGGGTGTTGGGCGCGGTGGCCAGGCAGGCGGCCGGTCTGGTCCGGCAGAGCGAGTTGGCCGAAGAGGCCAGCCGCGCAGAGGCGATCGGCCGGGCCGACGAGCTGCGCCGGTCCCTGCTCTCGGCGGTCAGCCACGATCTGCGCACGCCGCTGGCCGCCGCCAAGGTCGCCGTATCCAGCCTGCGCGCCGAGGATGTGGCCTTCTCCCCCGAGGACACCGCCGAACTGCTGGCCACCATCGAGGAATCCGTCGACCAGCTGACCGCACTGGTCGGAAACCTGCTCGATTCCTCCCGCCTGGCCGCCGGCGTGGTTCGCCCGGAACTGCGCCAGGTGTACCTCGAAGAGACCGTGCAACGCGCGCTGGTCAGTATCGGCAAGGGCGCCACCGGTTTCTACCGGTCCGCCATCGATCGGGTCAAGGTCGACGTCGGTGACGCCGTGGTGCTGGCCGATGCCGGACTGCTCGAACGCGTGCTGGCCAACCTGATCGACAACGCGCTGCGGTACGCGCCCAACTGCGTGGTCCGGGTCAACGCGGGACGGGTCGGTGATCGTGTTCTGATCAACGTCGTGGACGAGGGCCCCGGAATACCGCACGGAACCGAAGACCAACTGT
Source organism: uncultured Mycobacterium sp. (assembly GCA_964453085.1). Taxonomy (GTDB): domain Bacteria; phylum Actinomycetota; class Actinomycetes; order Mycobacteriales; family Mycobacteriaceae; genus Mycobacterium. The sequence continues at coordinate 3,780 of CAYVQQ010000245.1, forward strand.
TCGAGGCCTTCCAGCGGGTGGGCGATCACGACAACACCGTCGGCGTGGGGCTGGGCATGTCGGTGGCGCGCGGCTTCGTCGAGGCGATGGGCGGCACCATCCAGGCCAGCGAAACCCCGGGAGGCGGCCTGACCATCGTGGTGGATCTTGCCGCGCCGCAGGAGCCGTGCCAGTGACCCGGGTGCTGGTGATCGACGACGAACCACAGATCCTGCGCGCGCTGCGCATCAACCTGTCGGTGCGCGGCTACGACGTCATCACGGCGTCGACCGGCGCGGGTGCGCTGCGTGCGGCGGCCGAACACAAGCCCGACGTGGTGGTCCTCGACCTCGGCCTGCCCGACATCTCGGGCATCGAGGTGCTCGCCGGGCTGCGGGGCTGGCTCACGGCGCCGGTGATCGTGTTGTCGGCACGCACCGACTCCTCGGACAAGGTCGCGGCGCTCGATGCCGGCGCCGACGACTACGTCACCAAACCGTTCGGGATGGACGAGTTCCTGGCCCGGCTGCGGGCGGCGGTCCGCCGCGCCGCCGCCACCTCCGACAACGAGCAACCGGTCATCGAGACCGACTCGTTCACCATCGACTTCACCGCGAAGAAGGTCACCAAGAACGGCGCCGACGTGCACCTCACGCCGACCGAGTGGGGGGTGCTGGAGATGCTGGCCCGCAACCGCGGCAAGCTGATCGGCCGCGAGGAACTCCTCAAGGAGGTCTGGGGGCCGGCGTACGCCACTGAAACCCACTACCTGCGTGTGTATCTGGCCCAACTGCGCCGCAAACTGGAGGACGACCCGTCGCACCCGAAACACCTGCTGACCGAGTCCGGCATGGGCTACCGCTTCGAGACGTGACGTCGCTTCCGCCGCAACAAGGCCGTGCCGAGTGGGTCGTCAGCCGGCGATCGACAGCACGATGCCGTCCAGGATGTCGTGCTCGCTGACGACCAGCTTGTCGATGCCGGCGCGGGCGCGCAGCTCGCGGGCCAACTCCTCCACCACGATCGCGCCGCCACCGATCACGTCGGCACGGCCCTCGTGCAGGGGACCCAGCGCGGCGCGGCGGGCGCGGGTCATGCCGATCACCCGATCGC
>CAYVQQ010000246.1:0-4858 GCA_964453085.1 uncultured Mycobacterium sp.
CTGCCGCTCCTGCTCCGGGAGGCCGACATCGTCGTGGATGCCCGGCACAACTTCCCGGAGCGTTACCTGCTGAACCGGATGTGTGTGCAGGCGAAGGTGCCGCTCGTCGTCGCGGCGATGAATGCCACCGAGGGGTACGTGCTGAGCGTCGAACCTGGGGCACCGTGCCTGCGTTGTGTGTTCCGTGACGGGGACCCCTCCTGGCAGCCGCTGAACTTTCCCGTCGTCGGCGCGGTCGCCGGCGTCGCCGGATGCCTCGCGGCGATGGAGGCGGTGAAGGTGGTGGCGGGATTCGGGCGGCCTGTCATCGGCCGTCTGGTGCATTTCGACCTGTGGGACGTGGAGTTCGCTGGATTGCGCACGTACCGCGACCCGCGCTGCCCGGACTGTGGAGACGCGACATGATCTACCTCGACTACAACGCCACCACACCCGTCGATCCCCGGGTGATCGAGGCGATGCTGCCGGTGATGACCGACGGGTTCGCCAACCCGGGGAGCAAGCACGCGGCCGGACAGCAAGCGGCCCAGTTGGTCGAGAACGCGCGCCGTGACGTCGCATCATCGGTCGGCGCCGACCGCCGTGACGTCGTCTTCACCAGTAGCGCAACCGAATCCGCGATGTTCGCGATCCGCGGCGTCGTCGAAAGCGCGCCGCCGGAGCGACGCCGGATCTTGGTGGCCGCCACCGAGCACCGTGCGGTGCTGACGGCCGCCGAACAAGCCGGGAAGACCGAGATCGTCAATGTTCTCTCCGACGGAAGGGTTGACCTCGACTACCTCGAGTGGCTCATCGACACCGACGTTGCTCTGGTCGCCGTGATGGCGGCCAACAACGAGACGGGCGTCGTCAACGATCTCGACGCGGTCGGCGAAATCGTCCATCGCGCGGGGGCGCTGCTGTTCAGCGATGTCACCCAAGCCGTGGGCCGCATCCCGTTCGGGCTCGACCGGGCGCCGGTCGACATGGCCGTCTGGTCGGCGCACAAGCTCTACGGGCCGAAAGGCGTTGGCGCCGTGGCGACTCGGCGCGGACTACGGACCCGCCTGCGGCCCCTTTTCCCGGGCTCGGCCGAGCGTGGCCTGCGCGGTGGCACCCTCAACACCGCGGGAATCGTCGGGTTCGGTGCGGCGTCGCGGCTGGCCGCCGAAGAGATGGAGAGCTCGGCGCACCGGCACACCCAATTGAGCGCGTTGCTGCACAAGTTGCTCGGGGACAGTGTCGGCGCCCGCGTGAATGGTCGGTACGCGCCCCGGGTTCCCAACACCATCAACCTGTGGTTCCCGGGTGCACCCGCCGACGCCATCCAGGCCGCGGCGCCCGACGTGCTGGTGTCCTCCGGAGCGGCCTGCAGCTCAGCCGATGACGAACCCTCGCACGTGCTGTTGGCCATGGGCATCAGTCCCGACGCAGCTCTGGAGAGCCTGCGGTTCAGCCTGGGCCGTCCCACCACCGAAGAAGAGATTCGCCTCGCCGCGGATCGCATCGCCGCGGCCGTCCGGCGGGTGCGGTGCATGGAACGAGAGGGCCGGGGATGACCGCGCAACGACTGCAATTGCGGCGGGTGGTGGTCCGGTTCGCCGGCGACTCCGGCGACGGCATGCAACTCACCGGCGACCGCTTCACCGCCGCCTCGGCCGTCTTCGGCAACGACCTGGCCACGCTGCCGAACTTTCCGGCCGAAATCCGGGCACCGGCGGGCACCGTGTCGGGCGTGTCGAGCTTTCAGGTCCACATCGCCAGCCACGACATCCTCACCCCTGGTGACCAGCCCGACGCGCTGGTGGTGATGAACCCCGCTGCGCTGAAGGCCAATATCGGCGACTTGCGGCCCGGTGGCGTCCTCGTCGTGGACGTCAACGCTTTCACCGAGGACGCGCTGGAATGGGTCGGCTATGACGACAATCCGCTGACTGACGGGTCGCTGGCAGCGTACGCGCTGCACGCGGTGGACATCACGGGTCTGGCCAGTGCGGCGGTCGCCGAATTCGGGCTCAGCCGAAAGGAGTCCAGAAAGCCGAAGAACATGTTCGCCCTCGGGCTGGTGTCCTGGCTCTACAACCGCCCCCTGGAGCCGACGACATCATTCCTTTCCCAACGATTCGCCGTGAACCCGCCGGTACGTGACGCCAACATCGCCGCGTTGCGTGCCGGGTGGGCGTTCGGGGAAACGACCGAATCCTTCGCAGTGAGCTACGAAGTCGCCGCAGCTGCCCTGCCCCGCGGCACCTACCGCAGCGTGCAGGGCAATCTGGCCACCGCCTACGGTCTGGTGGCCGCCGCGGAGCGCGCCGGACTGGACCTGTTCCTCGGCTCCTATCCGATCACCCCGGCCAGCGACATTCTGCATGAGCTGTCGAAACTGACGTCGCGCGGCGTACGCACCTTCCAGGCCGAGGACGAGATCGCCGCCGTGGGCGCGTCCTTCGGCGCGAGTTACGCGGGCCTGCTCGCCGTGACGGTGACCTCGGGACCGGGCATGGCGCTGATGTCGGAGACCCTCGGCTTGGCGGTGATGCTGGAGCTGCCGCTGGTCGTGATCAACGTGCAGCGCGGCGGGCCGTCGACCGGGCTGCCCACCAAGACCGAGCAGGCCGACCTGTGGCAAGCCATGTTCGGCCGACACGGCGAGGCGCCGCTGCCCGTGCTGGCCGCGCGTTCGCCGGCGGATTGTTTCGACACCGCGATCGAAGCCTGCCGGATCGCACTGCACTACCGGACCCCGGTAATACTGCTGTCCGACGGCTACATCGCCAACGGTTCGGAACCCTGGCGCGTGCCATCAGTGGACGACCTCCCCGATCTGTCCATCGAGTTTGCCACCGGCCCGAACGGGCTCAACGAAGACGGCGAGGAGGTGTTCCTGCCCTACGCCCGCGATCCGGTCACGTTGGCGCGCCCGCTGGCCCTGCCCGGCACGCCCGGGCTGCAGCACCGGATCGGTGGGTTGGAGAAGGACGCCCTGACCGGCGCGATCTCCTACGACCCCGACAACCACGACCTGATGGTGCGCATCCGCCACGACAAGGTCGACCGGATCCCGGTGCCCGACGTGCACGTCGACGACCCGAGCGGACCACCCGGTCACGGTGCCCGAGTACTCGCCATCGGCTGGGGCTCCACCTATGGGCCGATCGGGGCGGCGTGCCGTCGCGTCCGGCGCCGCGGAATGCGGATCGCACAGGCCCATCTGAGGCATCTGAACCCGCTGCCGGCCAACCTCGCGACCGTGCTGTCGGCCTACGACACCGTGCTGGTGCCGGAGCTGAACCTCGGTCAGTTCGCATCGCTTATCCGGTCCAACTTCCTCGTTGACACCGTGGGCTACAACCAGATTCGCGGTATGCCCTTCCGGGCCGACGAACTCGAGGATGTCTTCGTCAATGTGATGACAGGAGCTGGGCAGCCGTGACCGCGACCGTTCCCAAATTGACAGAACCGATTCCGGCGGCCAACTTCCGTAGCGGACAGGAAGTCCGGTGGTGCCCGGGATGTGGTGACCACCTGATTCTTGCCGCGGCGCAGGGATTCTTCAGCGGGCTACGGATACCGCCCGAGAACATCGTGATGGTCTCCGGCATCGGCTGCTCGTCCCGGTTCCCTTACTACGTCGACACGTACGGAATCCATTCGATTCACGGGCGGGCACCGGCGATTGCGACCGGCATCTGCATCAACCGGCCGGATCTGTCCGTGTGGGTGGTAACCGGCGACGGCGACGCGCTGTCCATCGGCGGCAACCACCTGATCCACGCGCTCCGCCGAAATGTGAATCTGAAGATCCTGTTGTTCAACAACCGGATCTACGGATTGACCAAGGGCCAATATTCGCCGACCTCCGAATCCGGGAAGGTCACCAAGTCGAGCCCCGAAGGGTCGCTGGATGATCCGTTCAATCCGGTGTCACTGGCGTTGGGTGCCGAGGCGTCGTTCGTGGCCCGCACGATCGACAGCGACCGCAAGCACCTGACCGCCACGCTGGAGGCTGCCGCCGCGCACGACGGCACCGCACTGGTGGAGATCTACCAGAACTGCCCGGTGTTCAACGACGGCGCGTATCAACCTCTGAAAGACCCGGCCGGCAAGCGAAACTGGTTGATTCCGCTCGAGGACGGGCAGCCGATCGTGTTCGGCGCCGATGACGAGCAGGCGGTGGTCCGCGACGCGGCCACGGGTGAGCTGCGGATCGGCGCCGCCGACGACCCGAACGTCGTTGTGCACGACGCGGGCTCGCAGAATCCGGCCTACGCCTTCGCCTTGTCGCGGCTGGCCGGGCACGATCTGCGACACACACCGATCGGGGTGTTTCGTTCGATATCTCGCCCGTCCTTCGACCGCCGGTTCCGTGCCCAGCTCGCGGCGGCGCGCGAGAGCAGTTCGACCGGTCTCCAGCAGCTGTTGCTGGGACCCGATAGCTGGACCGTGGAATAGGACTGGAATAAGGAAGGTGACTGAAGATGACGTTCATCATCGCTGAGCCGTGTCTCGATGTGAAGGACAAGGCATGCGTACCCGAATGCCCGGTGGACTGTATCTACGAAGGTGAGCGGATGCTCTACATCCACCCCGACGAGTGCACCGACTGCGGGGCTTGCGTGGAGGCGTGCCCGGCCCAGGCGATCTTCCACGAACTGCAGGTGCCGAAGAAGTGGCGGGATTTCAAGGCCGCCAACGCAGAGTTCTTCGCCGAGCTCGGCTCGCCCGGCGGGGCCACCGATGTCGGCATGACCGCGTTCGATCCCGAGTTCATCAAGAATCTGCCGAAGCGCGGCGAATGAGAAAGGAAACAGGGTTGATTGAGAATCGTCCGTTGCGGGTCGCCATCATCGGGGCGGGACCGGCCGGGATCTACGCCGCC
>CAYVQQ010000247.1:0-4854 GCA_964453085.1 uncultured Mycobacterium sp.
GGCTACGTCCTGGAAGGCCCGCGCTCAACTGTGGTCATCGCCGTACAGTCCGGTACGGAAGCCCCGTGCCTGCTCACACCGCCGCCGCGATACCCGATCCTGCGCGGCACCACCCAGCAAGCGCTCTTCGAGGTGGCCCGGTCCAAGGGGTACGACTGCGATTACCGCGCCTTGGGAGTTGCGGATCTTTATGCAGCCCAAGGGGTTTGGCTGGTGTCGAGCGTGACTCTGGCCGCCCGTGTGCACACCCTCGACGGTCGCCCGCTGCGGGGCTCCGCGATGGCCGCGGAATTCGCGGGCCTGATCGACGCGGCCGTCGTCAGCGATCGCTGAGAAGCGAGCCGAGAAACAAGTGAGAACGGGCCGAGAAAGAAAAGAAAATGTATTGTCCGATCGGCCGGTCTGCGGGTACGGTCGCCCCTACACAGGGAAGGAGGTGGTCCGCGAAATTGACAGGCTCATGGACATGTGAGGTGGCTGCCCGCTAGCGACATTGGCTCGGCAGAGAAGATCCGGTGGCCGATAGCGCGCTGGTGAATCCCCCGCAGCCACCCGGCCCCCGAGCATCCGGCCTTGTCCGGCCAGGAGCTTTGCTCGGGGGCCGCTCCATGTCGGGGACCCGATGCGAACCCCCGGAAAGCGCCGGGGCGCGCCTCACCCGGCAAACCGCGACAGGCGCGCCGACAGATGCGGCACCAGCCCGCCGTCGGCGTCCACCCGCTCCTCGACATAGGCCAGGTCGCCACCTTCGACGATGCCGTAGAGGCGCTTGGCGCCGCCGACGAGTACCCCCGACCGGCTGCGTGCCAGCGCATCGGTCACCAATTCCCACGAAGACTGACTGCGTGGCCGCCCGTAGAACAACTCGACGTATCCGGCGGAATGAGCCAGCAGCAATTCGATGGCCTGCGACTCGCTGGGATCCTCGGGGTCGTCGACGAACCGCCAGAAACCCGTCTCCCGCAACCCGCGTTCCCGGTAGCCGCCCGTCGTGTCGAGCCGCCAGGAGCGGGCCTCCCAGTTCAGGTAGTCGCCGCCGTCGTGTGAGACGACGATCTGCTGGCCGAACCGGTAGTCCCCGTCATGTGCGCGGCCCTCGCCCTCCCCGCGCCACACACCCACCAGGGGCAGCAGCGCCAGCAGTGCGTCGTTGAGGTGCGCTCCTTCCCGCAGGTTTGCGGTGTCGGCCGGAATCGGCAGATCATCGAACGCCGGGATGTTGCGCGCCGCCGTGACCTTCGCGCGTTCGGCAGCGGCAGCCATGGCGCGGTCCCCGGAGGCCTCACCTGCCGGTCGGTCAGCGTTGTCGTCAGAGGGGGTCACGATTCGTCAGTGATCAGCCGGTACAGCGTGTACAGCGCGAACCAGGAGATGACCACGACCGTCAGCACCAGGACGATCTCGAAGAACAGCACCACGCAGGCGAGTCTATTCGGCGGCGGCAGGCGCCGCGGAGCCTACCGCCGCCCCCGCAATCCTGGCTGCACACCCGACGCGGCAGCGGTCTGACCGACCGTCAAGCCAGCAGCAGTTCCAGCGCTGAACGCAGATCGGCGGCCGCGGGCACGCCTGAGGAACGGTATCGCTGTTGTCCGTGGGCGTCGAAGATCAACGTGGTGGGCAGCGACAGCACCGCGAAACGGCGGGCGGCATCCGGATCGGCGTCCAGGTCGATTTCGATGTGGGCGACGCCACCCAGGTCGCCGCAGACGTCGCCGACCACCCGGCGGACCCGATCGCACGGTCCGCACCACGGGGCGCTGAAGTGCACGACGGTCGGACCGGTGCGGGACAGGCCCGGAGCCTCCATGCCACCGGCGTCGCCTCTGGTCGACTCCCGGCGCACGTCCCCGATCATCCCCGGGTGCCGGTTCAACACCCACCCGGCGAGCGTCACCAGGACAGTCGTGGCCACGATGGCGGGAAGCAGGGTGCTCACGAGCGCCGGCTCACGATTGCCTGAACTCTTCCAGGGCGACGGTCACGTCATAGGTGATGCCTTCGATGATGACTTCCGAGCCGCGCGCCCCGACGGTTTGCGGTGCGACGCCGAACGGCAACCGCTGGCCGGGAAGGGTGGTGCTGAACGCGTGCAGCACCGCGTCGCGCTTGTCGTCCGGAACCGGTTGGTTCGCGGTGTCCGGTCCGGTGAGGACCCCGGTGGGGGTGAACACCAGGGTCGCCTGGTCGTCAGGGGCCATGGACAGATCGACCGAGACGCTGACCCGGCGATCGAAGCCGGCCGATTTCGGCGTGCCGGTGAACACCAGGCCATGGCTGCCGGAGATTCCCGACTCGGTGGTGCCGCCAGTCGCATCGTTGGTTTCCCGCGGGGGCGCGTCGACCATCAGGTCGGAGATGCCCAGGTAGCGGCCCAAGTGCACGGAGTCGATGATGATGCGGCTCTCCAGTTCACCCATCGGGAGCTTCGCCTCGGGCCTGATCAGCCAAGAGGCGTACGTGAGATCGATCGAGTGCATGGTGGCCTCGAGGGTGGCCTTCCCGGTCATCGCGTGATCGACCGCGTTGGCCTTGATCTCCAGCTCGTTGTAATGTCGGCGCATCGCCTGCGGGATGAACGGGAACGCCAGGATCGCCACGAACGGGTCCGAGTCCAGCTTTGCCACCTTGCGCACGGTCGTCGACAGCCGGTATTCGGCATAGATGCTCGTTCCGTAGTCGACGGCGACGGCGCCCGCCGCCACAACGGCCACGGCGATCAGCGCGGTCGTCGCTCCGATCAGCACCTTGCGCACCCGCATATTGTGGCCGAGGCGGCGTCGCGTTTGCCGCGAGGCCCGTCTCGGGGGCACCCCGCCCGACCCGCGAGCGCTTGGTCACAGTCGCCTCTGGAGCGCTCGCGAGGCCAAAGACCAGGCGGCACGTTATCGTTGTATGACCTGGCAACTAACGTGACGTTGCTTCCCGCATCCGGAGATGCGTTTCCCGTGAGCTGGAGGGGCTTGTTGGAGCTACTGCTGCTGACCTCGGAGCTGCATCCCGACCCCGTCCTGCCGTCGTTGCCGCTGCTTCCCCACACCGTGAGGGTGGCACTGCCGGAGCCGCCCTCACTACTGGAGGCAGGAACGGCGGACGCCGTGCTGGTCGACGCACGTACCGACCTTTCGTCGGCGCGTGGTCTCTGCCGCCTCCTGAAGACAACCGGTCGATCGGCCCCGGTCCTGGCCGTGGTGACCGAAGGCGGTCTGGTGGCGGTCAACGCGGACTGGGGGCTCGACGAGATCCTGCTGCCCAGCACGGGACCTGCCGAGATCGACGCCAGGCTCCGGCTGGTGGTCGGGCGTCGCGGCGACCTGGCCGAGCAGGAGAGCGCGGGCAAGGTGAGCCTCGGCGAACTGGTGATCGACGAAGGCACCTACACCGCGCGGCTGCGGGGCCACCCCCTCGACCTCACCTTCAAAGAATTCGAGCTGCTGAAATATCTGGCCCGGCACGCCGGCCGCGTGTTCACCCGCGCGCAGTTGCTGCATGAGGTGTGGGGCTACGACTTCTTCGGCGGCACACGCACCGTCGATGTGCATGTGCGCCGGTTGCGCGCCAAACTCGGCCCCGAACACGAGGCGCTGATCGGCACCGTCCGCAACGTGGGTTACAAGGCCGTCAGGCCGATGCGCGGGCGGACGTCCACCGCCGACGCCGAGGGCTCCGGGGATGCCGAGCCCGAGGGCGAGGAGCTGCCGAGGCCGCTGGCCGATCCCGCGAGCAGTCGGTGACCCCGTGCGACTGGCGCAGGCGCCTGACCGTGGACGAGCAGCGGCAGGTGCGCGAATTGGTCGCCGCAGCAACGGAATTCGATGGCGTCGCGCCCGTTGGTGAGCAGGTTCTGCGCGAGCTCGGGCGCGACCGCACCGAGCACCTGCTGGTCCCCGGATCGTCGAACAATGCGATCGTCGGCTACCTCAACCTCAGTCCGCCCCGCGACGGGGACGTGGGCGGGATGGCCGAATTGGTGGTGCACCCGCAGGCCCGCCGCGCCGGCATCGGCGCGGCGATGAGTCGGGCGGCGATGGCAAAGACCGCTGGCCGCAACCGTTTTTGGGCGCACGGCACGCTGGAAGCGGCCCGGGCGACCGCGTCCGCGCTGGATCTGGTCGCGGTGCGGGAACTCATCCAGATGCGGCGCTCACTGCGTGACACCCCTCCGGTGGAACCCGTCGGCGGGATACGGATTCGCACCTACGAGGGCCCGGGCGACGACGCCGAACTGCTGCGCGTCAACAACGCCGCGTTCGCCGCGCACCCCGAACAGGGAGGGTGGACCGCGGCCGACCTCGCGGAGCGGCGCGGTGAACCCTGGTTCGACCCGGCGGGGCTGTTCCTGGCGTTCGGTGACTCGACCAGCGACCAGGCCGGCCGGTTGGTGGGCTTCCACTGGACCAAAGTGCATGCGGACCAACCGGGCCTGGCCGAGGTCTACGTTCTGGCCGTCGACCCGTCCGCGCAGCGCCGCGGCATCGGGCAGGTGCTGACGGCCGTCGGCATCGAGTCGTTGGCGCGCCGGCTGGCCGGTGCGGCCGATCCGACCGTGATGCTGTACGTGGAGTCCGACAACGTCGCCGCGCTGCGGACCTACGAAGGCCTGGGCTTCACCCGGTACAGCGTCGACACCGCCTACGCGGTCGCGCGCACGGGCTGAGCGAAACGGCAGGCAGCGGTGGCGTGGTTCTCAGACTGTTCATTGCAGATTCACCGCGTAGTCGACTCCGCGGCCCGCGCAAGGGCCTATCTTCGCTTTGGTTGAGCAACCCGCGCGCCGGGGTGCGGTTGGCACCGCCCGGTGCCGCGCAGGTACGCCCGCGGTGGGTCAGAAAGCGAGATCGGTGAGGCTCGGGC
>CAYVQQ010000248.1:0-4814 GCA_964453085.1 uncultured Mycobacterium sp.
CCACGGCGCGCGGCGACGGTCTCGCTGATCGCGCTGGTCGGCGCCCAGCTCGCGCAGACCCTGCTCGACTCGCATGGGCGCCTGGTGGTGACCACGACGGTCGGCTCGCTGGCCGCGCTGTTCGTGGTGATCTCCACGCCCGGGCTCAGCCAGGTGTTCGGCTGCACCCCGGTCGGCCCGGTGGCCTGGGGTCAGGGGCTGCTGGCCGCAGCGGTGGCGAGCCTGGCGTCGGCGACGGCTCCCGGGCTGCTCGCGCGCGCGGCCGACATGGGGCACCGACGACTGATCGAAGGATGGACAGGTGATTGAGATGAACGGCGACACCCGGGTGACGCTCACCCCGAAGCGGCCGGCCTCGGAGCACTTCGACGGCGCCTGGTGGCCGCGGTCGCGGCGGCTGGTCGAGGAGCTACCCGGCCTGGTGGAGGCGGTATCCGACCGGCTCGGGCGCGTGGTGCTGGTGGGCTACCGCCGCAACGGCTGGGACGAGACCCCGTCGCTGGTCCAGATCGCCGGGCAGACCGTGGAACTTCTCGGCTTCACCAGCGAGGAGCCGGCCAGCGTCATCCTGATCGGGGAGGACGGCAACCACCTCACGCTCCACGTCATCCGTCACGACGCCGGCGACGACGTCGCCCGGCACGCGCTGGCGGAGGCGCACGACGGCACCGCCACGAGCCCGCCCGCCCGGTCCGCGGCGGCGCGGTCGCTGGCCGACATCGCCGACAAGCTCGCCCGCCATGAGGGCGGCGACGAGAACCGGGCCGCCGAGATCAGGCGGTGGACCGAGGAGGCCGCGCAACAGTTCGTCGACGCGCCGCTGCAGACCTTCGTGCCGATCCTGGTCGAACACATCGTGCGCAACCGCATGCTGGAATCCCGCGGGGACCGGACCGACGAGTCCGGGTGATCCGCGCACTCGTCGAGCCCGATCCCGCGCTGCTCGCCGCGGCGACCGTCGTGCAGCGGCTGGACACCGACCCGGCGCGCGGGCTGACCGCGCGCGAGGCGGCGCGGCGGCTGGTCGCGGTCGGGCCCAACGACATCGACAGCGTGCCGCCGGCCTCGACGTGGCGGAAGGTCGTCGCGCAGTTCCGCAGCCCGCTGATCTACCTGCTGCTTTGCGCCCTGGTCGCCTCGGTGGCGGTGTGGGTGACCGAGGGGGCCGCGGGCTGGCCCGTCGACGCGGTGGTGATCGGCGTCATCCTGACGCTCAACGCCGCCTTGGGTTACACGCAGGAGGCACGCGCCGAGCGGGCCGTCGAGGCCCTGGCACGGATGACCGCGGTGACGGCGCGGGTCGTCCGCGACGGCGCCGAACGCAGGATTGCGGCCGGCGATCTGGTGCCGGGCGACGTGTTGCTGCTGGCCGAGGGGGATGCGGTGGCGGCCGACGCCAGGCTGCTGTCCGCCGCCGCGCTGCAGGTGTCCGAGGCCGCCCTGACCGGCCGCAGCGAACCCGTCCCCAAGGACGCCCGGACCCCGTCGGGGCCCGCGGCGCTCGACGACAAGGCCTTCATGGTGTTCAAGGGCACGGCGGTCACCCAGGGTTGCGGGCGGGCGGTGGTGACGGCCACGGCGATGGCCACCCGGACGGGCCAGATCGCGGGCCTGGTGCGGGCCGTCGACAACGGGGCAACCCCGTTGCAGCGCGAGGTCGGACGGGTCAGCCGGCTGCTGGGCGTGGCCGTGCTGGTGATCGCCGTGGCGGTGATCGGCACGATCCTGCTGGTGTTCGGCATCCACGGCGCCGCCGACGTGACCACGGCGGTGCTGCTGGGCGTCTCACTGGCCGTGGCCGCCGTACCGGAGGGGCTGCCCGCGATCATGTCGGTCGTGCTCGCGCTGGGCATGCGCCGGATGGCCCGCCACAACGCCGTCGTCAAGGAACTCACGTCCGCGGAGACACTGGGGTCGACGTCGGTGATCTGCTCGGGCAAGACCGGCACGCTGACCACCGGGGAGATGACGATCGTCCGGGTCGTGACGCCGCTGGGCGAGACGACCGTCACCGGCGCCGGCTACCGGCCCGAGGGCCGGGTCGATCTCGACGGGGTGCCGCCGGACGAGCGCGGCCAGTTGTGGCGCCAGACCGCGCTGGTGCTCGGTGGTGGCGCACTGGGCGGTGGGGCCGCCCTGCGCGAGCGGGACGGCCGATGGACCGCCGAGGGCGATCCCATCACCGCGGCATTCCTGGTGGCCGGGGCGAAACTCGGTTCGCGGCGGAGCGTTCCGGGCGTTTCGGCCAGCGGCGGCGGGCAGGTCACCGCCGTGCTCACCGGTGATCCCGACGAGGTGCTGCCGCGGTGCGCTCGGGTACGGGTCGGCGATCGCTTCGATGCGCTCGACGACGCGGCGCGGGCGGGCATCCGCGCGGACGCCGAGCGGCTCGCCCGGGCCGGGCTGCACCCGGTGTCGGTGGCATACCGGGACCGGGACGGAGAACTGGTGTGGACGGGCATGGTGGGCATCACCGATCCGCCCCGCCCGGAAGCCGCCGCGGCCATCGCCGACGCCCACCGCGCCGGGGTCCGGGTCGTGATGATCACCGGCGACGCTCCCGGCGTGGCCACGCGCATCGCCGCCGACCTCGGCATCGAGGGCGACGGTGCGGCGGTGTCCGGCGCGGAACTGGCCGCCCTCGACGACGACCGGCTGCGCGAAACGGTGCGCCGGCGCTCCCTGTACACGCAGGTCGACCCGGCGGAGAAGCTGCGCATCATCCAGGTGCTGCAGGCCGACCACGACGTCGTCGCCGCCACCGGAGAGGGCATCAACGACGCGCCGGCGCTCAAGGCCGCCGACATCGGGGTCGCCATGGGCCGCACCGGCACCGAAGTCGCCAGGGAGGCCGCGAACATGATCCTGGCCGACGACAACTTCGCGACCATCGTCGAGGCCATCCGGGAGGGCCGCGGCATCTTCTCCAACATCAAGAAGTCGCTGCGCTATCTGTTGTCCTCCAACGTGGGGGAGATCTTCACCGTGTTCTTCGGCGTCGTGCTCGCCGGCGCAATCGGCCTGTCGCAGGGCCACACCGTCGCGCTGCCCCTGCTGGCCACCCAGATCCTGTGGGTCAACCTGATCACCGACGGTGCTCCCGCCCTGGCCATGGGCGTGGACCCGCAGACCGAAGAGGTGATGGACCGGCCGCCGCGCGCCAGGTCGGACCGGGTCATCGACGGGCGGATGTGGAACAACGTCATCGTGATCGGCGCGGCGGTGGCGGCCGCGACGCTGTTCACCATCCACCTGTACGCGCCGGGCGGCGCGGTGCCGTCGTCGCTGGACACCGCCCGCACCGCGGGCTTCACCGTCCTGGTGATCGCCCAGCTGTTCAACACGATCAACGCCCGCTCCGAGACGCGGTCGGCGTTTCACCGGTTGTTCGCCAACGGCTGGCTGTGGGCGGCGATCGGGGTGTCGGCGTTGCTGCAGGTGGCCGTGGTGCAGCTGCCCCTGCTCAACACGGCCTTCACCACCACGCCGTTGTCGGCAGGCCAGTGGCTGGTGTGCGTCGCGGTGTCCAGCGGCGTGCTGTGGGTCAGCGAGCTGCGTAAACTGATCCTGCGTGCCTTGGATCGGCGCCGGGCGGCCGCCAGCCGGGCATCAGGCGGCGGCGTCATCCCGCCGACGGCGGCCGCTGCATGACCGTCCCCAGCAGTTCCGACCCGAGTTCGATGTCGTCGTAGTCGCGGCCGGTGCGCCGGCGGTCGGCCGAGGAGGCCGCCGGCAACCCGCCGGGCGGGGGCATCACGATCGGCGCCCCGCTGAGTTCCGGCGACAGCGGGGACGCCGTGGACGCGAGCCGAACCGGCGACTCCGAGACCGCCAGCAGACCCACCACCGAGGGCGGCGCCGTCAGCTTGCCCACCAGGATCCCGGTGCCCAGCGAGCTCGTCGGCGCCCAGGCCGGCCCGACCGCGCCGAGCGCACCGGCCAGCCGGGCCTCCATCGCCGCGAACTCCGCCGCGCTCTGCGACAGATCCGCCCCGATGTCTCCGCCCAACGCCTCGAACCCGTGCGCCGTGGCCAACTGCGCCAGCACCGCGAGCATGTTGATCGGGAAGCCGCCGGCGGCGATGCCCTGGTTCAGCCAGGCGTCGGTCAACTGAAACCAGGGGTTGTCCAGCAGAGCACCCGGGCTCAGCCCGGCCGGCAGCGACGTGAGCAGGTCGGAGGCGGTTGCGGCGGGAGTCACGGCGGCCGGGCTGGCGAGCCCGGCCGGGTTGGCGATCGGCGGGGGCGGCGAGAACCGCACCGGCACGACGGCGTTCGCCGAGGCCGCGGCGTAGCGATACATCGCCGCCGAGTTGTTCGCCCACATGGCCTGGTACTCGGCCTCGGTCTCGGCGATCGCCGGGAGGTTGACCCCGAAGAAGTTGGTGGCCAGCAGCAACGCCAGCCGCGTCCGGTTGGCGATGACCACGGACGGGTGCACGACGGTGAAGTGCGTCAGCTCGAAGGCCGCGACGACCGCGTGCAGCGACGAGCCGACCTGCCGGCACTGCTGCGCGGTGACGGCCAGCCAGTCCAGGTAGGGTTCGGCGGCGTCGGCCATCGCCGCCGCGGACGGACCGTGCCAGCTACCGCCCAGGGACGCCAGCTCCGCGGCGTGGCCGCGCACGGATTCGTCCAGCTCGAGGCCCAGCTGATGCCAGGCGGCGGCGGCCGCCAGCAGTGACCCGGACCCGGGTCCGGCGTGGATCAGCGCCGAGATGACCTCGGGGGGAAGCGTCCCAAAATCCATGACGACTTACCTAGGCGGTTCTCACATGCGCCGTACGGCAGGATCTCGCCGCCCCGGAGGCCAT
>CAYVQQ010000249.1:0-4806 GCA_964453085.1 uncultured Mycobacterium sp.
AATACATCCGCGCGGAGTTGATCTCCGGCGGGATTGCTCCAAAATCGATCACCTTCGGCCTCCTTTAGCCGGTGACGGCCGCGTTGGCCGCCTCGGTCGCCGCATACGACCCCGAGCTGGTGCCCAAGGTGCTGACGAACATCTCGTGAAGGGCCTGCGCCTGAGCGTTCACGCCGTGGTACGGCTGCGCGTGCGCGGCGCACTGCGCTGCGGCGTTCCGGGCGCTCAACATCGAACCGAGCCCCGGCAACGGTCCCGCCGCCGACGTCAACACCTCAGGCTGCGTAGTCACGAACGCCACGCGATCTCCTTTCCAAAAGTCCATGGACCTCGACGGCTTTTCGATTTTCGGTCGCAATTGTCATGGCCCTGTCCAGGCTCACCCCGCCGAAGGCGGGCGCACCACCACGCTGTAGCGGAACCCGTACTTGTTGACATAACCGGAGGCCGCGCGCCGGCTTCCGGAGCCGAGTGGAATGCCGCGCAGCAGCCCGTTGCTGGGCGCGTTGACCGCCGAGGCGTGGGCGGGCGTCCCCTCCACCCCCTTCACGACAGCGCCGACCTCCGTGGCCGGCGTCGCCGGCGCGGTCCACGCCGACGGCACCGACAGTGCGCCGACCTTCCCGGACCCGCCCGCACTCGCCGACACCGCCGAGACACTGTGGGCGCCGAGGCCGAGTTGCGCGAACTGCGGCGTGGGGTACCAGGCCCCGGTTGCACCGGCCGTGGTGCCCAGGCCGAACGTCAACTGCTGTCCTTCCTGGTACCCGTGGTAACCCGTACCGTAGGCGTTGTACACCTGGAGCAGGTTGTGGAACCACGTGTAGTAGGTCGCCTGGGTGATCCCGGACGTGTTCCAGGCGGTGGGGATCTGGTTCAGCGGCCAAGGCAGCGCCGCCGGGTTCGTGGTGGCCATCGTCAGCAGGTTCTGCAGCTGTTGCAGCGGCTGGGGCAGCGCGGTGGCCGCCGAGATCGCGTGCGGCGTCACCGCCGCCGGGACCAGCTGCGGGGCGGCGGTCGCGGTGGTCTGCGCCGAGTTGCCGGCCGGGGTGGCGATCGCCTGGGCCACCGCCATCGCCTGGTCGGCGCCCGCGTTCGGGGTGGTCGTCTTCGGTGGCGAGCTGAATGGGACCAGTTGCGACGCGGTCAGCGAGGATCCGAGGTAGCCGTACATCGCGGCCGCGTCCTGCGCCCACATCTCCATGTACTGCGCCTCGGTGGCCGCGATCGCCGGCGTGTTCTGCCCGAAGAAGTTCGTCGCGATCAGCGTCAGCAGCAATGCGCGGTTCGCCGCGATCACCGGGGGTGGCACCGTCATCGCGAACGCCGTCTCGAAGGCGCCCGCGGCCGCCCGGGCCTGGTTGGAGGTCTCCTCGGCCTGACTCGCCGCCGCGTTGAGCCAACTCACATACGGCGCAACGGCCGACATCATCGAGGCTGACGCAGGCCCAACCCAGGGTGCACTGGTCAATTCCGCGAGCACCGAGCCGTAACCGGCGGCGGCCGTGCCGAGTTCGGCCGCCAATCCGTCCCATGCCGACGCGGCGGCCATCATCGGCGCCGATCCTGGACCTGTGTACATGCGACCGGAATTGATTTCGGGCGGTAGCGCTCCGAAGTCAAACACCGTGCCCTCCTCATTGGGCCGTGGTCGCGAGGCGACCCCGACGTTCAAACCAGACCTAGCGGAGGCCGCGGTCACGAGCCTCGTCACAGTCGCTACTTCCGGGTCGCTGAGCCGAGTTCCGCGCCCTGCTTTCACAGGCAGCGAATCCAGTCGAGGGGCGAACCGAACAAGTCGGCGTGTCGCTTCGCTGTGGCGCCCCATACTCAGCAACCGAGCGACAGTTCGCTTGTGGGCTGACCTGTCGCTCGTCAAGGACATTAACCCGTTATGGGCGGGAGACCGACCGAAGACGCCAATTGTTCATTACCCGCCGACCACTGTTCACTCGAAGTCGTTTGCCGTTCATCCGCAGTTTGCTTGGCTGTTGAATGAATGGCCGGAACCGTTAATCTTCTTCGAGGACGAGCGCCATCTCGGGACAGGAAGCCACGCCCTCGCGCGTGAGTTCTTCGTCCTCGGGCCGCACCTCATGCTCTTCGAGGATCGAGTAACCGGAGTCGTCGATCGGGAACAGCTCGGGACTGACGGCGTAACACTGGGCGTGCCCTACGCATTTCGACTTCTCGAGACGAACCTTCACCTGGGTTCCTTCTTCGGCGGCTCCGACGAGCACGCCAGATCGGATTGATTACTCACGATTGACAACTCACTGGGTAGATTAGTCGGTCAGTAGGGCCGGCAGCCTCGCCGCATCGGGCGATCACGAAGAAAGATTGGCGGACACCAGCGCACATGAGCATTCTCGACGACTGGCAGCCGGGCACCTCCTCCATGCCACGGCTGGAGTATTCGACGCTGCCGATGGCTGCGGACCGGGGCGCGGGATGGAAGGTACTGCGGGACGCCGGGCCGGTGGTGTACATGAACGGCGCCTACTACCTCACCCGCCGAGAGGATGTGCTGATGGCGCTGCGCGAGGCCAACCTCTTCTCGGCGCAGCTTGCACTGCAACCCCCCCGCAGTCCGGTGCCGGTGCTGCCGTCGGCGTTCGATCCGCCCGAACACACCCGCTACCGCAAGATCTTGCAGCCCTATTTCAGCCCGGAGGGTCTGAGAAAGTCGCGGCCCGTACTGGAGCGCCATGCGAGCGGCATGATCGCGGAGCTCGCGGACCGCGGCGAATGCGAGGTGATGGCCGAGTTCGGACGCCTCTATCCCTACCAGGTTTTCATGGACCTCTATGGGCTGCCGTTGGAGGACCGCGACCGCGTGATCCGCTGGAAGGACGCGGTGGTGACGGGCCGCTCCGACGGGGACGAACTGTACGACTATTTCGCCGAGGTCATCCGGCGACGCCGGCAGCACCCGGGACCGGACCTTTTGACGCAGATCATGACCGGCCCAGGCGAGCTCACCGACCTCGAGCTGCTCGGTTTGACGCACCTGCTGATCCTGTCCGGTCTGGATACGGTCGCCGCCGCGATCGGCTTCTCGCTTTTCGAACTGGCACGCAGGCCGCAGCTTCGCCGTGACCTTCGCGGAAACCCAAGACGGATCAGGGTTTTCATCGAGGAGATCGTCCGATTGGAGCCGTCGGCGCCGGCTGCGGCACGGGTCACCACCGACGTCGTCAAGGTGGGCGGCGTGACGCTGCCACCGGGCACACCCGTGCGGTTGTGCACGGCGGCGATCAACCGCGACGGCAGCGACGAGACATCCACCGACGAGCTGGTCATGGACGGAAAGATGCACCGGCACTGGGGATTCGGGGGCGGACCGCACCGCTGCCTGGGTTCACACCTGGCCCGCATGGAACTGACCATCATCATCGACGAGTGGCTCCGGCAGATTCCCGACTTCGAGCTGCCCGACGACTACGTCCCGGAAATCCCGTTCCCGTCGAAAACCTTCGCGCTCAAATCGTTGCCGCTGCGCTGGAACTGAACATGAACACCCACGGCCAACCCCGACCGGGTGCGTTCCAGTTGCCGCGGCTCGAGTATGCCGAGCTGCCGCTCGGCCGGGACCGCGGCGCCGGCTGGAAGGCGTTGCGGGACGCCGGTCCGGTGGTGTTCATGAACGGCCACTACTACCTGACCCGCCGCGAGGACGTGCTGGCGGCGCTGCGCGATCCCACGCTCTTCTCTGCGCGGCTGGCGCTTCAGCCCCCCGACAGTCCGGTGCCGGTGGTGCCGCTGGCGTTCGATCCGCCCGAGCACACGTTCTACCGCGCGGTCCTGGACCCCCACTTCAGCCCGCAGGCGGTGGCCAGATCTCGGCCCGTGCTGCAACGCCACGCCGTCGACATGATCGCGGCCCTGACGGTGCGGGGCGAATGCGAGGCAATGGGCGATTTCGCGCGGCTCTACCCGTTCCAGGTGTTCATGGACCTCTACGGCTTACCGCTGGAGGACCGGGACCGCGTGATCGGGTGGAAGGACGCCGTGGTGGCCGGCAGGTCCGACCGGGGGCAGGGCGGCGAGCTGATGGCGTACTTCACTGACGCCGTCGAACGACGGCGTGGCCGCCCCGGCTCCGACATGTTGTCGCAAATGATGCACGGGCCCGGCGAACTCAGCGATCTCGAGGTGCTCGGCACCGTCTTCCTGCAGATCCTCGCCGACCTGGACGTGGTGGTCGCGGCGATCGGCTTCTCGTTGTTCGAGCTGGCGCAAAGACCCGCCCTGCGTGCCGAACTGCGTGCGGACGCCCGGCAGGTCAGGGTGTTCATCGAGGAGATCGTCCGGCTGGAGCCGTCGGCACCGGTAGTGGCCCGGGTCACCACCGACTACGTCGAGGTGGGCGGGATGACACTCCCCCCGGGCACACCGGTGCGGTTGTGCATCGCCGCCATCAACCGCGACGGCAGCGACGAGACATCCACCGACGAGCTGGTCATGGACGGAAAACTGCACCGGCACTGGGGCTTTGGTGGGGGTCCGCACCGTTGCCTGGGCGCCCACCTGGCCCGGCTGGAGCTCGCGGTGATCGTCAGCGAGTGGCTCCGGCAGATCCCGCACTTCGAGTTGCCACCCGGCTACACCCCGGATGTCGAATTCCCGTCCAAGGCGTTGGCGCTCAAAGCGCTGCCACTGCGCTGGACCTACCCGATGGGCGACGAGTTCGGGAGTGATCTCGCCCCCTAGGACGGTGCTGTTTTGGCCGTCGACGAGATCATTTCCGTCGCGAGCACGGCGACAAAGCCGCGTTGGGGCGGCCCGGTCGACCGGGCCGCCCCA
>CAYVQQ010000250.1:0-4776 GCA_964453085.1 uncultured Mycobacterium sp.
CCATTTTCGGTAGTTCTACCGACCTGAATCTACTCAAAGTTTTCCAGATCAAAAACCGCTAATTGTTCGGCTTTCTGCGCCTCCAGAAGCGTTGCGGTATTTGGCTTTCCAACACGGCTAATATCCAAATACGTCAAATATGTATAGTCAACTTCAACCTACATGCCAAGATTGTTTCCTGGCACTGCCAAAACTTCTATGTGACTATCAATGTGATCATCAATGTGCTTGGGAGTAAAGTCTTTTGAAGGGATTTTTACCTCAGTCGCGGTCGTCTGCCGGAAGCGCGACGCTCCCTGCGGCAGCATCCACCGCACCGGCTGCGCCCACTCGGCGCGATGCCTTCCAGACCGTCGAGCACGTCGACGGTGTCCTCGTCACCCCCGCGGAGCCACCTCCCTCCCGGCGCGCCAGACGGCTACGACATCACGCAACGCGGCGAGGTCGTGCCGCACGGCCGCAGGGACGGCGAACAGGTCGGCGTCGTACCCGGGGGCGATGCGACCCTTGCGGTGCCCCAGCCCGCAGCTGGCGGCGGCCGCGGACGTGGCACCGGTCAGCACTTCGGTGGTGGTGAAGCCGTGCCGGGACAGGTCCGCCAGCTCGTCGGGCAGCACGTCATGCCGTTTGGCGGGCTCGATGCCGGCGTCGGTCGAGAAGGCGACGCGCGCGCCGGCGTCCATCAGCCGGCGGATGCTGCGCCGCACGCCTTTCATCAGCGCGCCGATCTCCTGCGGTGTCTCGGGAAACACCCGGGCGATCGTGATCCCGCACCACACGCCGCGGCCGACGATCGCCTCGACAACCTGTGGGCCGGCGGCGACGCCGGCCTCGGTGAGGAACGTGCAGTGCTCGATCCCGTCGACCCCCGCGGCGACCGCGGCCGCGATACCGGCGGTGGCGTGGGCGTGCGCGGTCACGGGCAAACCCGCCCGGTGGGCCGCCTCGACGACGGCGGTCAGTTGGTCGTCGTCGTACTGCGGACGCCACGGGTCGGTCCCGGCCGTGGTGAAGCCGCCGGTCGCCATGATCTTGACCCAGTCAACGCCGCGCGCGGCCCGCTCCCGCACTGCGTCGACGAGCGCCTCGGCGCCCTCGGCCTCCCCGCCCAGATACCAGCAGTGCCCGCCGCGGCGGGTCAGCGGTGGCCCGGAAACCAGCAGCTCCGGCCCCAGGTCCGCGCCGCGGGCATAGTCCTCGCGCAGCGTGAGGGTCGCGAAGTCGCGGTCACCGAGGTCGCGCAGCGTGGTGATCCCCGCGCTCAACGCGGCCGCGGCGTGCCGGCGCGCCCGTTCCACCAGCGCGTCGTAAGACTCGCCGGCCAGGTCTTCGGGATCGCCGTCGGGGTCCCAGCACAGGTGCGTATGCGCGTCCACCAAACCCGGCAACAACGCCGCCCCGCCCACGTCGACCAGCGTCAGGTCCGGCGGGTAGCCGGTGCCCGGGAAGTCGACCGCGCCGATCCGGCCGTCCTCGACCACGACCGTCACCGGGCCGTCGTGAAACCGGTACCCGTCGAACATCCGGTCGGCGCGGATCGCGAGCCGTTCCCGCCGCACCGCGGTCACGGCAGGACCGGTGCGGGAATCACGATGCGGCGAACCAACTGAACGGACTGCACGGCTCGGTCTTCCGGCGAGGGCGGCTGTTGTCGACGACGATACAGTCGGCGACGACCGCGCCACTTCTGCGGGGACTGCGCGGGACGGGCGATCGACCCGAAAGTCTTGGCGGGCAAGACCTCGGCGCGTTCGTCGCCGAGCACCCGACGATCACCGTCGATCAGCCCCGCACAGGCCGTGCCGGGTGGACACCAAGCCGACTGGTTGGCGGGTGGTCACCGCGTCATGACAGCGGCGGCCGCCGGTGTGCCCAGGGCCGTGCCGTTTCGATCTGCGCGGACAATGACAGCAGCGTGGCCTCGTCGTGCGGCCGTCCGACGAGCTGCACCGAGAGCGGCATCAGGTCGCCGTCGAAGTCCCACGGCACGACCGCGGCGGGTTGCCCGGTCAGGCTCCAGATCTGGTGGTAGGGAATCCGCTGCGCCACCAGCAGCAGCGTCGACACCGCACCCCGGTGCTGGTATGCGCCGACGCGCGGCGGACCCGCCGCATTGCCTGGCGTGACAACGACGTCGACGTCGTCGAAGATCGACTGGATCCGGGCACTCAGTGCCGACTCCGCGGCGGCGAGGGCTGCCATCCGCCGGTCGGAGAAGTAGGACCCCATGCGCGCGATGGTGCGGGTGCGGGGCTCCAGAAGTTCCGGGTGGGCCTGCGCGTCCGCGTCGTCGCTGATCCCGCGCAGATAGCGGGGCAGATAGTTCGTCAGGATCGCCGAAGCCGGGTACTCGGGATCCCGTCGAACGACGTCGTGGCCAAGTTCGCGCAGCAGCGCGCCGGCCTGCTCGACCGCCGTCAGCTCCGCCTTGCCGACCCGCTCGGGCAGTGGCGCCGGGACCTTGGTGCTCAAGGCGATTCGCAGCCTGCCGGGGGCACGGCCGGCCGCGGCCACGAACTGCCCGTCGGGCCCGGACGCCGCGGGCTCGGTGGCGGTCGCA
The DNA here is from genome assembly GCA_964453085.1 of uncultured Mycobacterium sp. GTDB lineage: Bacteria > Actinomycetota > Actinomycetes > Mycobacteriales > Mycobacteriaceae > Mycobacterium. The sequence goes on from CAYVQQ010000250.1 coordinate 2,561, forward strand.
TCGAGCAGTAGGGCCGCGTCCAGCACCGAGCGGGCCACCGGGCCGTTGACGCTCAACCCGTACCAGGCATTGTCGCGCGGTTCCAGGGAGATCCGATCCCGTTGCGGTTTGAGACCGAACAGGCCGCACCAGGTCGCCGGGATACGGATGGAGCCGCCGCCGTCGGAGCCCGTCGCCAACGGGGCCAGCCCGGCGGCCACCGCCGCCGCGCTGCCGCCGCTACTGCCACCCGGCGTGCGCGTGAGGTTCCACGGGTTCCGCGTCGCGCCGAAGCTCAGCGACTCGGTGTAGGGGAACATCATCAACTCGGGCACGTTGGTCTTGCCGATGATGACCGCGCCCGCGCCGCGCAGGCGACGGACCATCTCCGCGTCGCTCGTCACGGCCGGGCCGTGGCCACCGCTGCCGTAGGTCGTCACCTCCCCGGCGACGTCCACGTCATCCTTGACCGCGATCGGCACACCGAGCAGCGGCAGCCGGTCGCCCGCGTCGAGCCGCTCCTGCGCCCTAGCCGCCTCGTGCCGTGCGCTGTCGACCAGCACCACGCGGTAGCACCGCAACTCGTTGTCGAGACGCGCGATCCGGTCGAGGTAAACCTCCAGCAGGTCCGGGGCGGTCAGGTCGCCGTCGGCCAGCATCCGCGCCTGAGCGGCCGCGCCGGCGAAGGCGAGCTCGCGAGCGTCCATCGCGGCAGCATAGCGGGCGGATCCGAATGGCCGGCGGCGCCGGGCGCGGCGGCGTGGTGCATATTCGGCCCATGCAGGATCGACTTTTCGACTCGTTGACCGAGGAACAACTCCGATGCCGCAACACGATCAAGTGGAATCATTTCGCGCCCGACGTGCTGCCGTTGTGGGTGGCCGAGATGGACTATCCCACGGCGCCCGCGGTGCGCGACGGGGTGCGGCGGTGCGTGGAGAACGAGGAATTCGGCTACCCGCCGGTCACCGAGGATGAGCTGCCCAGGGCAACCGCCGAGTGGTGCCACCAGCGTTACGGCTGGCAAGTCCGGCCCGACTGGGTGCGCGTGGTCCCCGATGTCCTCAAGGGGATGGAGACCGTCGTCAACTTCCTCACGCGACCCGAAAGCCCGGTGGCGCTGCCCGTGCCGGCCTACATGCCGTTCTTCGACGTCCTGCAGGTCACCGGCCGCCAGCGGATGGAGATCCCCATGGTGCGCCAGGAGTCGGGACGGTACCTGCCGGACCTGGACGCGCTCGACGCCGCGTTCGTCCGCGGTGCCGGGTCGGTGATCCTGTGCAACCCGAACAACCCGCTCGGCACGGCCTTCACCGCGGACGAGCTGCATGCGGTCGTCGAGATCGCGGCGGCGCACGGCGCCCGGGTGATCGCGGACGAGATCTGGGGGCCCGTTGTCTACGGTCGGCGCCACGTTCCCGCGGCCTCGGTGTCGCAGGAGGCGGCGCGGGTTGTGATCACGCTGACGTCGGCCTCCAAGGGATGGAACCTGCCCGGCCTGATGTGCGCGCAGGCGATCCTGTCCAATCCCCGCGACGCCGACGACTGGGACCGGGTCAACATGCTGCACCGGATGGGCGCCTCGACCGTCGGAATCCGCGCGAACATCGCCGCGTACCGGTACGGAGCGCCGTGGCTGGACGACGTGCTGCCTTACCTGCGGGCCAATCGCGACCATCTGGCGCGGACGCTGCCGGAGCGGGTTCCCGGGGTGACGGTCACCGCTCCGGAGGGTACCTACCTGTCGTGGGTGGACTTCCGCGCGCTGGGGCTGGCGTCCGAGCCGGCGGAATACCTGCTCGCCGAGGCCAAAGTGGCGCTCTCCCCGGGCATCCCGTTCGGCGCATCAGTGGGCTCGGGATTCGCCCGGCTGAATTTCGCGACCACCCGCGCACTCCTGGACCGGGCCATCGATGCCATCGCCGCTGCGCTGCGGCCCTGAGCCGGCCGGTACCGTGGGCGAGGTGCCTTGCGTCTTTTGTGCCATCGTCGCCGGTCAAGCCCCGGCCATCCGGATCCACGAAGACGACGACTACCTGGCGATCCTCGACATCCGCCCATTCACCCGGGGCCACACCCTGGTACTGCCCAAATGTCACAGCGTCGACCTCACCGACACCCCGCCGGAGACGTTGGCCGGGATGGTCGCCCTCGGCCAGCGGATCGCCCGCGCCGCCCGCGCGACCGAATTGGCCGACGCGACCAACATGGCGATCAACGATGGCCGCGCAGCCTTC
>CAYVQQ010000251.1:0-4773 GCA_964453085.1 uncultured Mycobacterium sp.
GTTCGCGCGCCCAGCCCGGCTCGGCGTAGGAGCGCAGCGCCGTCTGCGCCTGCATCAGCAGCCGCTGAGCCACCCCCACCTCGGTCTCGGCCTGCACCCCGCCCGACACCAGCGCCACGAAGTCCCGGGCACGCATCTCGGCCTCGCGGGTCATCTCCCAGGCCGCCGACCACACCAGCGAGCGGGGCAGCGGCTCGGCGATGTCGGCGATCCGCTCCAACGCGGTTTGCAGTGACTCGGCATCGAGGCGCAGCGAGCAGTAGGTCAGGTCGTCGTCGTTGACCAGGACCAGCTTGCCCCGCGACACGCCCACGAGTGCAGCCACATCCGTCCGCGGTCCCTCGACGTCGATCTCCTCCCGGTGCACCCGGACCAGCTTGCCGGACCGATCCTCGTCGTAGATGCCGACCGCCAGCCGGTGCACCCGCGTCTCCCCGGCCCCCGGCGCGGCGCCGCTCTGCGCCACCGTGAACCGGGTGAAACGGCCGTCGGAGGCGACGTCGAACTGCGGCCGCAACGTATTGAGGCCGGTGGTCTTCAGCCATTGCCGCCCCCAGTCCGACAGGTCACGCCCGGACGCCTGCTCCAGCGCGGCGATCAGGTCGCCGAACGTGGCGTTGCCGAACGCGTGAGCGCGGAAGTAATCGCGCAGCCCTGCCAGGAACTGCTCCAACCCTACGTAGGCCACCAACTGCTTGAGCACCGAAGCGCCCTTGGCGTAGGTGATCCCGTCGAAGTTCACCTCGACGGCGGCCAGGTCGGGAATCTCGGCGGCGATGGGGTGCGTCGAGGGCAACTGATCCTGGCGGTAGGCCCACGACTTCTCGACGGTGGCGAACGTGGTCCAGGCCTCGGTGAATTCGGTCGCCTCGGCCTGGCACAGCACCGACGCGAACGTCGCGAACGACTCGTTGAGCCACAGGTCGTCCCACCAGGTCATGGTGACCAGGTCGCCGAACCACATGTGCGCCATCTCGTGCAACACCGTCTCGGCGCGCCGCTCGTAGGAAGCGCGGGTGACCTTGCTGCGGAACACGTAGTCCTCGAGGAAGGTCACCGCGCCGGCGTTCTCCATCGCGCCGGCGTTGAACTCGGGCACGAACAGCTGGTCGTACTTGCCGAACGCGTACGGCATGCCGAAGTGCTTGTGGTAGAAGCCGAACCCCTGTTTGGTCTGGGTGAACAAGCGCTCGGAGTCCATGTATTGCGCCAGTGAAGCGCGGCAGTAGATGCCCAGCGGGATTTCACCGTGTTCGTCGGTGTAGCGGTCTTTCCATTCGGCGTAGGGGCCAGCGACCAGGGCCACCAGGTAGGTGCTCATCCGCGGGGTGGTGGCGAACGTGTGCACGGCGATCCCGTCCGTCTCGGCGACGGATGCGGTCGCACCGTTGGACACCACCTTCCAACGCGCGGGTGCGGACACCTTCAGGCTGAAGGTCGCCTTGAGGTCCGGCTGGTCGAAACAGGCGAACATGCGTTTGGCGTCGGCCGTTTCGAATTGCGAATACAGGTAGATCTCCTCGTCCACCGGGTCGACGAACCGGTGCAGTCCCTCACCGGTGTTGGAGTAGCGGCAGTCAGCGTCGACGACCACGACGTTGCGGTCGGACAGTCCGCGCAGCGGGATGCCGGTCGACTCGTCGTAGCCCGACACGTCGAGGTCGCGACCGTTGAGGGTGGCACTGCGGATCGTGGCGGCGGCGATGTCGATGACGGAGTCGGCGCCGGGAAGCGCGTCGAACACCACGGTGGTGGTGGACCGGAAAGTCCCGTCGCCGGGTGCGCCGGAGCCGTCGGTGAGGTCGAGGTTGATCTGGTAGCTGTCGACGGTGATCAAGGCGGCTCGTTCGACCGCCTGGTCCCGGGTGAGATTGGGGAGGGCCACGCGCCCAATCTACGTGCCGGAAGGGGCGGGAACACACCCACGGCGACTACGGTTGTGCCGGACGTGTTCGGCAGCGTCACCGGGCTGCCCAGCGTCACCAGGCTTCGAGGAGAGGACTGCTCCATGCCCGCCGAGATCCCCACCAAATCCCAGGCCGGCTTCTGGTTCGACCCGCTGTGTCCGTGGGCATGGATCACCTCCCGATGGATCCTCGAGGCCGAGAAGGTTCGGGACGTCACCGTGACCTTTCACGTGATGAGCCTGGCGATCCTCAACGAGAACCGCGAAGGGCTGTCCGACGAGCACCGCGAGAGGATGACGCGTGCGTGGGGCCCGGTGCGGGTCGCGATCGCCGCCGAGCGGGCCCACGGCACCGGTGTGCTGGGCCCCCTGTACACGGCGATGGGCACCCGGATTCACGACGAGGGCAACAAGGACCTCCCCGAGGTCATCAAGGCGGCGCTCGCCGACGCGGGCCTGTCGGCCGATCTCGCCGGGGCCGCGGACAGCGACGCCTACGACGACGCTCTGCGCAGGAGCCACCACGCCGGGGTGGACGCGGTCGGTGAGGACGTCGGCACGCCGATCATCCAGGTCAACGGCGTGGCGTTCTTCGGGCCGGTGCTGTCGAGAATTCCCCGCGGCGAGGAAGCCGGCAAGCTGTGGGACGCCGCGGTGACCTTCGCGGCCTACCCCCACTTTTTCGAGCTCAAGCGGACCCGTACCGAGCAGCCGGAATTCGACTAGCCGGGGCTTTTCACGCCAGGTGCTCAGCCACCGCTCGGAAGACCTGCCGGGAACTCGTGCCGGCCGCCCGGAGAGGGAGCGGCGGCGTCCGGCAGAATGTAGCGCATGCGCATCTACCTGGGTTCCGACCATGCCGGATTCGAGCTCAAGCAGCGGATCATCGAGCACCTCACGCAAACGGGACACGAGCCGATCGACTGCGGCGCCTACAGCTACGACGCCGAGGATGACTACCCGGCGTTCTGCATCGCCGCCGCGACACGAACGGTCGCCGACCCCGAGAGCCTGGGCATCGTCCTGGGGGGATCCGGCAACGGCGAGCAGATCGCCGCGAACAAGGTGCCCGGGGCCCGCTGTGCCCTGGCGTGGAACATCGATACCGCCAAGCTGGCCCGCGAGCACAACAACGCGCAGTTGATCGGCATCGGCGGTCGCATGCACACCGAGGCGGAGGCGCTGGCCATCGTGGACGCCTTCCTGGGCACCCCATGGTCGAAAGCCGAACGCCACCAACGGCGTATCGACATTCTCCTGGAGTACGAACGCACCCATCAGGCGCCGCCGGTGCCCGGCGCCGTGGTTTGAGCGCCGGCGCGGGGTGCCCGAAGGGCATACGCTGCACCGCCTAGCCCGGCTGCACCAGCGGCGATTCGCCGGTGCGCCGGTCGCGGTGTCGAGCCCGCAAGGCCGCTTCGCCGATGCGGCGGTCGTGGTGGACGGCCGGGTGTTGCGCCGGGCCGACGCGTGGGGCAAGCACCTGTTCCACCACTACGCCGGTGGCCCGATCGTGCATGTGCATCTCGGCCTGTACGGCACCTTCACCGAGTGGCCGGTTCCCCCCGGGCCAGGCGGCGCGCTCCCGGCGGCCGTCGGGCAGGTGCGGATGCGCATGGTGGGGGCCGAAGTCGGCACCGATCTGCGCGGCCCGATCGTGTGCGAGGTGATCGATGAGGGTCGGCTCGCCGACCTGGTCACCAGGCTCGGGCCAGACCCGTTGCGCGACGATGCCGACCCGGCGCGGGCGTGGGCGCGCATCGCCAGGTCCCGCAGGACCATTGGTGCGCTGTTGATGGACCAGGCGGTCGTTGCGGGCGTGGGTAACGTCTATCGCAGCGAGTTGCTGTTCCGCCACGGCATCGACCCGTTCCGGCCGGGCCGTGACCTCGGCGAGGCGGAATTCGGGGCGGCGTGGACCGATCTGGTGGCGCTGATGGGGGTCGGGCTGACGCGCGGCAAGATCGTGGTGGTGCGTGGCGAACACGACCGCGGCGCGCCGCCATACCGGCCCGGTCGGCCCCGGACCTACGTGTACCGCCGCACCGGGGAGCCGTGCCGGGTGTGCGGGAAACCGGTCCGCACCGCAGTGCTAGAGGGCCGCAACGTGTTCTGGTGCCCGACCTGCCAGACGTGACCGACGTCAGACGGTTGGTGGCGTGGCATCGGTGACGCCGGTGTGGCCCTTGTCCACCCAGACGCGGGTGATGGGCGGCGCGATCCGTCTGTCTGGCCCGGCGCGGCAGCGTTCTCAGGCCGGCAGGCCGACCCCGAGAGCCGCGTACACCTCGTTGCTGAGGGACACGCTGCGAGGGTCGGCGTTCGCCTTCGTCGCGTCGAAACGGTTCATCACATATGCGTAGCCGATACGGTGCTCCAGGTCGACGAACCCAAACGACCCGCCGAGCCCGCCATGCCCGAAGATCCGCGGGTTCGGTCCGTTGACGCGGCGTTGGTTGAGCATGTAGCCCAGACCCCACCCGTGGTCGGCGACGCGGGGACCGAGCACCAGATCGACTTCGGTACCGCCCTGGCAAACCCGGACCAGGTCCATGTGCTCGCGGCTGAGGATCTTCTCCTGGGCCAGCGCGTTGTAGAACGTCGCCAGCCCCAGGGCCGACACCTGCCCGTTGGTTCCCGGGAACTCCAGCTGACGCCATAGCTGCAGGTCGTGGGAGCCCAGTTCGTCATCGGGGGTGAAACCCATCGAGATCGACAGTCCTGCTTTGGGGTGTTCGGCAAGGCTGGTGGGGTAGCCCGGGGCGTGGGCGTCGGCCAGCAGGTCGCGCGCATGCGGCTTGTTGACCCGATCGGCGCACCGGAGCTGGTCGGCCATGGACAGGCCGATGTGCACGTCGGCCCCGAAC
>CAYVQQ010000252.1:0-4767 GCA_964453085.1 uncultured Mycobacterium sp.
ATAAGTGGCAAATATGCCGGCTCCGGCCAGGTTTGCGTCGATACCCGACAGGCACATCTTGTTGATGGTCAGCGCCGGGACGTCCCAGCCGATGCCGGCGGCCACCGCCGCCTGGCGGGCGGGCATCTGACCGGCTCCCGCGGTCAGCACCTGGCCCATGATCACGTACTCGACCGCAGTAGCCGGCAGGCCGGCTTTCTCCAGCGCACCCGCGATCGCGATGGCACCCAGGTCGGTGGCGGAGAAATCCTTCAGCGAACCCATCAACTTGCCGATCGGCGTCCGGGCTCCGGCAACGATAACCGACGTCGTCATTACTGTCTCCTCAGCGTGTGCACGGACGGCTGATTCCGATCCCCGGAGAAGCGGAATCGCTGCCATCAGGCTACCGTTGTGAGATGACGACCGATCAAGTCGACGCCCGTCAGGCCCTTGGCACCGCACTCGTGACGGCGGTTGACCATGTCGGTATCGCCGTCCCCGACTTGGACGCGGCGATCACCTGGTATCACGACCACCTGGGCATGATCCTGGTGCACGAGGAAGTCAATCCCGATCAGGGTACCCGCGAGGCCATGCTCGCGGCGCGCGACGCGCCGCAAGGCGCCGCGCAAATTCAGCTGATTGCCCCGCTCGACGGGAACTCGACGATTGCCAAGTTCCTCGGCGAACGCGGGCCGGGCATCCAACAGCTGGCGGTCCGGGTCGGAAACCTCGACGTCGTCAGCGAGCATCTGCGCTCCCGCGGTGTCCGTCTGGTGTACGAAGCACCCCAACGCGGCACGGCCAACGCGCGCATCAACTTCGTCCATCCCAAGGATGCGGGTGGAGTCCTCATCGAACTGATCGAACCGGCTCCCTGAGTTCCCGACGGGTCACGACCATTTCCGGGTTGGCCGGCGCGTCGCGCGGCTGGCCCAGCACCCGGTGTGCCAGTGCCGGCGATCGTCGGTTCCGGCGGACGGGCCGTCCGTCGGCCACACCACGACGTGTGCGGTGCGGGTAGGGATCTCATGGTCACAACCGGGACACCGGTAGACCTTGACGGCGCGGGCCGCGGCTACCGGGTGAACTTCGTATTCGTGTCCGTCGGGCCCCATTTCGACCCGCCGCGAGACCGACGACAACAGCAGAGGCCGCTGCCGTCGCGGCGGTGTGCGGCGCCGTGCCATCGACGGTCAGTCTCCCCGTACCCTCGCGGGCGCGTGGTGCCGACGTGAAACTGGCGGCGGGTCGCCTCTGGTGCCGGGGTGCGGCCAGCAAGGTCGCGGATTGGCCCCGCGACCCCGGACGGTCGGAATTCCCGGGTCCGGTTCCGGCCCGGGCAGTCCGGTGCAATCAGCGGGACGCCACATTCAGCCCAGTCTAGTCCGGAGACCTCGGTCAGATCAGAACAGCCGATATTCGTCGCTGTCCATGCCGCGCATGCGGTCGTAGTCGAGCGTGACACAACGAATCCCGCGGTCAGCGGCCAGTGTGCGCGCTTGCGGTTTGATCTGCTGGGCGGCGAACACACCCCGCACCGGTGCCAGCACGCTGTCGCGGTTGAGCAACTCCAGATAGCGGGTGAGCTGCTCCACCCCGTCGATCTCGCCGCGCCGCTTGACCTCCACCGCGACCGAGCCACCATGTTCGTCGCGGCAGAGCAGGTCGACGGGCCCGATCGCGGTCATGTACTCGCGGCGCACCAGCGTGTACCCTTCGCCCAGCAGCCCGACGTGCTCGGCCAACAATGCCTGCAGGTGCGCCTCGACACCATCCTTGACCAGCCCGGGATCGATGCCCAGGTCATGAGTGGAGTCGTGCTCGACCGCTTCGACGGTAATGCGCAGTTGTTCGCCCGCCTTGTTCTCCACGACCCACACCGGCGCGTCGCCGCCGAACTCCTCGGTGAGCCGGCACGGCGGGCTCATCCAGTTCAATGGCTTGTAGGCACGGTCGTCGGCGTGCACACTGACCGATCCATCGGCCTTGAACAGCAACAGCCTCCGCGCGGACGGCAGATGCGCGGTGAGCCGGCCGGCGTAGTCCACCGTGCACTGGGCAATGACGAGTCGCACCCGACTCACCTTAGAGCGTGGCCGACAAGATTGGACTGACGCCGCGGGCCGGAGCGGTCGCCGGCGACGTCGGCGCCCGAAAACGTTTCGGAACACCGTGACGCCCGCTCAACGACCGGCCGTCCCGCTGGGACCGGCTGGGCGCTGGGGTAGGCCGCGCTAGCGGCTACGGGGCTGCAGTACCGGCGTCACCAATTCGCCGGTCTGAAGATAGCTGTCCAGATTGCGGATCGCCAGCCGCGCCATCGCCCGGCGAGCCCGGGCCGTCGCGCTGCCGATGTGCGGAAAGGTCACCACGTTATCGAGCCCGAGTAACTCCGTGGGCACCGTGGGCTCGTCGGCGAAGACATCCAGGCCCGCCCCGGCCAGCCGGCCGTCGGCCACCAACTCCACCAGCGCGTCCTGGTCCACGACGCTGCCACGAGCGACGTTGATCAGGTAGCCCTCGGGCCCCAACGCGTTCAGGACACCGCGATCGACCAGATGGCGCGTTCCGCGACCTCCCGGGGTGGCGACCACCAGCACATCGACCGATTCCGCCAACTCTACCGGGGACTCGGCGTAGCGGTACGGCGCGAGGTTGACCCGGTTCCGATTGTGATAGGCGATGGTGCAATCGAATCCGCGCAGCCTCACGGCGATGGCCGAGCCGATCCGGCCCAAGCCCAGGATGCCGATCCGCATGCCACTGACATCGCGAGTGTATGGAAACTCGCCCTCCCGCGCCCATCGACCGTCCCGCGTATAGCGGTCGGCGGCGCCGAAACGACGCACCGTCATCAGGATCAACCCCAGCGCGGTATCGGCGACGGTGTCCGAGAGCACATCCGGGGTGTTGCTCACACCGACTCCATGGCTACTCGCCGCATCGAGATCTAGCAGATCCACACCTGCGCCGTTGTTCACGATCGCCTCCAGCGCAGGCAGCGCCTCGATCGTCGCCGCGTCCACACCGGGTCGGCCCGAAGTCACCACCACCCGAACGCCGGCCCCGCGTTCGGCCAGATACTCGGCCCGACCGGAGCCGGCGGGGAGTCTGGGAATTCGATAGCGCGCCGACAGCTCGGCCTCGAACGCCGGATCGAACTCGCCGATGCCCAGCACGCCGCTGGGAGATGCCATCGTCACGTTTCCATCATCATTCACGAGGCGGGACGACTCCTCGGGGCTCATGTTGCGATGAACCTATCCCCAGGGCGTGCGCCCCCTCCCATGTGGTATGCCCATTCAATGTATTCCCCGTATTCCCATTCAATGGCGCGTTCCCGCGAGCTTTGCCGGAGGGCCGGGCCTGACCGTGCAACCGTGGATCAGGATTCCCAACGCTGCTACCGCGCCTCGCGAGTCCAAGGTCTCCCGGTTCGACGGCCTATCGATCCCCGCCCTGCCCACTACCCCGACACACCGCCGGCCCGTACAGCCACCACACCCCCGAACGCCCGACTCGCCCCCGTCGCCAGGGCCCCTCAACACCCGCGGCCTCGCCGCTTGCGTTCGCATACCGCCCGGCCGCTTGGGACCAGCGTCGCAGAACCGGTGAACCATCGGGAGATCGCATGATCAGGTACCGGACCGTCTCCAGCCCGCTCGGGCCCGTGACCCTCGCGGGGCGCGGCTCGACCCTGACCCATCTGCGGATGGTCGACCAAACCCACGAACCGAGCCGAGCGGACTGGTCGCCGGACCCCGCGGCGTTCCAAGACGCCGTAGATCAGCTCGGGGCCTATTTCGCCGGGGAGCTCACCGCCTTCGACCTCGACCTCGACCTGCGGGGTACCGAGTTCCAGCGACGAGTTTGGAGCGCGCTGTTGACGATTCCATATGGGCAGACACGGTCCTACGGACAAATCGCCGAACAGATCGGCGCTCCCGGTTCGGCGCGCGCAGTGGGGTCGGCCAACGGTCGCAACCCGATCGCGATCGTGGTGCCGTGCCACCGCGTCATCGGTGCCGGCGGCAGCCTCACGGGCTATGGCGGCGGATTGGAACGCAAACGCATCCTGCTCGACTTGGAGCGAAGGCCGGCGCACCCGTTATTCGACTAGAGCATTCGACCAGAGAGCACAAAAACACCCCCGCGGTACGGGGGTGTTTTTGTGTATGTTCGGCGGTGTCCTACTTTTCCACCCGATAAGGGCAGTATCATCGGCGCTGACAGGCTTAGCTTCCGGGTTCGGAATGGGACCGGGCGTTTCCCTGTCGCTCTGGCCGCCGTAACTCTATTATGTTGGACAAGTTGTTCTGGTGGGGGATGTGGTGATTGTGAACAGTGGTTGCGATGTGTGTTGGTAAGTTTTCGGCCGGTTAGTGCCAGTTCCCTGCACTCATTACTGAGCTTCCAGGTCTGACCTATCGAACCCGTGGTCTACGGGGGGCCTTATCCCTCTAAAAGGGTGAGAAACCTGATCTTGGAGAAGGCTTCCCGCTTAGATGCTTTCAGCGGTTATCCTAGCCGAACGTGGCTATCCAGCGGTGCCCCTGGCGGGACAACTGGCACACCAGAGGTACGTCCGTCCCGGTCCTCTCGTACTAGGGACAGCACTCCTCAAGTTTCTGACGCGCGCGGCGGATAGAGACCGAACTGTCTCACGACGTTCTAAACCCAGCTCGCGTGCCGCTTTAATGGGCGAACAGCCCAACCCTTGGGACCTGCTCCAGCCCCAGGATGCGACGAGCCGACATCGAGGTGCCAAACCATCCCGTCGAT
>CAYVQQ010000253.1:0-4715 GCA_964453085.1 uncultured Mycobacterium sp.
GGTGCTCAAGGAAGTGCGCGGCACCAGCCACGGTCGAACCCTCGTCCCGTGAGCCGACGCCCACCCACACCCCGACCGACGCGGAGCGCACCGCGGGCAAGTACTCGGAGACCACCCGCAGCCCGCCCGACAGTGCGGTGCGGCGCAGCGTGGTCCGGTCTTCCCGTTCCGCCTCGGTGCCGCGCGTGCCCCGGCGCAGGGTGGCCGCCTTGCGGGGCGCGGCGGGCGGGTCAGCTGCCGGTTGTCGCGGCATCGGCAGGTGCGGCCCCCGAGTCGGACGGCGTCTCGGAAGCCGCACCGTCGTCGTCGACCAGGACCAGCGAGATCTTGCCCCGCTTGTCGATGTCGGCGATCTCGACCCGCAGCTTGTCACCGACGTTGACCACGTCCTCGACCTTCGCGATGCGCTTGCCCTTGCCCAGCTTGGAGATGTGCACCAGCCCATCACGGCCCGGCAGCAGCGACACGAACGCTCCGAAGTCCGTGGTCTTGACCACGGTACCCAGGAACCGCTCGCCCACCGTCGGCAGCTGCGGGTTGGCAATCGCGTTGATGCGGTCGATGGCGGCCTGCGCCGACGGGCCGTCGGTGGCGCCGACGAACACGGTGCCGTCATCCTCAATGGAGATCTGCGCGCCGGTCTCCTCGGTGATGGCGTTGATGACCTTGCCCTTGGGACCGATGACCTCGCCGATCTTATCTACCGGCACCTTGATCGTGGTCACCCGCGGGGCGTAGGGGCTCATCTCGTCGGGAACGTCGATCGCCTCGGCCATGACCTGGAGAATCGTCAGACGCGCATCCTTGGCCTGCTCTAGGGCGCCCGCGAGCACGTGGGACGGGATCCCGTCCAGCTTGGTGTCCAGCTGCAGGGCGGTGATCATGTCCTTCGTGCCGGCGCACTTGAAGTCCATGTCGCCGAACGCGTCCTCGGCGCCCAGGATGTCGGTCAAGGTCACGAAGCGGCGCTCGGTTCGGCCGTCGACGTCGACGTCGTCGGAGACCAGACCCATCGCGATGCCGGCCACCGGCGCCTTGAGCGGCACACCGGCGTTGAGCAGAGCCAACGTGGACGCGCACACCGAACCCATCGAAGTCGAGCCGTTGGACCCCAGGGCTTCGGAGACCTGACGGATCGCGTAAGGGAAGTCCTCGACGCTGGGCAGCACCGGGATGAGGGCCCTCTCGGCTAACGCGCCATGTCCGATCTCGCGCCGCTTGGGCGAGCCGACCCGGCCGGTCTCTCCGGTGGAGAACGGCGGGAAGTTGTAGTGATGCATATAGCGCTTGGACGTCTCGGGCCCCAGCGAGTCGATCTGCTGGGCCATCTTGATCATGTCCAGCGTGGTCACGCCCAGGATCTGAGTCTCGCCACGCTCGAACAGCGCGCTGCCGTGCGCCCGCGGCACGACGGCGACCTCGACCGACAGCGCGCGGATGTCGGTGATGCCCCGGCCGTCGATGCGGAAATGGTCGGTGAGGATGCGCTGGCGGACCAATTTCTTGGTCAGCGAGCGGAATGCAGCGCCGACCTCCTTCTCACGGTCCGCGTAGGTCCCGGAATCGCCCGCAAGCCGCTCGAGGACCTGCGCCTTGATCTCGTCTGTGCGGTTGTTGCGCTCGGTCTTGTCCGCGATGGTCAGCGCGGCGGCCAGCTCGTCGGTGGCCACCGAGGCGACCGCGCAGTACACGTCTTCGCCGTACTCGGGGAACAGCGGGAACTCGACAGTGGGCTTCGCCGATCTCCCCGTCGCGTCGGCCAACTCGCGCTGCACCTCGCACAGCGTGGCGATGAACGGCTTGGCGGCCTCCAAGCCTTCGGCCACAACGCTTTCCGTCGGCGCCTGGGCACCGCCCGCGACGAGCTCGATGGCGTTCTCGGTGGCCTCGGCCTCGACCATCATGATGGCCACGTCAGCCTTGCCCTGTGCGTCCTCGCCGACGATACGCCCGGCCACCACCATGTCGAAGACGGCCCGGTCGAGCTGCTCGACCGTCGGGAAGGCCACCCAGGTGCCATCGATGAGCGCGACACGTACGCCGCCGATCGGGCCGGAGAACGGCAGACCGCTCAGCTGCGTGGAGGCCGACGCGGCGTTGATGGCCAGCACATCGTAGAGGTCGTTGGGATCCAAGCTCAGGATCGTCACCACGATCTGGACTTCGTTGCGCAGGCCGTCGACGAACGACGGGCGCAGCGGGCGGTCGATCAGCCGGCAGGTCAGGATCGCGTCGGTGGAAGGCCGCCCCTCGCGGCGGAAAAACGACCCGGGGATGCGGCCGGCCGCGTACATGCGTTCCTCGACGTCGACCGTCAGTGGGAAGAAGTCGAAGTGCTCCCGGGGACTCTTGCTGGCGGTGGTCGCCGACAGCAGCATGTTCTCGTCGTCCAGGTAGGCGACGACCGCCCCGGCGGCCTGCAAGGCCATCCGGCCGGTTTCGAAACGAATCGTGCGGGTACCGAAGCTTCCGTTGTCGATTACGGCGGTGGCCTCGAATACACCCGGGTCAATCTCAGCTACAGACATCTGCGCCCGTACGGCCTCTCTTGGTATTCAGCAATTTCGCGTCGTCACGCAAGTCGCCCGCGAGAGGGTGATGAGCGAAGTCCGAATACGGCTACGGCCATCGATCGAAGCTGCCGACCTGCCCCAGATCCGGAGAGCCCGGCAGCCACTACCGAAGACCGCCCGATGCAGACTGGCTGCTCCCTCGGAGGTGCATAGTGACACGCTGGAACGGCGCTCGCGGATCTGCGCGCACCGCACCACTTGTTCGGGCCAGACGCGGCCCAGAACGTCCTTACTCTACACGCCCGCGGCGGCGAGGCGCCCCAGACCGCCGGGATAACCTGGGCGGTCGGCGTCAGCGACGCAAGCCCAGGCGCTCGATGAGTGAGCGGTACCGCTCCACGTCGAGTTGGGCGACATACTTCAGCAGGCGGCGGCGCCGCCCGACCAACAGCAACAGCCCGCGGCGCGAGTGGTGGTCGTGCTTGTGTGCCTTGAGGTGCTCGGTCAGATCGGCGATCCGCTTGGTCAGCAGCGCGACCTGCGCCTCCGGAGACCCGGTGTCGGTCTCATGCAGGCCGTAGGTGCCCAAGATCTCTTTTTTCTGCTCGGCTGTCAGCGCCACGAAACAACTCCATCAATCGGTCCGCGATGAGTGGAAATCCGGCGCGGCCACCGCGAACCGCAGCACGCGCCAGTGTCAGCGGGCAGTCTAGCAGTACGGTCACCGGTCAGTCCTTGAGCAGGGCCCGCGTCCGTTCGGTGTCGGCGCCGATCTCCTCGATCAGGTCGCTCACCGCGTCGAACTTCTTCTGGCCGCGGATGCGTGCAACGAAATCCAGCGCCACATGCTGACCGTAAAGGTTGGCGGACGTGTCCAGCACAAACGCCTCGACCGTGCGGGTGAGCCCGGAGAACGTGGGGTTGGTGCCGACGGACACCGCGGCCTGGTAGCGCTCCCCCGGCACGATGGTACCGGTCACCGGTCCGCGCCCCAGCACGGTGAACCAGGCGGCGTACACCCCGTCTGCCGGGATGGCCGCATACATCGGCGGGGCCACATTGGCGGTCGGATAGCCCAGTTCGGCGCCTCGGCCGTAGCCCCGGACCACGACGCCCTCGACGCGGTGCGGGCGACCCAGCGCCTCGGTGGCCGCCACCATGTCGCCGGCGTCCACGCAGGACCGGATGTAGGTGGAGGAGAAGGTCACGTGCTCACCGCTGTGGTGCTCGGACAGCAGCGACATCGACTCCACCGCGAAACCGAATCGCTCACCCGCCTTGCGCAGCGTGTCGACATTGCCGGCCGCCTTCTTGCCGAAGGTGAAGTTCTCCCCCACCACGACCTTCACCACATGCAGGTTCTCCACAAGCAACTCGTGGATGTAGCGCTCGGGGGTGAGCTTCATGAAATCCGTCGTGAACGGCATCACCAAGAAGACGTCGATGCCCATCTCCTCGACCAGTTCGGCGCGGCGGGTGAGCGTCGTCAACTGGGCCGGGTGACTCCCCGGATGAACGACCTCCATCGGGTGGGGATCGAAGGTCATCAGTACAGACGGTACGTTGCGTGCGCGGGCCGCCTTGACCGCGTGGGCGATCAGTTTGGCATGCCCACGGTGCACACCGTCGAACACCCCGATGGTGAGCGCGCACCGGCCCCAGTCCGTGGGGATCTCGTCTTGGCCGCGCCAGCGCCGCACAACCGCAAGCCTACGGCTCCCGGTGCCGCGACGTCCGGTTGGCACGATGCGGCCGGGTACCGCGCCGGTTCTCCGCCGCGGTACCCCGTTCAGCATCCTCGTGATGGCGTCGGCCGGCATGGTGCGAGGCCGAACCGGCTGGACAGCTTGCGCCTGGTCAAACGTGGCGACAGCTCACCGTTTCCAGTTCGTCGAGGTGCGGGCGGATCTCCCTGTCGACGAGCTCTCCGAGGCCGGCATCGCCGGGCCGGACCCTGTCCGGCATCGGCAAGGTGATGCCGGCGTCGGTCGACACGCGTTGGTTCCCGACTCGCGAATTTCGTCATCCCGACGCCGACAACCTGCGTCCGGTGCGCATCGGCGACGGGGCAGCGGCCGAGCGACGTCACCGGGCGCCCGCCACGAATTAGCTAGCCGTGAGAAATTCTCCAGATAATTCCATCCGCCGCGAACATGACGTTTCCAGGCGCTGATTGATGCCCGCCATCAAGCGATTCCGGAT
>CAYVQQ010000254.1:0-4694 GCA_964453085.1 uncultured Mycobacterium sp.
TTGCACCGCGAGGAACTTGACGTGTTCGTGGTGCGCCGGCTCAATTTGCCGTTCCGCGATGTCGACTGGACCGAGTGGGACGACCTGCTGCGCAGGGTGCACGAGCCGCGCGACACCGTACGGATCGCCTTGGTGGGCAAGTATGTCGAACTCTCCGACGCCTACCTGTCGGTCACCGAGGCGCTGCGCGCGGGCGGGTTCAAGCACCATGCGAAAGTCGAGATGCACTGGGTGGCCTCCGACGAGTGCGAGACCGCCCCCGGGGCCGCGCACGCGCTGGCCGACGTGCACGGGGTGTTGGTCCCCGGCGGATTCGGCATCCGCGGCATCGAGGGCAAGATCGGGGCGATCCGCCATGCCCGCACGCGCGGCCTGCCGGTGCTGGGGCTGTGTCTGGGCCTGCAGTGCATCGTGATCGAAGCCGCCCGCTCAGTCGGTATCACCGAGGCCAACTCCGCCGAATTCGAGCCGGGCACACCGGATCCGGTGATCTCCACGATGGCCGACCAACTCGACATCGTCGCCGGTGAGGCGGACCTGGGCGGTACCATGCGCCTCGGCTCGTATCCGGCCGTGCTGCAACCGGATTCGATCGTGGCCCAGGCCTACGGCACCACGCAGGTGTCCGAGCGGCACCGGCATCGCTACGAGGTCAACAACGCCTACCGCGACCGGATCGCCCAGAGCGGTCTACGGTTTTCTGGGACCTCGCCCGACGGCCACCTGGTGGAGTTCGTCGAATATCCGCCGGAGGTACACCCGTTCGTCGTCGGCACTCAGGCCCACCCCGAGCTGAAGAGCCGACCGACCCGGCCACATCCGCTGTTCGCGGCATTCGTCGGCGCGGCGATCGACTACAAGGCGGGCGAACTGCTGCCCGTCGAGATGCCCGAGATCCCTGAGCGCTCGGCCAACGGCGCCGGCCCCCAAGGGGACGCAGCGAGGTCACTACCCGAGCCCGTGTACCGTGGCTGAACACAGTTTCGAGACGATATCGTCGGAAATCCTTTACACCGGAAATATTTTCGCGCTGCGGCGCGACCAGGTGCGGATGCCCGGCGACCACGTCGTCACCAGGGAGGTCGTCGAGCACTTCGGCGCGGTGGCCGTGGTGGCGCTGGACGACGAAGGCAACGTCGCGTTGGTCTACCAGTACCGGCACGCGTTGGGCCGCCGGCTTTGGGAGTTGCCCGCAGGGTTGCTCGACGTCGACGGGGAGGCGCCGCACCTGACCGCGGCCCGGGAACTGCAGGAGGAGGCCGGACTGCGGGCCGACACGTGGCGGGTGCTCGTGGACCTCGATTCCACGCCCGGCTTCAGCGACGAATCCGTACGGGTCTACCTCGCCACCGGGTTGAGCGAGGTGGAGCGGCCTGAGGCGCATCACGAAGAAGCCGACCTGCAGTTGGAGTGGTTCCCCCTCTCCGATGCCGTCACCAAGGTCTTCGGCGGCGAAATCGTCAACGCCATCGCCGTGGCGGGACTCTTGGCCGCTCACACCGTGTCCGGCGGGTTCGCGGAGCCACGGCCGGTCGACAGCCCCTGGACCGACAGGCCGACGGCGTTCACCGCCCGAAGGAATGCCCGGTGACGACGGTGGCGCTGGAGTCGCAACTACAGGGCTACCTCGACCACCTCACGATCGAGCGGGGTGTTTCGGCGAACACGCTGAGCTCCTATCGCCGCGACCTGCGGCGCTATTCGAAACACTTGGCGGACCGGGGTATACACGATCTGGCGAAGGTGGCCGAGACCGATGTCAGCGACTTTTTGGTGGCCCTGCGCCGCGGCGACCCCGAGGCCGGGACCGCGGCGCTGTCGGCGGTGTCGGCGGCCCGCGCGTTGATCGCGGTGCGTGGCCTGCACCGGTTCGCCGCCGCTGAAGGGCTCGCCGAAATCAACGTGGCGCAGGCGGTGCGGCCGCCGACGCCGTCGCGACGGCTGCCCAAGAGCCTCACGGTCGACGAGGTGCTGGCGCTGCTGGAGGGCGCCGGCGGCGACGGCCCCGCCGACGGTCCGTTGACGCTGCGCAACCGTGCGCTGTTGGAGTTGTTGTACTCCACCGGATCGCGCATCTCCGAAGCGGTCGGGTTGGACGTCGACGACATCGACACCGAAGCCCGGTCGGTGCTGCTGCGCGGCAAGGGCGGCAAGCAGCGGTTGGTGCCGGTGGGGCGTCCCGCCGTGACGGCGCTGGAGGCCTACCTGGTGCGCGGGCGCCCGGAATTGGCGCGACGGGGCCGCGGCACCGCGGCGATCTTCCTCAACGTGCGCGGCGGGCGGTTGTCGCGGCAGAGCGCCTGGCAGGTGCTGCAGGACGCGGCCGAACGGGCGGGCATCACCTCCGGGGTGTCGCCGCACATGCTGCGGCATTCATTCGCCACCCACCTGCTGGAGGGCGGCGCCGACGTCCGGGTCGTGCAGGAGCTGCTCGGACACGCCTCGGTCACGACGACGCAGATCTACACGCTGGTGACGGTGCACGCCCTGCGCGAAGTCTGGGCCGGCGCCCATCCGCGGGCGCGGTAGCCCGCGCGGCCGCTCAGGTAGTCGGATTCCGGCAGCCGTCACGCCGCCGGCCCGCCGGCGCTCCGGCGGTGCTGGTGTGGCAGATGTGAAACCTGCGCACTCGCATGGGTGTCAACCCGCGGCGTCGACGCATATTCGCTGGTAAATCGCCCTGCGGGTCGCCCTGTGCCAACGCGCGGAGCCGTTAGACTTGCCTGCGATGTTCACTTCCCGAACACCCCTGCCATGACCGATCGGCCGGACAACGGCGTCGAACTCGGTCTGACCGGGCGACCGCTGCGGCCGATCCCGGAGCCCGAGCCGCGCACCTCGCACGGCCCGGCCATGGTCGTGGCGATGTGCAACCAGAAGGGCGGCGTCGGGAAGACCACGTCGACGATCAACCTGGGCGCCGCCCTCGCCGAGTACGGCCGCCGGGTGCTGCTGGTCGACATGGACCCGCAGGGTGCGCTGTCGGCGGGGCTGGGGGTCCCGCACTACGAGCTGGAAAAGACGATCCACAACGTGCTGGTCGAGTCGCGGGTGTCGATCGACGACGTGCTGCTGCATTCCCGGGTCAAGAACCTGGACCTGGTGCCCAGCAACATCGACCTGTCGGCCGCCGAGATCCAACTGGTCAACGAGGTGGGCCGCGAACAGACCCTGGGCCGCGCGCTGCACCCGGTGCTGGACCGCTACGACTACGTCCTGATCGACTGCCAGCCGTCGCTGGGCCTGCTCACCGTGAACGGATTGGCCTGCTCGGACGGCGTGGTGATCCCCACCGAGTGCGAGTTCTTCTCGCTGCGCGGGCTGGCGCTGCTCACCGACACCGTCGACAAGGTACGCGACCGGCTCAACCCGAAGCTGGAGATCAGCGGCATCCTGATCACCCGCTACGACGCCCGCACCGTCAATGCGCGCGAGGTGATGGCGCGGGTCGTGGAGCGGTTCGGTGACCTGGTGTTCGACACCGTCATCAGCCGGACCGTCCGGTTCCCGGAGACCAGCGTGGCCGGTGAGCCCATCACCACCTGGGCGCCGAGATCGACCGGCGCCATCGCCTACCGCGCGCTGGCCCGCGAGTTCATCGACCGATTCGGCGCGTGACGGGCAGCGCTGACGGTGAGGCGGCACCAAAGGGCGGCTCCGGAGCTGGTTTCCAAGTCCGGCTGACCAATTTCGAGGGACCGTTCGACCTGCTGCTGCAGCTGATCTTCGCCCATCGCCTCGACGTCACCGAGGAGGCGCTGCACCAGGTCACCGACGACTTCATTGCCTACACCCGGCAGATCGGCCCGCGGCTCGACCTGGAGGAGACCACCGCGTTCCTGGTGGTCGCGGCGACCCTGCTGGACCTGAAGGCGGCCCGGCTGCTGCCGGCCGGGCAGGTCGACGACGAGGAGGACCTGGCGCTGCTGGAGGTACGCGACCTGCTGTTCGCTCGCCTGCTGCAATACCGCGCGTTCAAACACGTCGCCGAGATGTTCGCCGAACTGGAGGCGACCGCTTTGCGCAGCTATCCGCGCGCGGTGTCGCTGGAGGACCGGTTCACCGAACTGCTGCCCGAGGTGACGCTCGGTGTCGACGCCGAGCGGTTCGCCCAGATCGCCGCGATCGCGCTCACGCCGCGACCGGCTCCGACGGTGAGCACCAGGCACCTGCACGAGCCACAGGTCTCGGTCCCCGAGCAGGCCAGGAAACTGCTGGCGATCCTTCAGGCGCGGGGCAGCGGCCGGTGGGCCCCATTTTCGGAGCTGGTCGCCGACTGTCGGGCGCCGATGGAGGTCATCGGGCGCTTCCTGGCGCTGCTCGAGCTGTACCGGAGTCGGGCGGTAGCATTCGACCAGTCGGAGCCGCTTGGCGTGCTTCAAATCTCATGGACCGGGGAGCGTCAGACCGACGAGGCCCGGGCAGAAGTCCAGGACGAGTCGTGAGGAGCGCCGCCAATGACCGACGACGTGACCGGCGTCGATCCCGACGCGGGCATCCCCGACGTCGCCGAGACGGCGCCCCTGGCGGCCGACGAACTCGGCTCCGTGCTCGAGGCGTTGTTGCTGGTGGTCGACAGCCCCGTGACGGTCGAAGCACTGGCCGCCGCCACCGAGCAGCCCGCCCCCCGGATCGCCACCAGGCTGCAGCAGATGTCGGCGGAACTCACCGAACGCGACAGCGGCATCGACCTG